>MVRL01000151.1 GCA_002067705.1 Methanosaeta sp. PtaU1.Bin112
TCGCATATCTCGAGCAATAATTCTCTATCAATATTATCTAGATTTATGTTAGCTGTGTCCGATAGCGATTTGAATCTTGCGTCATCTAGTAATGGCTCTAAATATTTAGCTGAGTGCGGTGAATGGATCCATTGAGTATTATGAAAATCCTTTTCTATTTTGCCGATATCATGGACCAACGCGCCAGTCCGAATTAGGTCTGTATATTTTACGGATCTGTTTTGTTCTATTAAGTAATCTATGACCTGCAAGACATCGCTAGAATGCTCAAATATAGTAGTTTTAGGGTTGGTCTTAGCATCATTTGTTAGATACAGGTCATAGATGTTAGCTTTATCTACCATGATTTCCTCTCATATTTTGCCTGGCATTGCGCTCAAGTTCAGTTCTACCCTTTATCCTTGCTAAAATATTCAATGTTTTTTCCAGTGCTTCTCTAATTATTTTAGTCCACCTACAAGCAATCTTAACGTCTCTCGAAGTCCTTGATCTCTCGAATCTCGATCAATTGTTCCTACTTCAATCTCATCGCTTCTTTCCACAAGCCAATTTAGGAGTTCGCCCATATTATTCAGTTCGCTAAAGATTGAAGTGTAATCCTTCCCCTTCTCGTAGCAGTACGACGCCACCAGGTCCGATATCATCACCAGCCCTCCAAGCGGATGGTACTCGAAGAGCAGGTCCACCAGCGTAATCCTCCGCTTCTCATTTGGATAGAAGCTGGTCCACTGGCGGCGGATCAGCGGCCGCAGTACCTGATCCCTGCCCCGCTCGTAGGATAAATAAAACAGCCCGTGATGGCTCACCGCAAAGGCCCAGATATGCTCCATCGCTCCGTCAAGGCTCACCAGATCCAGCCTGTATCCAAGAGCCTCCTGAAGATCCCTTTGAATCTCCTCTTTGCTCTCTAAAACGAGCTGGGGAAGATCATAATCGAACGTGCTGGCCTCGTGCTTTACTTTCTTGGCGGGCAGCTTCTGCCCTTTCGAGACTGCCTCCAGCATAGCCTGGAAGTTGGGGTCCAATTTTCCCACATCGTGAATGAATGTGGCAAAGACCAAACGATCCAGTCTCGGGCCAGGCTTTTCGCCTGCCATTTCAGCTACTTGTAGAGCTATCTCCGTGCTAGAGAGGCAGTGATTGTACAGACTCTGGCGGCCTTTGGACTTTCCTAGAGCCCCCTTAAACCTATCAACAAGCATGCTCTACCAGCCTTCTGTAGACATCAAAGCACGCTCCCCCACTCTTCTCCAGGATCACAGGCCCAGTAATTCGACTGCCCTGTACCTCCAGAGTCTGCAAATCGTAGATCAGCTCTTCAAGATCGAGAGCTGATATATCACTGAGCAGGCGCTCTGTCTGCTCTCTGTTGTGTCCAGAGAGTATTAGCCAGATCTGATTTTGAAGAACTAGCGGACCTCCCATCCGGTCCTCCACGGGCTCAACAATGCCCTCCATATCCTGCCGCTGAAGATAGACATCCCCCATCCCCAGGACAAACCTGGCTTGAGGCGAGAAGAAAATGGGCAGGGCTTCCCACGACCTCAGTATTGGGCGTACTTTGTGATTTGATGCATGGGGCTTAAGCTTTGCAAGCACAACGGCAGGGTCTTTCTTCAAGCTTGATTCAAGCCCTTTCAGGTTGCGCTCTATTTCTGGCTGGAAGAGCCGGACATAATCGGCGGCTATTCCATAACCCGTCTGAATGTGCCATCTCCCATCCTGCCACCAAAATAGTGCCTGGCTGGCTTCAAGAGTGGATTCAGCATCTACTACTATGTTCCATTGGGATTTCTTCCATAGAAGCTCCATGTGCCACATGTCGGCCTGAGCCATATCGAAAGGCGAATCGCTGGTCATGAGCCGGTCGTTGTAGATTTTGCGCAGGATATAGAATGGGTCTCCTCCGCCTGCTCCGCCCTGAAGGCTAATGCCTGGCATCGTTGAGCGCAGGCCAAAGGCAAAGGGCAAACCTGATCTCCGAATCTTCTGGGCCAGATCCGCAGCGGTTCCCTCACCGAACATGGATTGGTTCAGCCATCCTCCTATCTCGCCAATCTGGGCGTTGACCAGCCAGTGGGTAGCGTCCAGGAAATCCGAGCCTTCAATGTGAGTCTTGGATGGGAAGAGTCCGTCCTTGGGAGAGGCAATCATAGCGGAGAAATCCTCCCTGTTCATCTTCAAGTCATCAGAGTGTCCTTTGTATCGATTGTAAAGATCAACGTAAGTCTCGCCGTCTTTGATCAGTACTATAACCCTTACTTTAACGCCAACCCTGCGTCCGACCCTCCCGAATCTCTGGAGAAAACCGTTGCCGTCACACTGCTCTGTTATCAGAGTATCGGCAGCGAAGTCTACACCCACCTCCACTGCTGGCGTGGATATCAGGACTGCTCTGGACAGCTTTCCAAATGCTTCAAGGAGGCCTCTTCGTTCGTTCTTGGACATCTTTCCGGTGTAAATGATGACGGGTATCTTCATATCTTCCCAAGAGGCGATATTCTTCGTGTTCGCATCCAGATGGCCATCCTCCAAAGCTTTGAGAATCCGTCTGGTCAGATCCTCTCGTTTAGCTTTGTCCTCAATCAGCCAGCCAAGCCACGAAAATGCCAGGTAATGCCGGGACAGCTCAGAGGGCGACATCCTGACCCCTTCCGTTGCCTCTTCCGGCAGCTCCACATAGTACTTGAGATGATCGGTAAATTTGCTTGCCAGCTCCGGCTGTAGTCCCACATCTATCAGGCTTGAGGATATCTCCTTAAATGCAGGAGCAGTTACGGTGAGCAAGTCTTCAGACCATGTTCTCTCTAGCCTGCTCTGAACATCGCCGACCCACTGGTCTATGCGTTCAGTCAGACTTTCAAGGTCTGATGCATCTTTCATGCTGTTTTTAAGGGAGGCAAAGATCAGCCTGGCCAGCTTGCCCTTTCCGCTTAGCCTGGCATCGATGGAGGCGAATAGGTCAGGGTTTTTCTCCCGATCGGCGGAATACGCCAGCCGTTTAATGACCCATGTCTGACTCTCCAGAAGTTTTGAAAATTTGGAGGCAAGTTCGTCTGCGGGTACATTTGCCTTTGCTCCATCGGCGAGGTCTTCTAGGTAGAAAGGCTCCTCACGTTTCAGCCATTGCTCAATCTCTTCAACAATCTCAAATTCGATCTTTTCTTTATAAAGCCATGTTTTGAACTGACCCCAACGAACTCGCCCAAAGCTAAGCTTCATCTCTGCTGGAATCTCTGCATCGGCCTTCCCACGAACCCCCTCGAACACTCGATGTGCCAGATCTGCCGAGTTGAATACAAGCAAAACCTTGTTTGCGCCTTCCTCAAGCGAAGATTCTGCGGCTCTGACCAATTTATCCTGCCTCTCGCTATAACTGCTGGCAGGCTCTAAGAAGGTCACTTCGACATCGCCACACTTTGATTGCCCATGTACTTCTATACCTGCTGTCATCAGACGGCGTAACTCTTCCGTTGGCGTAGCCGTGAGGATATGCCACCTGGAACGCTTGCCGATCTTTTTGCCCAAAAGCTGGACTCTGGCCTTGAGATGCGCTAAATTACGCAGCATCAGGCCATTGAACAGGTGCCCCTCATCGAGGACGAATTCATCCACAAGGGCCAGCCCGTAGATCAGCAGGCTGTTGTATTTCACATTCTTCCTGAAGAACCAGTAGACCTCGTCGGGCGTAGCTAGAATCACGGGCTTGTTGAGGGCCTCTATGAGCTTTGTCCTGGACATCCCGCCCTGGAGCTGGCCCACCTCCAGGCCGGTTATCTCAGCCAGGGAGTCCATCACCTTGCGCTGATCCTCAAGCAGGGCAACTGTAGGATACATGAAAAGGATCTTTCTTATGAGTCCCATCTTCAGTTTCCAGAATAAAGGTATGGCGATTGCCAAAGTCTTCCCGGAGGCAGTCCCTGCAACGAGGAAAACCTCACAGTTCTCCTGGCCTACGAGCCTAAATGCCTCTCCCTGATGACGGAAAGGATCTAGCCTTTGGCCGTCCTTCCGGAGCGTGAACTCTTGAAATAGCTCCAGAAGCGGCCTAGGAGCATCCTGGCAGATCTCAGGCTGTATGTTTGTAACTTCAACCGAGATTGGCATGGAGTTCATACTCCTCATCTGGACTGCAAAGCGATAGAGTTGCTTGCAGATTACTCTAAGACCGTCACCTAATTTCTCCAATAACAGTATCTCACATAAACATTACATGTCTTAAATCTTTTCCATGAACTCCTCAATAGCAGCATTTTTGATCATACGGCATTCTTTTGCAGATCTGCGGAGTATAGTCCTGCAAAGAAAGCCATATATCTCAAGGGGAAAGACTGTATTCAGACACAAAAATTGAGGGAAGCATCTTCTCCCCGTCTGACCCAAGTCTGAATCATGAAATCCTCCCTCGGGTGGTGATCATGTCCCGCATCATCCTCACCGACCGCGGCAGCTTCCTTGGCAAGTCTGGCGAGCAGTTCCGAATCGCTCGAAAGGACGAGCCGGAGGTGCTGATCCCCGCTCGGAATGTCGAGCAGATAACGATCATGGGCTCCGGAATCTCCATCTCATCCGATGCAGTCGAGATGGCGGACCAGATGGGCACAGAGATCGTCTTCGCGAGCTACTACGGCCGCCCCCTCGCCAGGCTGATCCCTGCCAGCCTCGGCGGGACCGTCAGGACAAGGCGGGAGCAGTACCGCGCATACGACGACTCCCGCGGACCGCACCTGGCAGCCGCCTTCATACGCGGAAAGCTCAAGAACCAGTCCTCGCTCCTCAAGTCCTTCTCGAAGAAGTGGAAGGGAGAGCATCAGGAACTCTGGCACGAGTTCCGGTCAGCCGCAGAGTCGATCGAGTCTCTGATCCAGAGGATCGAGACCGTAAGCTCAGACCTTGAGACATGTCGTGGGGAGATCATGGGCATCGAGGGGAGCGCTGCCGATATCTACTGGCGGACCTGGGGCCGCCTCATCCCTGAGATGTGGGGCTTTCCGGGCAGGGACTATCCGGCAGCCAAGGATCCGATCAACTCGCTACTCAACTTCGGATACTACGTCCTGGAGCAGGAGGCCTGGGCCGCCGTGATCTATGCAGGCCTCGATCCATACGCCGGATTCCTCCATGCAGACAGGCCGGGCAAGGAGAAGCTCGTCTATGACATGATGGAGGAGTTCCGACCCCTCGTGGTTGACAGGATAGTGGTCGGGCTAAGCCGCGAGATGAGGCCGGGCCACTTCCAGGAGGACTGCCGCATGACCAAGGACGGGCTGAAGATCGCATCATCTGCATTCTACAGCCGCCTGGACGAGACCATCACCTACAGGGAGAAGAAGCAGCTCATAAGGAGCATCATCCGCTCCCAGGCCACCGCGGCAGCAGCCTTCCTTCGCGGAGAGCGGCAGTGCTACGAGCCTTTTACGCCGAGGTGGTGAGCGCCGGCATGAGTCCTCGCAGATCCGACAAATCTGATAGGATCAGATAGCATGAGGTGGATTCTGTGGATACAATCGTCATCTACGACATCTCGGACAATGCGCTGAGAAGCAAGGTAGCAAGGACTCTGCTGGAGCACGGCCTCGTCAGGATCCAGAAGAGCGCGTTCTATGGTTTCATGAACCACAACAACAGGGAGAAGCTGAGGCTGAGACTGGACAGAATGATGGAAGGTGAAGAAGGCAACATCCAGCTATATCCATTATGCTCCAAGTGCTTCAACCTCAGGGAGAGCATCGGAGAGACCTATGAGATCAAGGAGGAGGATGTAACCGTCCTCTGATGGCGCATGATCACTGTCAGCGATGTGAAGCAGTACCTCTACTGTCCGAAGATCATCTACTTCGACCATGTGCTCCATGTCTCAAAGCCGGCTGATCAGAAGCTGGAGACAGGAAAGGAGAAGCACCAGGAGATGGTCGGCAAGGAGAAGCGAAGGAAGGGTGCTCTATTCTATGATACTGAGCTTGACTCGGCTGAGAAGCTTTTCAAGGTGGAGCTGGAAAGCAGCCGTCTGGGCCTTAAGGGGGTTCTAGATTACCTGATCAGGACGGAAAGAGAGCTGATCCCGGTGGACTACAAGTTTGGGTACTCCAATGACGGCCAGGCGCATCTGAACCACAAGTATCAGCTCGCTGCATACGCCCTTCTGGTAGAGGACAGCTTCCAGACAACTGTCCGGCGAGCCTATGTTCATTACAGCAGAGACAGGGTCAACGTGCGCATTGACATGACAGATGAGATCCGTAGAAGAACTTCAAAAACAATAGGTGAGATTGCGAGGATCGTGGAGGAGGAGATCGAGCCAGGAGGCACAAGGAACTCCGGAAGGTGCATCGACTGCGAGTACAGGCGTTACTGCAGTGGAGTCGCTGTCTAGTTAACTCATGAATAATTCGAGGTAGATTGATATGGTTTACTTCTTCTCTGAGGAGGAGCGCAAGTATCTTCTCAAAAAGCTCATACCAGGATCGCGGGAGAAGGGCATAGCTGAGGAGCTTAGGGGCTGGAACTGGGAGACGACAGAGCTTTCTCCCCCTCATGAAATTTTCTTGACCGTCTGGGAAGTCTCCGGCAAGTATTGCGAGACAAACCGGGATGTCTATCTGAGGCATGTGCAGAAGGTCAGCGTGCCTCCTAGTGAGGAGATGGTTGCAGGGCGAATCTACCATCAGGCCGTAGCTGAGCTTTACCCTACTGCAAAGCGGCTGATCTATACTCAAGGGCTCGATGTCTGCACAAACCTTGCCGATGTTCTGATGGAGCGAATGCCAGAGGCTGTGCTGGAGGCGGAGCAGCAGATGGCCCATGTCGGCGGCACAGAGAGCGCGACGAAGGAGGTGGTAGAGAACCTGAGAAAGCTTTGGTACTTCGAGGTCAGCAGGATCGTATCCTCGATATACACCTATCTAGGAAAGTACCGGTACCTGAGCGATGACTCCCTGATAAACCACGCGCTCCCATTTGTGTTGGAGCATAAGCTGGATGGTAGATACTTGGGGTTGAGCAGCAACCTCTCTGCAGATGCCATCAATATGGGCGGGATGCTCATCTGCGACCTGAAGACCGGAAAGAAGAGGGACTTCCACAGGCTATCGGTAGCGGGATATGCTCTCGTCTACGAGAGCCTGTACGAGGTGCCGATAAATATTGGGTGTACAGCTTATCTGAGCTTCCCGAAGAACCATCCCACGCCGCACATCGAGAGGGACTTCTTCATAATCAGCGATGAGGTCAGGCAGTGGTTCATAGAGGAGCGGGATGAGATGCAGGATATGATCTTTTACGATAAAGATCCGGGAAAGTGCATGTCTGCTGGATCGTGCAGGTACCGCGAGTACTGCCGCTGAGGATCTCAGAGATTCGATATCTTTAGTTCCCGGAAAGGCATGGCATTGGCTCCATTTCGCCAGAGTTTAAGTACCTACCTACATCTGAATGGCTGGCGAAAGGAACCCCTCTGAAAGGGCCACTCTACCGCAAGATTTATCAAAATTAGGCCAGAAAAAAGGGCTCATGCAGAGGCCATCCCGACGAAAAGGGAACTGAAAGTACTGGATAGCGTTATATCAGGTCACCAGGAGGCCATCCATGCAGAGGCCATCCCGACGAAAAGGGAACTGAAAGAAGTTAGTACATCACGCATTATCCCTATGGCATTTTCCCATGCAGAGGCCATCCCGACGAAAAGGGAACTGAAAGGTCCTTTGGCTTATAGCCATGCTTTATAAGCCAGGCATGCAGAGGCC
>MVRL01000152.1 GCA_002067705.1 Methanosaeta sp. PtaU1.Bin112
TCATTCGGCGGCGAAGAATACAGCTTCGAGGAGCTGGTTGCTGAGCTGACATCAGCTTATCTGTGTGCCGGCAATGGGATCGACAATACTCTAGAGAATTCTTCGGCGTATATACAGAACTGGCTGAGCGTTCTAAAAGACGACAAAATCATGTTTCTAAAGGCCAGCGGAAAGGCGGCGGCTGCGGTTGAATATATATGTGGCAAGGAGGCAGGAACAACGCCTGCCTCTTAAATTTTCTATTTTATGATTATATTATCAAAAATAACCACATTCCTTGAATAATACTGCTAAATCGATAATAGTTGAGCCGTTTGAGGAGCGGCTTGATGGGGCGACGGACTCACTACACGCATATGCCATCGGCCAAAGGCTATTCTGACGGCACATAATCAGTCATGCGGAGAGATGTATATAGGGCATATCGCCCAGCATAGGATCGTTTTCTGGGATAGTCTTTTGCCCTTCAGGGAGGTCGGTACTGGTCAGGGGCTCGGGATCTTCTGCCGCATATGCTTCGCATGACGCGCTTCGCGATGCAGGAGTGCTGCTATGCTTTTTTGGTCAATTCGATCTGTGGTCCTTTCAGCAAAGGACAACAAAATCCGTAGGCCGGCAAGGAGCTGGTTGGCAGGCCCTTGCGAACGGGGCCGCTAATATCATGACCTGCGGGCCAGCACTGTGACCATTGCAGTAGATCACATGAGCCTGGCAGCGATAGAAGAGGGTCTGGGCACATGCTGGATTGGGGAGTTCAAAGAGGACAAAGTCAAGGAGATCCTGAATATACCAGAAAATATCCGTGTGATCGTGATGCTCGCCCTGGGCTATCCAGCCAAGGCCCCTGCGGCTAGGCTGCGGAAGAAGCTGGTGGAGATAGTGGCCTATGGTGGATGGCGGAGCTGGCCCCCTGGGGTTCCCGTTTCTTTCTTAGGCGGCTCGGTTTGATTTCAGAGAGGGATGATGTCCAAAAATTTTTCGGAAAAAAAGACGAAAAAACGCCTATAATAGGAGCAACGAAAAATAGCGATTTGATACCGATAACACGCATCTTATAACTAATATTTAAATAAATTATATATTAAATTTATATATCTATTTCGTATAGAACTGAATAAAATATTTATATGAAATAATTTTGTAATCACCAAGGCAAAGAGGTGCTAGGTGCAGTGGCTAATGGCTAGGCAATTCGCCTGTGAAGATAGTCATTGCACGTTAGAATGATATCAACTTTTGATTGATCTGCGGAGTGAGAGCTTGATGGATAGCATTACGCGGTATGTGTCTGCCATATTTCTTCTGGATGACCTTCTCGATGTCCCTTGCTCCAATTTTTGCTCTTGTGTTCTAGGATTATGTATTTAACTCTTGCAGATGTCGGCTTTAAACTTTGTTTAATCTGCCCGCCCATACTTCCTGCAAGTGATTGGGATGACGCTGCTGCGCTGGAGGCTTAATAGAGGTGCAGCTCCATGAAGCATAGAATAGCGATAGGCTTGGATCAGGAGCTTATTTGAAGCTGGATCGCCCAACATTTCTGGATTTGGCGACTCGATATTGGCTTTGCGAATGATCTCAAAATGGAAGATAGAATCGCCTCTGCTCGATCTCTCCCCCCTCAATATTGGTAGCTGCAAGAACATCTCCATCAAGTGAGTCCACACGCCACAAGCGGCTGCGGAGCTCCACGATGTCCCCCACCTTTGCATCCAAGACCTACACCAATTAAAGGGTTGGCGAGAGCGTATTAAGGGATGACGGTCCGGCCTCCTGTAAGAAACTGCTTCATGATCAATTTTTTACTTATCTCTCGCGGGACTCACCTGCATTCCCCGCTCCTCGCCCAGGTCCACCTGATATCCATCCCCTTTTTCGATCCTCTTGAGCCAGCGTATATAATGCACAGCAGCTCCAGGGCGGAGAAGGTCCTCCCCGGCAGCGACCACAGGACATGGGTCTTCTTGGGGTCGTTGATGTCCGGCTCATAATGCCCCAGCATGCCGATCTCGAAGGCGACCTCCCGGACCTCATTCAGCGATTTCCCAGAGAACAGCCGCATGGCATCCAGCAGATAGAAGACCGCATCCATCCTCGGCCCACAGGCCTTGATTTCGCGGGCGGCAATCTCTCGCAGGCCGTTCCCGGCCAGACTGCGCAGCTCCTCGGGTACCTCCATCTCCAATTCCGCCTTGAAAAGCTTCTGGGCCAGCTCGATGTCTCCCATCTCCATAGAAGCGAAGGCGCGGATGTAAACGGTCTGCAGTCCTGAGGATCAATTATCATATCATTGCAAAGGACTCTCATTCACGAACTTTTTTATTCTTATGACCAAAGGGCTTTTTATTCATATGCGCCTCTATGCAGCCACAAGGATGGATATGGCAACTGAAATTGGCTATACCGATTGGATATCAGCGATTGCAGCAGCCTTTGCCTGCATTGCTACCTTCATCTTGGCCATTATTGCATGGAGACAGTCTACTATTTCCAGTCGACAAACAACCATTATTCAAAGGCAAACGGATATTTTCGAAAGACAGGCAGGATATCAAGGACAACAGACAACCATATCGAAACAACAAGCTGGAATCATGGAAAAACAAACAGATATTTATGATCAACAACTGGCAATCATAAAGGATCAAGAAGCCGACCGAAAAAATGCTGCTATGAGAGCAGATCTGATTATTGCATCAAGGGCCGAGGGGGATAAGGTTCTCGATATGATCATCGAGAATAAAGGGCCTGGATGGGCACGAGAGATTCAAGTATATATCGATGGGTATCCACTTCAAGAATACCCTTCAGAAATATGTAGACTTCTGCCAGGATCTACGGCACAAAATGAAATTGGACCTGGTAATAAACTAGATTTCCTATTAGAATTTCCAGGAGATAATCCTCCAACAAATCTCCGAATAGATTTTAGTTGGATTTCGGATAATGGCATGCGTAACAGTAATCTAGGGTTCATAATTCCTCGTCAAAAACTAGAAGCTTACAAGCAGGGATGGGAAATTCCTAAGAGTATAGTCAATAATGGGCCTCGAATTGATGCTTACTCGAAATTTATGGAGCTGATGTCAATACGTCCAATAAATGCGTGGTATGCGCAATATAAGATAGTGCCACAATTGGAGACAATTCAATTATACTCTTCTCCAGAGGTAAAGAGAATTGCGGAAAAAATACATGGTTGGGCTAGAACTGAAATGAATACTAGGGGTAGATCACCGAATTTGCCTGATTTTATAGATAGAATAAATAATGAATTGAAACCGATTATAAAAAAGGAACTTGAAGATCTTCAATCGAGTCAATGAAGTCATAGCCAAGGAAATCATGGAATGATGATGCACCATTGTGCCCAAGATTTATTACAAAGTTCTGGGGCTTGAGAAGGCCAATGTGGCCGGGGCGGAGAGCTTCACGTCCGACCACTGCTGATGTTGATATCATCTGGATGTTTTTGAAGAATAATAAATGCAGGGATTGGGGGCTGAGGGATGTGCGTCTTGCCTAAGGAAGTGTCTGATCCCGAGATTCGTAAGCTTAATGCTATTCAGGCTTTCAAGGGATGAGATTCTAGCATCCTTGTGGCATCTAAATCAATTCTAGACAGACAATTAATCGCCTTCTTTTTCACCTTCGCCTCCTTGCAGCCCTCTCATATCCCCAGAGCACCTGTTCTCCATCATAGAAATCGAACTCTGCCCGGCCGTCTCCCTCCTCCCCAAGACCTTCAGCATCCTGGTCGCCCCGGTGGAAGTCCTGGCCGGCGCCATCAACAGCCACCCGGAATTGCAGCGCGGCAAGATCCTCTTCATCTGCGGCAACTACTCCCGCATCCTCAGCCGCCTAAATCGCAACATCATCTAGCTGGATGTGCGCCGCGCCTTTACCTCCTTTCAGCTTATGACCATCCTGGAGGAGAACTACCACAGCTTCTTGATCGTGGAGCACGACCCCCTGCTCTATGAGGGCTTCCTGGAGATGGTGGGCTACCTAGCTCAGGTCCTCAAGCAGATCTCCAGGGAGACCGCGGTCCTGCTCTGCACCCCCTATCTGGACTCACCAGCTACAAGAAATGTGGCAAGAGCTGGCCGATCGGGTGTTCTGCATCTACAATGAGCCAGCTGTGGCAAAAGGCCAGGGCAAGGCTGAGGCAAGGACGACAGGGTAGCAAAGGACACTGGAGGCGTACTCGTGAAGTGGCCCTGGCAGCGGGCACAGGCCAAGCCAATCGAGCCCAGGCGAGCGAGCATCAGAGGCTGGCGATAATGGACGACAACTGACGAGAACGGATAAGATCAAGGAGGCCGAGAGAGCGCTGAGCTAGGATTTGCTTTGTACCCAAAAGCTTTGGCCTTTTCGTAGGCTGCATCGGCTTCCTGAAATCGACCGCGTAGCTTAAGAGCAATGGCTTTATAATGCCAAACCTCCGCAAAATCAGGTTTCAGTTTAGTGGCTTGGTCATAAGCCAATATTGTTTCATCAATTTTGCCTAATTTTTCAAGTGCAATTCCTTTATTGTACCAAGCATCTGCAAATTCTGGCTTCAGGTTAGTGACCATATCAAAAGCAAATAACGCTTCTTCATTCCTGCATAGATTACCAAGATTATGGACTGCACCCCTGATAATGGACAAATAGTTAAGCAATGGTATTTAAGGCAACCTCCACTTCGAACTGAACCG
>MVRL01000153.1 GCA_002067705.1 Methanosaeta sp. PtaU1.Bin112
CAGGCATTTCCCAGGCTGCTTTACATCGATGCGGCAAAGATCGCCAGCGACCTCGGCGACATCCGGGCGGCCAATATCGTCCTCCTTGGGGCCATCTCGCAGGGTCTGGACCTGGCCCAAAAGTCCTGGGAAAAGGCCATTGCTCTGTGCGTTAAGGAGAAGTTTCTGGAGATCAACCGAAGAGCGTTTGCTGCGGGAAGGAGCTATTCATGAAGATTGAGGAGAATTTTCACAACAAATCCATAGAGACCAGATCCCAAAAGGGCCTTAAAGAGATGCAGTCGGCAAGGCTGAGGGCAATAGTCAAGCATGTCTACGAGTCCAATGCCTCTTACCGGCTGCTCTTTGCTCAGGCGGGAGTGAAGCCGGATGACATCAGGACGGTCGAGGATATCGTCAAGCTGCCCATGACCAATAAGGACATACTGCGAGAGAGCTACCCGCTGGGGCTCTCCTGTGTGCCCAGGCGCAGCATCGTGGAGATGCACATGTCCTCCGGGTCCACAGGAACTCCGGTGGTCATGCCCTACACTGAGAACGATCTTTTGCAGTGGGCGGAGTGCATGGCCCGGTGCTACCGCATGGCCGGAGCCAAGCCAGGTGATGCTACCCAGATCACTCCCCTCTTCGGCCTCTTCAACGGCGGATTCGGCATGTACCATGGAGCGCGCGCTGCCGGCCTCTTTGTGATACCGGCAGGACCCGGAAATACTGCCAGACAGATTCGCCTGGCCAAGGATCTCAAGACGCGAGTCTTCACAGGCGTGGTCAGCTACGGGGTGCGGCTCATGGAGGTCCTGGAGGAGCAGGATGAGACCCTGCCCGACCTGCAGATAGGCATCTTCGGGGCGGAGGCGTTCTCCGAGTCCATGAAGAAGAAGATCTCGGAGGGCTTGAACATCGATGTCTTTGACATCTACGGCATGACCGAGTCCGGCGGCGTGGGAACTTTAGGCATGGACTGCCCGGCGCATGACGGCCTGCACGTCTGGGAAGACCAGTACATCATCGAGATAATAGATCCCAAGACAGGTGAAGCGGTGGCTGACGGAGAGGAGGGCGAGCTGGTCTTCACCTCGCTGACGCGAGAGGCTCTGCCCATGATTCGCTTCCGGACCGCTGACCTGACACGGATCATCTCCCGGGATACATGCGAGTGCGGCAGAACGCACCTCAAGATCGCCCCCATCACCGGACGGCGGGATGATATGCTCATCGTCAAGGGGGTCAACTTCTTCCCCAAGCAGATCGAGCAGACGCTGCTGGGCATTCCGGGCATAGGCAACAACTACCAGATCATCGTGGAGGAGACCGACGGGGTCAACGATGTGCGGGTAAATGTCGAGGCCGGGCCGGGAGTTACGGGCTACATGGTCGAGAAGGCGCTCAAAGAGGCGTTGGGCTTCTCGCCCAAGGGCGATGTCTATCCCTTGGGGGGACTACCCAGGCAGGAAGGGAAGGCCAAGAGGGTGTTTCACGAGAAGATAGGGAAGCAATAAAAAGAGGCATTCTGCCTCGAAAGTTTTTTAGCGTAGAACGCTTTAGCTAACAGGGATGTAGGTGATATATTCTCAGACGAATCGTATGCTATGAATTGGAATAAATCTTTTCATTATTTTGTGAGAAAAATTCAAACGGGTGCAATCAGCAAGTAGATTCACTTTAGATGTCAACATGCATAAAGAGAAGCGCATCATTTGCACATGACTGCCAAAAAGTTTAATAACCTAAATTCTGTTCATCAACGCAATAACCAAACCATTTGCATGCAATATAAGGTCCAAACATTCCTATAATAGCAAGAGCGACCTCACCGATTATCTTGGCTTGAGGCGGTAGAGGTGAACTAAGTATTGACCTCTCTGCTGCGCGAACGGCCGAAGTTACTTGGCCAGTACAAACTGTTGCACTCAACAGCATAGATAGTAATATAAGAACCACAATTCTGGACATATAATATCCTCTTGCATTTCTTATGCAAATTAGACAATAGCCAAATATTTAAACGTTTACATTGTTAAAATACCAATGACGTCTGGTTAGTTACTGAAAGAATGGTCCGGAACGGGTCCAGATTCAATGTCTTGAATCGTATCCTAGTGGATGAGCTGGATGCATGGTTCTTCGGCGATGTGCAAGCGATTCACTAGGCCTTTGATAGAGTCCTCCTTTTGCTTAAAGCCAAGTCGGCCTACAGATATCCAGATGCGATCGAAGGATCGAAGGCGGAACCTGGGTGGCCCCAGAAAGAGAGCTACAAAGAGCAGGATACTTTCATTTCAAGTATTTCAGCAAGGATTATTAAATCTATTGAAGTAATTGAATATTCGCTGATTAATGCTCCTCAATCCATCTCAGTTTCGGGATGATTACCGCTTCGGCATTCTCTATGAGCGTTATGCTCTGCGCCCTATGCCGGCCGCTTTTTACAATAACAACCGGCCCCTGCATCTTTCTAGCCTCGGCATAGATCTTTGCACCGTGCAATGCATCGCCCTCTTCGTAGCAATCCATCAAACGGCCTCCAGACGACCCTCTTTCTTTAGCTCGGCTGTGATGCGCCTTACCAGGTCAAAATCCAACTCCAGATCCTGAGAGATCTCATCTGGATAAGCTTCTTGATTTCTCTGGAAATATCCTATGATCTCCTTTTTTGCCGTCTCATAATCGACGTCACGGCATTTTATCACCTTTATGGCAGCCAGCTTGTCACGAATTGCCTCCCTGACGAAATCAGATGCGTTTAGATAGACGCCGGCATCAATCAGATCCTGAATTTGCGATAGCTCGCTACGAGTAATCTTAGATCCGATAACGCATCCCTGCGATTCCTTCGGTTTTATTGCACTGGCCATGGGTTAAATTAGGTTAACTATGGTTATAAAACGTTCCCAGAGGACTCGATTGCCCCCTACACCGTCCCGCATCCCCTCTCCGTGAAGCTCTTCTCAAAGACCTCTCTCTCCGGCGCCACCTCGGCAAAGATCTGCGCCTGGAAGTGCTGCACCTCCGTCTGCTCATCCCGCCAGGCGTCCGGCGGCAGCCCGGCCTTGACGCAGGTCTGGGAGAGAAACTCCTGGGAGTCAAATCCCCACTCTGGGGCCACCTGGGGCAAGAGCAGTCCCGAAAACGGCCCTCTGGTGACTATCAGCCCGTCCCTGCCGATCACCACCAGCTCAGGCAGCTTCTCCCGGGGCTCGGTGTAGGCCTCGGGCTGGGTGAGAATGGTCACCTCCATCTCGATTCGCCCCAGCTCTGCCGGGCGCACGCTGGGAAAGCGGGGGTCCCGGCATCCTGCGTTAATGGCCGAGTCCACGATAGCTCTGCCCAGAGGCATGATGGGCTGGGGATAGCCGATGCATCCCCGCAGGTCCCCTTCCTCGTGAAGGGTTACAAAAACCCCCCGCTTCTCCTCGAAAACAGAAGGAAGGCCCT
Source organism: Methanosaeta sp. PtaU1.Bin112 (assembly GCA_002067705.1). Classification (GTDB taxonomy): domain Archaea; phylum Halobacteriota; class Methanosarcinia; order Methanotrichales; family Methanotrichaceae; genus Methanothrix. The sequence continues at coordinate 3,436 of MVRL01000153.1, forward strand.
GTGGCTGGGTGATCTTCCTCTTCTCAATATAGCCGGTCAGAGCCTCTCTGGCCAGCCGGACGGCCAGACGGCCCTCTTCCAGTGTCAGCATATCATTTAGTAATGCATTTCTTGATATTAAAACTATCCTGAAATCTAATATTTAAATATAAAGTTTCACGTAGCAGTAATTGACCTGCAGGAGCGCGAAAGTTGGATTCACCCAACTGCGAGCCAGCAAAAGTTCCGACAGGATGTCGAAACATCCGCAAATCTCCTACACAAGATGATCTCGCTAACTCCGCAGAGTTTGCGGGAGTTGCTGCAAGGGCTTCAACGGATGAAAGCAGAGCCCTTTGCCAGAGCCTCTATCTCTGGCTTAAATCTTACCGCTCTGTTGGCCGGCACAGGACGTAACCGACTATAAAGGCATTTATAGATAGATAGCAATTGTTGCTAAATTAGCTTGCAGGAATAGTCTACATGAAAAAATAGATAGTATTCATGGTTTTGTTAGCTATGCTAATATCGACAGTTTTTGCAGAGAATGCAAAAGCCGATGATATCAAGTCTCTTAAACAGGCTTTAGAAAAAGATGGATTCATAATACAGGAAGGAGAATTGGGTGTCTTTGACTTGGTCAAAGTATATAATGAAGGATTAATACCTTCTGCATATGGAAATAATCCCACTACTCGATACATGGTATATTTTGTACCGCCGGCACCAGGTGAGGAAATAGATAAAAGAAGTTCTGCAGTATCTAAAGTCTTAGGAAAGAGCGAAGATGTTAATCCCACAATTAAAAATCTTCGCCCAGATGAAGCCATTATTTTCGTGGGAAGAACACCACCTGAGTGCAGATACTTCAGCTACGACGTTAATTTGATGTTCAGAACTTATGGAAATGAAACCAGATGGGAATGGACAAGCCTGGGGCTCAGAGAATAACTCAGATACCTTTGCCATATACATCCGCCCGGCTCTATTCAAAGATAAGCAAGCGGGAAGCATTTACACCAATAACACACCCGCGACCATTCTTAGAATTACTCCCAAAAATACTACTACATTAGTGCCATACGATATGCCAGAGCTAAGGACGCGAGGAACGGGGAAAACAGAGTTCTACCTTATGGATGATCTCGATAAATTGCGGCAGGCGATCCTCAATAAATACAGCGGATTGAATGCAACAGAACTTCCAACTAGTATATGGTTTACAGCAGAAGAGATGGCTCACCTTCAGATGAGAATCAACCCCTGGGGTCCCGACAATGATGCGTGCTATCTGTGGACAGCGAATCAAACTCCTTCTTCGCCAACACCTCCGTACTGCAACCTCTCGCAGTATTATGGATACTTACAACATCCATCAATTACGTTGGGCAATAATACTAACGAATTCATAATCGTCTACGGAGTTAACCATGTGGCTGCAGGAAAGGCGATGTACCAGAACATCGGCATTTTCGGGGCAGATGCCTGGAATGGCGTTGGAGCAGTCACTGATCCGGATTTCAATGGAACTGCAGAAGCGTATCTTCCCGGAAATCCTGATGCAAAATACCTCTATGTCTATAAGATCGCTAGGCATTCTGATGGCAATCCTCATTGCTTTGAGGTTCCTTATGGTCCAGGAGGCTATGGCATAGATCTGGACCAGCCGCTTTTCATCGGCTGGAGGCTCTACCTGGAAAAGGCTACAAAGACAGGGCCATCCTATTCAGAGATTCTATATGATCGGGCTATAAAGTTCAGCCCAAAGAAGTAAGTTAAAAAAGCCGGGATATTAGGCTTCTCCCGGCCCCCAATATTATTTATAAACATATGGCTGAATGAAAAGTCACTCAGACAGTCCCTCTCATGCTATCCACCAGTGCCACCAGAATGTCTTTGTCCTTGAGCATTCCCATAAGCTTTCCGCCCGGAGTTACCACAGGCATCTGGTCGATTCTATTTTTCTGCATAATAGCGGCGCACTTGCCAACCTCATCCTTCTTGTAGGCAGTTATAGGCGGCACCATAGCCTCGGAGACAAGAATGTCTTTCAGCTTGATCCGCGAGACCGTGTAATACTTGCTGATGCTCTGCATAATCCGGTCCCACATCCAGGTGTCCTCTCCATCATTGGCAGATAGATCCGTCTTTTCAACCGTATCCTCGATGACGCTGGCCCTGATGAGATCTCGATCCGAGATCATGCCTACCAGCTTGAGACTTCTATCGATGACCGGGCAGGCCTCTACTGCGGCAAACTCCATAATCGACCCGGCTACCGCCAGGGGCGTCTCGCTCCAGAGAACCACCGTCTCCTTCTCTAAATAGGGCTGTATAGCTTCCTTTATTCCCAGGTCCGCTGCTACCCTGACGATATCGGCCACTGTAATGATGCCGACCAGCTTCTTTGCATCCACCACGGGAAGCCGCCGGATATCGTGCTTGATCAAGAGCCGTGAAGCCTCTATAATGCTCTTGTCCGGGCTTATGACCACGGGATCGCGAGTCATAAGCAGAGCGGTCTGGTCCTCTTCGCGATTGGCAAGCAGGTCGGTCCTGGTTATCATGCCCACGACCTCACCTTTCTTTAGCACAGGAACGCCGGAGACCTTATGGTCCTGCAGCGTCTTTAAAACGTCATCCCTGCTTCCGGGTATGGAGACAGAGGCCACATCCCGGACCATCACGTCCCTGACGAGAATGCTCAAGTCTGCTCCCTCGGAATGGTCAGTACTGGAACCCTCGAGCTTCGTACCACCTTTTCGGCAACGCTGCCAAGCAGGAACTTGTCGAGACCAGTGCGCCCTACGGCACCTATGATGATAATATCCATGCCGTTGGATTTGGCATAGTTTACGATCTCGCTGCCGGGATTTCCCTCAACCACAACGCCCTCATAAGCTACGCCCAGCTCTTTGGCAGCATTCTCCACATGCTTCAGGGCCTCTTTGCCTTCCTTGAGCAGAAGCTCTCGAATGCTGAACAGCAGCATATCATCCGGCAAATGGCTCGTCCGATTGGTGTCTGCCACATAGATCGCAGTAACCATTCCACCGGATATCTTTCCCAGCTCCAATGCCACTTTGGCAGCTCTCAATCCGTGCTCTGATCCGTCGGTTGCAATTAGAATCTTCTCAAACATGATTTACCCCTAAAAGATAGCCATTACATCAGATCGTCCAGCCCTTCTCACAATGCTGGAAAGAGGCGCTATCGATCCCCAAATATTATCTGAGCTGCTATCAATAACCATCACTCTTGCCTCTTTTCCTTCTCGAATGGACCCCAGCCTCTGATCGAGCCCCATTATTTTAGCACCATTTAGCGTGCACATCTTAAATACCTGTCTATCGTCATGCAGCAGGGCCTTGCTGATAAAATGCATCTCCTCAAAGATGTCCGGCGAGTTGAGCATGACATTATCCGTTCCCACGGCAACGGTGATGCCATTTTTCAGCATTCTTTTCACATTGGGCAGGCCCACGCCGGCGACCAGATTGGACCGGGGACAGATCACCACCGGACAGTTCAGTCTGGCCGTTTCCATCAGATCCTTCTCTTCCGCCCGGTTCATATGCACCAGAAAATCGGGTTGAAGAGCAATAGCCCCGTTGATGTCATCCGTGCCGGCTTCTCCTGCATGGATGCCCACCGCCTGGCCCCGTATTCTGGCAGCAGCCACTGCCGCTCGAACCACAGAAGGATCGTGATCCCGAGTGCTGCTTATACCCAATCCCCAGCAGTTATCCGGTCCTGTCATCTGGCCGATGCCTGGACGCCCCAGAATTCTGGCAATAAGCGGCAGGCCGATCAAGGCCTCTTGCAGCATGGCTACTCCATCTGCTCCGCCTTCTCTGAAATCGGCGAACGCACAGGTTCCAGAGGCAGCCATAAGATTCAGGCTTCGTCTCATGCCTTCCTTAAGAACAGCGCGCGGCATTTGAGAGAGCTTTTTGGCCTTCAATCCGCCAGGGCCTACCAGCTCAGAAAGAGGCAGAAAGGGAGGGTCTTTGAAAGCCGAGTCGCCGATGTGGACGTGCGCGTTAAAGAAGCGAGGGGAGACGATGCCCACATAGTCGGCATCCACCTTCTCATTGCCAAACTCCCTGATGATGCCATCCCGAATGCTGATATAGCCATCCAGCGGTGTGAAATCATCGCCATAGATTATGGTTCCCTGCAGAAGGATCTCGCGTGCCTGAGGCATACTTTAAAATGGAGCGGCAAGCTATTTAGCTCCTTTTTGCCTAAACTTTCCAGGCGCACCTTGCCAGGGTCAACACGATAGAAAATGAGAGAGGTGACAAGAGTTACGACCAGGCCCTTTGTATTCATCAATAGCGCCATGAGCGCAGACGGCAAGATCAGCTCCTTTGAGCGCTGCCAGGTTAGGATCTCCGGCAAGGAAGACAAAGCCAGAGTCGACCTTCTCCGGGCGGAGTGCGACGCCATCATGGTAGGAGTGGGGACAGTTCTGGCAGACGATCCCAGCTTGCATGTCAAGTCGCAGAGCTATCGCGAGCAAAGAAGGATGAAGGGCCAGCCGGATGGCCCGCTGAGGGTCGTAGCCGATAGCCGGGCGAGAACGCCACCATCCGCTCAGGTGCTGGGACCGGGATCTATCCTGGCCGTCAGCCGTTCGGCAGCGAAAGAACGACTGGACAGGATCGCCTCAACCGGATCAGAGATAATAGTATGCGGAAGAGAGAAGGTAGATCTTGCAGAGCTATTCTCCCAGCTCTTCGATAGGGGAATCAGGCGTCTCATGGTTGAAGGAGGAGCTACGCTAAACTGGTCGCTCATCGATCTCGGACTGGTGGATGAGATCTATGTTTACGTGGGCGCTATGATCATCGGAGGAAAGAGCGCCCCTGCCCTGGTGGACGGACCGGGATTCAGAGAGCATTTTCCCAGGCTGACCTTGAGCCACGTGCAGCCGCTGGACGAAGGGGTGCTGCTCAAGTGGAGAGTATCAGGCAGACAGCCCTAGGCAGACAGTCCTGATCCAGATGCGCACCTAGTCATTTCTCACCACAAGAACGGGGATATGGCTGCTGCGAACTACCTTATCGGCCACGCTTCCCAGGAGGAAGCCTTCCAGGCCGGTGGCTCCGATTCCGCCCATGACGATGAGGTTCATTTTGCCCTCTTTTGCGATGCGAATTATGTCATCGGCAGGATAGCCTTCCACGATCTTTCTGGACACGACAATGCCGGACTTCTCTGCGATCTCCGCTACCTTTTTGGTGGCCTTTTCACCCTGATCCTGCAGGTTGCGTCTGATGCCTGCAATCAGGTCGTCAGCAACCTTCGATACCAAATCTCCCAGCGGGCCGTACTCCTTGCCGATATCCACCACAAAAAGAGCGGTTACGGCTGAGCCGTAGAGCTTGGCCATCTCTATTCCCGCCTCGGCGGCCCTCTCGCTGTGCTTGGAGCCGTCGGTTGCAATCAGGATTCTTTCAAACATAATCGGTTTTCACCTCAGCCTCTCATGAATTTGTCCCAGCCCTCGTAATGCGTCTTGAGGACGGTGCAGATGTCTTCCATCATCGCAAAGGGGATGCCCACCACGACATCATCATCCATAAGGCCGGAGTTTTTTGCTGATCCGTCACAGCCCAAAGAGACGTTTACCTCTCCTTTCAGGTAAGGAGATGCAGTGGCATCCACACAGAGTGACTGAATTCCTGCGGTGGTGAATGTGGATCGACCTCCTTCTTTGAACATAACCGCCTGCACAATTCTGCGGGCCTGCATGGCATTTCCAATGAAGACCACCACATCGGGGTTCATGGCCATCTTATCCAGTGGAGCGACGTAAGTGGCAATTGTGTTGCCTGGAAGAAGGCGCGGCATATTCGAGGCAATGCTGATTCCCACCTCAGGAGTCTCGCACTTATGCAGCTTATTGAAATACAAAGATCCGTTGGAGATGTTATCCGGGCACTGCATCAGGCCCAGGCCGGCTGCCCCACCCTTGCACTCGTGGAAGTCGGCTCGTGCCAGGAAGCTTTTTGCCTCCAGCCTGGCCCCCTGGATCATTGAGCAATATCGAACTGGCTTCTCTACGGAAGAGAGATCTTTGGGAATTTCCGCTTCGTTCTTAAACAGCTTTACGCCAACAACATTGTCGCGAAGTCCCAAGGAGGTCTTTAGTATTCCCGCCATCTCTTCAAGATTCATCTCAAATGCACCGCATAATATTAGGAGTAAATGGCATTTCTTACTTGCGCTCTGCGGCGATGATTCGATTTGGGGGGGGATGAAAATGAAAAAAAAGAAATGTCAGGAAAGGATGGCCTGAAAGGATATTCAGGCTGCCTTTTCCTCTTCAGGATAGCGGGAGACGATGCTTCCTGAGGCATCCTTCAATGTGGCCACGTCACCATCGTTGTTCCAGATGGAAGAGCTGCGGTTCCAGAAGAGGTCAACAGAGGTGTCATTGCCTTCTCCGGTGCGGATCTTGGCGACGGCGCCCGCCTTCAGGCTGAAGTCAGGGAACTTGTAGGTGTGATTCTGGCCGTCTTCCAGCGTCCAGCCGGCGAGGTTCACATCCTCGGTCCCCAGATTGGTGATCTCCACCCATTCTTCATTCAGGTTCTCCTTCTCGGGACTTGGCGCGGCAAAATTGGCATTGGTTATGGCGATACCGCCCTCTGCAGCGCCAGCCGCCAGTGCCGCCCCAAGCAACAGGACGGCAAGGGAGATTAGCGCTCCTGCAAATATTCGGTTATTCATCTTTATTCCTCCAGATTTACTATTACACAGTTTAGTATTTTTAGTACTGATCAAACTTCAGTAATATAAATTTTTCGAGAGAGTTTTTTGGCTGACCGACTATCTTCGGAAACAGGTGGCATCCGAAAAGCGAATCAGAGAAGACCGAACGGCAGTAAATCGAGAGCCTCTTAGACCGCGGGCTGAAAGAAATAAGTGCGGCCTTGATCTGGCAGATCCCCCTGCGCGGCAGGTCCGGCAAATAGCAGTCACGCGTGGCGACACCGGCCAGATGCGCTCCACTGCGCCAGAGCGCGAGAAGGCCGTGAGAGCGCGGTGGGCCGCATGACTTCTTCTGAAAAGCCGAAAAGGCCCAAATCGCACATTTCATATCCCTTGAATGCGGAATAAAAAAAGATATGTTCGCAGAATACATTCAAGCGGCTCTGGAGAAGGCGCAATACAAAGTCATCGAAAATGGTGACGAGCCATATTTTGTGGATGTACCGGAATTAGATGGCTTATGGGCGACAGGCCGCACCGTAGAAGATGCGCGGCGAAATTTTATCGAGGCTCTCGAGGATTGGATCGCAGCACATCTGCTCAGGAATCTGGCGCTGCCCCCAATTAGTGGTGAAACCATAAGCGTATCAAAGGAGCCGATACCTGTTGCCTAAGCTGTCTCCGGTATCGCGATCAGAGTTGATCCGCCGACTGAAGGAATTGGGATCTGAAGGCCCTTTTCCCGGCAAGAATCACCATCACATGAAAAGAGGAATTACATAAGCCATCATCCCAAATCCACATGGAGAAAAAATTAGCGTTGATCTGCTGGCAGAAATTTTGAGAAAAGCAAAGATCAGCAGAGAGGATTGGTTTTCAGTGCAGTGAGTAGATTTTAGTTATTTCTCTTCCAGATCCTCACAATGATGGCAATTCCAGCCAGGTTTATGGCCAGGATGAGCACGATCCCGATTATCCTCTTCCAATTCCCTTGTGGCGCAGCCTTCCCGGTCAGATCCATTGCCGCGTCCCCGTTCACCAGCACCCCCCATTCCTTCCCGCCCGCCTTGAGGATGTATTGCCCCCGCGAGAGGCCCAGAAAGCGATAATCGCCACTGGCGCTGGCCGCAGCGGCGTCGGCCAGCCGGACCCCACCGCGCCAGAGCGAGAGCCCCGAGGGCGCGCCCGTGACGCGCAGAACGAAGCTCTCTGCCACTGGCAGGACCCTGCCCTCGCCGGAGAGTTTGCCGGAGATGTTGAGCAGATTCAGGACGGTGGGAGCGATATCCATCTCCGACCACCGGCCGCCCAGGTTCAGCTCCTCCAC
>MVRL01000154.1 GCA_002067705.1 Methanosaeta sp. PtaU1.Bin112
GACGGTAGAATAATCCCCTTCTGTGCCTACAACACAGTTCATCGCTCTCGATTACAAAATGATTAGTAGAATTAATGGTATGTGTTTAGGAAAGAGGATACGGCCTAAAGAATATATTTAGGGAGTATAATTTCCTCGATCCGGCCACTATAGATATGAGCACTTGGGTGCCACTGTCGATCCTTATCTGAGTTGGCATCATCGTTCAGTTCTGGTATCTCAGACCACCATTCATCAATTCGATATAGTTATCTCACCTTTTTAGCTATTATTATCCTAGAGGGACTGGATGAGGTGCTGATATCATGATTTTTGCTGAGTTTAACTGCAATTAATGATGGATTTCTGATTTAACTTTTTACAATAAAGAGAATATTCAAGACCCCTTACAATCTCTAGATAGGATTGAATAATATGTCTGATGAAACTGAAGAGCTGCTTAAAGTATTTATGCTTACAAGTCTAAGAAGCAAAGAAGCAGTGTCTTACGGCCATGAAAAGCAAATTATATAGTTGGAAAAAGATTTAAACTTCAAGGATTACAGGGCGATCTGCATTGTCCTCATATGCGTTTGGATTAGAGCTTTTCATTGCACTTAGGAATATTACATTTCACAGGCGCCAGACGCTTCTCTCGGTCACAGCTGTCGCCCTTGCAGTCTCAATATCCCTTGTATTCACCTCTCTGGGAAATGGCTCGCAGGAGCTACTGACCGGAATCGTCGAGGATAAGCTACCTCATGTAAAGATCTATCCGGAAGGGGATGAAAAGTATATCAACCTTTACCGGGGTCTTTTAGACAGGATTGCAACCATTGAAGGGATCAGATCCTATTCGGCAACTATATCATCACAGGCTACCATCTCTTTCAAGGAGAAGAGGAAAAATGCCCTCCTTCGCGGCGTAGACCCCTTTAGAGAGGATGAAATTTACAGAATCAGCGACTCTATTGTAAGGGGAGATTTCTTTTCCATAAGAGGTATCAATAATGTTGTGATGGGCTTCAAGCTTGCCGAGAAACTGAACTTAAAGGTGGGAGACTCGATGCAAGCGAGCTTTCCCAGGGCTAATAACATCAGTTTAAAGCTTGTAGGCATCTTTGATTCGGGAACGCCCCTGGATGAGAGCTTGGCCTATGTCTCCTCTAAGACAGTCAGGAATTTTCTGAACGAAGGAGATGTTATAAATTCGGTTGAGCTTAAGCTCCGGGATATCTACCATGCCCAAAAGGTTGCGGATTTCATCGACGGTTTGGGCTACAACGCCATGAGCTGGCAGGAGTCTAATCCCGAGATTTTAAGGTCGATAAATGTAGGAGGATTCTGGAGATCTCTATCTATATTTTTCGTGATGATAATCGCAGCCTTCGGCATTGCTGCTATAATGAATATTCTGGTCATGGAGAAAATAAGGGAGATCGGTATGCTCTTGGCTCTGGGAGCCGGCCGATACAGCTTGCTGAAGATATTTATCTACCAGAGTGGAATTCTTGGAATTTTTGGCGGTATTTTAGGCTGTATCCTTGGATTTTTGGCCATAATGGTACTGGGGAACCTGAAATTCGAGATCTCTGCCGCCGGAAGAGATCTCAGCTCAATTCCATTGGTGATAGATGCATGGAACTTTCCATCTTATGTCCTGCTGGCCTTGGGCTTGAGTGTGCTGGCAGGGGCTTATCCTGCCTATAAGGCTTCCAGGCTCAATCCCGTTGATGCACTCAAGGGCTCGGAGGAGGGAGGGAACAAACGAAGGAGATGGAAGCCTACCTTTCTTGAGGAGAAGCTGGCCTGCCAGTGCCTCTCTTTAGGCTTTGAGATGGCGGTGGCGGCAAGGCATATCCTATCAAACCGCAGGGGAACTGCTTTCACTCTTCTCTCGGTAGGAGTGGCAGTGGGAGTGATCATAATGTCCCTGGGAATTACAGAGGGGGTCAGAATTGCTATAGTGGAAAACACTGTGGAGAAGAATCCACATTTATACGTAGAGCCAGAACAGGACGAGGATTATCTTCATTTCTATAGGACCTTATCCGAGAAGATCTGGGACTATCCCGGTGTTGTGGCAGTCTCACCCAGGCTTATCGGCCAGGGTGCAGCTCGGTACAAAGAAAACGTTGAAGCTGTGGAGTTCATAGGCGTTGACCCTCCCCAGGAGTACGGAATTATGGAACTGCAAGCCTCTATCAAATCCGGAGACTTCTTTGATCTGAGGTACGGCCGCAACTGCGCCTTTCTGGGGACAAAGCTTGCCGAGAATCTTGAGGTCCGGCCAGGGAAGAGATTCGACCTGGTGCAGAAGGAAAGGTTGATCAAGCTCCGGGTTGCGGGCCTGGTGGAGAAGGGCACAGCCAAGGACTACAACCTGGTCTACCTGCCGCTAAAGACTGCTCAGAATCTGGTGGAGCAGGGGGATGTGGTCACAGAGATAGCTGTCAAGCTATCTGATTTTGAGGAGGCTCCAGAAGCGGCTGAGACTTTGGGATACAGATTAAATAAGGAGACGAGCTCCTGGCAGGAATTCAATAGGGAGATAGCCAGGTTCATCTCCACCCAGTCCAGGATAAATCTGATCTTCTTTTCCATGATCCTCTTGATATCGGGTTTTGTAATAGCCAATACCACGATCATGATCATCAGTCGCAGGACTAAAGAGATCGGAATAATGATGGCTATGGGTGCTTCGAGAAGGTCCATACTAAAGATATTCCTGACGGAGAGTCTTCTCCTCGCCCTGCCAGGAGGTATCCTGGGGTCCATGGTTGGGCTAGCTGTAGGAAGGATGATAGCAGCTTTTGGGCCCTCGGGCTTTGGTGGCGTTGCACTTACCTTTAACCTTCGACCTGAGTTGATTGCTTATTCCATCCTTTTTGCTATAGTCCTGAACTTTTTAGCCGGGCTATATCCAGCGATAAAGGCATCAGAGCTCGACCCTGTCGATGCGATAGCTTTGTAATGAATAACGAATATATATAATATCAATTAATGACAATTGACTTCGATTTGCAGACGGCCGGGATATTGCATAACCATCGTTGTTGAGGTGAACCATGAACGAAGGAAAAAAAGCTCAAAGGATTAAGATAATCAAGGATGGCCCCTATCAGGTAAATGGTGCTTTGCCTCTATCGGAGCAGACTATTGTGACTGATGAGGCAGGCCACACCAGGCAACTGATTGATGAGAAAGAATATGCAGTGCAGGAATCTTATCACCTCTGTCGTTGCGGTTCGTCAAAGAGGAAACCCTTTTGTGATGGTACTCATCGGAAGATCGGTTTTGATGGAAGTGAAACAGCCAACAAGAGGCTTTACCTGGAAAAAGCAGAGACATTTGAAGGCCCAAATTTGAAGCTGACAGATGTGCAGGAATTTTGCGATCATTCTCGATTCTGTTTGCGGGCTGGTGGAATCAGAGAGCTAATTCGAAGATCGGATAATCCAGTTGCCAGGCAAACGGCAATTGAGGAGGCTATGATTTGTCCTTCTGGCAGGTTAGTTCTTTGGGATAAGGAGACTGGCAAACCCTTTGAAAAAGAGTTCAAGCCCTCTCTTGTGCTGATCAATGATAAAGAGAAAGGCTGTGAAGGACCAATATGGGTTCGCGGCGGAGTTCCGATCCAATCAGCAGATGGAAGCATTTATGAGACCCGAAACAGAGTAACCCTTTGTCGCTGCGGAAAATCTGAGAACAAACCATATTGCGATGCAAGCCACTGGATGAATAGTGATCAAAAGATCCAGTTCCGGAAGAAGTGGGGCCTGGATTGAGATTTTGCAGTCATGCTCATACGCATTTAGGGATTGTTTAGATTGTTCAGGGCGTATTCGACTTGCTCAGGGCAAAGTAAGCCAGCAGTGCCTCCAGCTGAATTCTCTCATTAGCGCCTTCCGTCATGCGAAAATCGATCTCTCCGATGCGGTCGATAAGCCTGACCTTCTCCTGATCGGAGATATCCAGGTCCATCATGGCCCGATGGATCTGGACCACCACGTCCTGGCCGGAGAGCCCTTTGGAGAGCAGAAGATCATCCAGCGCCGCCCGCGCCCCCACGAAATCCCCGGAGAGAGCGGTCTTGATGAAATTGCGGATCTCCTCAGGCTTGGCTGTAGAGGTGATCTGGTAGATAGTCTCCTCATCAACCTGATCGCCTAAAAGGGCCGCCGCCTGCAGGGCATTGATCGCCTTTCGCATGTCTCCGCTGGCAACATACTCGATGGCAGATAGCCCCTCTTCGGATACTATCAGCTTCTCCTCATCGGCAATGAACCTGACCCGCTTCTTGACGGCCTCCGCAGAGAGGGGCTTGAAGCGATAGACGGCACAGCGAGACTGGATGGGCTCAATGATCTTGGAGGAGTAGTTGCAGGAGAGGATGAACCTGGTCGTGGCCGAATATCGCTCCATGGTGCGCCGCAGAGCGCTCTGGGCGTCATTGGTCAGAGCATCGGCCTCGTCCAGAAATATGACCTTGAAATCTGCGTCGCCCAGAGGGGCCATGCGGGCGAAATCCTTGACCTTGTGGCGGATGATGTCTATGCCCCTCTCATCGCTGGCATTCAGCTCGATAAAGTTATTGCGCCAGGTCTCGCCGAAGATCTCTCTGACAATCGAGATCGATGCAGCCGTCTTTCCCACGCCTGGCGGACCGGAGAACAGAAGATGCGGCAGGTTTCTGGTCTTCACATAGGACTTGAGACGGCGGATTATCTCATCCTGACCCACAATGTCATCCAGCTTAGTAGGCCGGTACTTCTCGATCCAGATCTCCTCTTTGATATTGACCCCTCCTCTAAAAGGTTTCAGGCTGTACTTAAAAAAATATTGGTCCACATCCATTCAGGAGCCTAAGAGACTTAGCCCTCTTTGGAATGGACCGAAGACACTATTGCTTAACCGGAAGCTGAATCTCGGTTAACAGCTCTTCTTGCTGCGTCTCATGGGGGCTGTTTAGAAAAAGCTCTCTGGCAGGGGACTGAAACTCCAGCCCCCTTTGGGCCAGGCAATTGAACATCTCTTTATAGGTGATATGGAGAAGCTCGTGGCTGCCTTTATGCACCGCTGAGAGCACTCTGCATGCAGGCAATCTCTTTGCAAATACTCCCGAATCCTTCAATTCAATAGGCCCGGTTATTGGGATTGCGACCTCAATATCGGCATCGTCCAGATCAAACTCATCTCCATGATACATTACCATGAATGGACCGGCTAATTTTGCCCTATGCTTCTGGTTCTCTGGACTGCGAATGATGGCCATGAGCTCCTCGGTCAGCTTATGAATCGTCTCTGCTATGCTTCCCTGCTCCCTCCTGGCAAGTACTCTCAGGGCGGGAACTTCCTTAATCACGGGACTTATCAGCGCCATCTTCATCAACACCTCGGTTCCTTCTTGGAGCAATTCCTTGATCCTCTCCATTCTTGAGATCTCCTGGGAAATGAGCATCTGTTGCATCTCTAAAAGGGAATTCATTCTTGCCTTGTCGCCGCGCTTTTCTGCCTGCAGATAGCTCGCTATTGTGTCGATGTCCAGCTCCAGGAGGGCAAGCGTCTTGATCTTCACACCCAGGTCCAGTTGATCGGAGGTGTAGTACCTGTATCCGGTCAGGCGGTCTTTCGCAGCCGGCACCAGGAGGCCTTTGCGGTCATAGTAGCGCAGCGCCTTGGGCGAGATCCTTGTGATGGTCGAGAATCTGCTGATGGAGATCTGATCGAAGGTCATTGCATAAATATCTCCGTTCGAGGACAAATGTATACCTGCGCACTTTGCCTCGGGGAAAGGTTTTGAGGTCACAAAGGCTAAATATAGAGGTATCATGGTGGAAACTCGTTTTTCGGAGGAACTGTAAGTGATCACCGAGGTGACGGGACAGTACGATGCGCATGATCTGGAGAGCCGGATCAGAGAGCTCTGGGATGAGGCACAAACCTATCGCAAAGTGCGGGAATTGAGAATCGGAGGAAAGAAATTCTTCTTCGTTGACGGCCCGCCCTATACCACCGGTCGAATTCACCTCGGCACCGCCTGGAATAAGGTGATCAAAGACTGCGTCCTGCGCTACAGGTCCATGAACGGCTTTGAGGTCAAGGACAGAGCCGGCTGGGATATGCATGGCCTGCCCATCGAGGTCAAGGTCGAGGAGTCCTTCGGCTTCAGAAACAAGAAGGACATCGAGGCCTACGGCGTAGACAAGTTCATCGCTCGCTGCAAAGAGTTCGCGCTGCGGCAAAAAGACGACATGACGGCTCAGTTCAAGATTCTGGGAGCCTGGCTGGACTGGGAAGACCCCTACATGACTCTCAAGAACGAGTATCTTGAGGCAGCCTGGTGGACGCTGAAGAAGGCCCACGAGAACAACCTCCTGGAGAGAGGCCTGCGGGTGGTAAACTGGTGCCCGCGCTGCCAGACGGCCATCGCCGACTCAGAGGTGGAGTACTGGGACGAGACTGACTACTCTATCTACGTCAAGTTCCCGGTGATCGGCGAGGAGAACACCTACATTGTCATATGGACCACCACTCCCTGGACCATTCCTGCCAATGTGGGCGTGGCTGTTAACCCCTCCTTCCAGTACTCCAAGGTGCGGGCCTGGAAGAACGGAAAGTCGGAGATCCTCATCATGGCCTCAGACCTGGTCGAACCGGTCCTCAAGATCGGCCGCTATCAGGACTATGAGCTGTTTTCCACCCTGTCTGCCGAGCAGATGCAGGAGCTGACATACAGCCATCCTCTGGGCGAGATGGTGCCCAGGCAGAAGAGCATCCTGCATAAGGTCTACGCCGCCGACTTTGTGACCGCGGAGAACACCGGCTGCGTGCATATCGCTCCCGGCCACGGTCTTGAGGACTATGAGCTGGGCATGAAAAATCATATGGAGATCTTCTGCCCGGTGGGCGGAGACGGGCGCTACACTGCGGAAGCGGGCGAGAAGTATCAGGGCCTGTATGTCAAGGAAGCCGATACAGAGGTTATCAACGATCTGGAAGAGAAAGAGAAGTTGCTCTCTTCAGGCCGGCTTACGCACCGCTACGGCCATTGCTGGCGCTGCAAGACTCCTATTATCTTCATCGCCACCAGCCAGTGGTTCCTGCGGATATCCGATCTGCGAGACAAGATGCTGGGGGAGGTCTCGCGCATAACCTGGTACCCTGATTGGGCGGGATCAGCTCGCTTTTCAGACTGGATCAACAATGCCCGCGACTGGTGCATCTCCAGGCAGAGGTACTGGGGAATTCCCCTGCCCATCTGGAGCTGTCCGGCTTGCGGACGCATCGAGGTCATCGGCTCATCTGAGGAGCTGGAGCAGAGAAGCGGCGAGAAGCTTGCCGATCTGCACCGGCCGGATGTGGACAATGTCCACCTGGATTGTCCCTGCGGCGGAAAGATGGTGCGGTCTCCGGATGTCTTTGATGTCTGGTTCGACAGCGCCGTTGCCTCCTGGGCTACATTGCGTTTTCCCAGCCACAAGGAGGAGTTTGCAGAGTGGTGGCCGGCAGATTTCATCACCGAAGGGCACGACCAGACGCGCGGCTGGTTCTACTCTCAGATGGGAGCCTCAATGGTCTCCTTTGGCCGGGCGCCTTACAAGAGCGTTCTCATGCACGGCTTCACCCTGGACGACCAGGGCAGGAAGATGTCCAAGAGCATAGGCAACATCGTCCAGCCGGAAGAGGTCGTGCAGAAGTTCGGGGCGGACATCCTGCGCTTCTATGTCTTGGGAGCCAATGCGCCATGGGAGGATCTGCACTTCTCCTGGGATGCTGTGGAGAACACATCCCGCATGCTCAATATCTTCTGGAATGCCTATCGGTTTGCCCTGCCCTACATGGTCCTGGACAATTTCGATGCCGCTAAGGCAGACCTGTCCAGGTACCAGAGCAGCCTGCGCCATGAAGATCGCTGGATTCTGTCTCGCGTAAACAGCCTGATCGAGGAGGTCACAGCAGAGATGGCGGGCTACCAGCTGCACCGCATCGTCCGATCCATCTCCGACTTTATACTGGAGGATCTCTCCCGCTGGTACATCCAGCTGGTGAGGCCACGCACCTGGATTGAGCAGGATGATCCGGACAAGCTGGCCGCCTACGCCACGATCTATGAGGTCCTGGTCAAGCTCAGCCTGATCATGGCACCGTTTACTCCCTTCATCTCCGAAGCCATCTACCAGAACCTGGTCCGTGGCCTGGATGAGAAGGCGCCGCAGTCGGTTCATATGTGCTCCTGGCCCCAGGCCGAAAAGGGGCGGATCGACAAGCGCCTGGAAGAGAGCATGATTCTCGTAAGGGAGATTTCCATGGCCGCCTCCAACGCCCGCCAGAAGGGCGGCCGAAAGTTGCGCTGGCCGGTCTCTGAGATTGTGATTGCGCCCGCCAAGGAGGGTTTCGACCTGGACGGTCTGGAAGAGGTTCTCAAGGGCCAGACAAACGCCAAGAAAATAACCGTGCTAGCTGCAGGCGAGAAGCCGAAGATGGACCTGGAAATAGCTCCTGTTCACAAGAAGATCGGGCCGGTCTACAAGGGCCAGGCCAGAGCGGTCGTTGAGGCAATAGCCGCTGCCGATCCGTTCACGGTCAAGAAGGAGCTGGATTGCGGCGAGGCGACCGTTTCCTTTGCCGGAAAAGATTACCGCGTCACAGCGGAGATGGTGGCCATAAAGGAGCTTCCGCCGCAAAACCTGCCGGCAGCTGAGTTTTCCCGCGGATTTGTCTATGTGGACATCACCCTCACCGCCGAGCTGGAGGCAGAAGGCTATGCTCGCGAGATCATCCGTCGCATTCAGGACATGAGAAAAGAGCTGGATCTGCGGGTAGAAGACCAGATCCGGGCCATCGTCGATATCGAGAGCAAGCCGATCCTCGACCTGGCGGTTCTGAAGAAGGAGCATATTGCCAGCGAAGTTCGAGCGGTAGATTTTCGGCTGGGTCTAGGTCTCTCGCTCCAGGGAAAATTGGTTAAAGACTGGGATATAGAGGGAATCTGCGTGAGGATTGGCATAGAGCGGGCCACATAAGCAAACGATCAATACGAGTTGATGCGGAAGATAAAAAAGGCCGGGAGATGCAATGAGATGAGCACTGAGGATGACGCCATGGTGGCGCCCGTTACCGTCAAGGTCAAAGGAGTCTACATCGCGGAATCGGAGGGCAGCGCGCCAGTACCTGTGGTTCTCCTGGAAGACGGGATGGCCAGGATTGTGCCCATATTTGTGGGGCTGTCTGAGGCAGTCTCCATCCATCATGCTCTTTCCGGGGAACTCTCGCCCCGGCCCATGACCCATGATCTCTTCATCTCCGTGCTGGAGAGCCTTTCCGCCAGCATCACCAAAGTGCTCATCGATGATCTGGATGCTGGCATCTATTATGCCCGTCTTACCCTCAAAAGCGAGAGCAAGCAGAGCGAGATAGATGCCCGGCCTTCTGACTGCCTGGCTCTGGCTCTGAGAAGCCGCGCCCCCATCGAGGTGCAGGAGAAGGTAGTCTCCGAATCCGCCATCAGCAAGAGCGAGGTGGAGAAGCTGATCAGCCTCGATAATTATCTGCAGTAATTGTCATAAAGGTTATCTTCCCAGACTGTCAATTTAGTCGTTATGACTGAGGATTCGGTGCAAGCGCCTCCCGGCAACCGTTGGAGCGACCCCTCTCGCTATATCATGGGTGTGTTCCTGCTCCTGGCAGCGCTCTTTGTGGTGTACATTGGCAGATCGGCCGTGCCTCTGGTGCTATCCGCCGCACTGCTGGCCCTGATAGTCGATCCGGTTATTCGGTTCTTGGCCACTCGGCTGAGGATGAAAAGGACCCTGGCAATTGTGGTTACCTACCTTTTCGTCGTGGCCATGCTGCTCTTGCTTCCCCTGCTCATCATCGAGCCGCTCGTGGAGGCGGCAAATTTTGCCCTGCAGATTGATCCCGCCATGATTGTGCAACGGCTGAGCAGCTTCATCCAAT
This sequence comes from Methanosaeta sp. PtaU1.Bin112, assembly GCA_002067705.1. Lineage (GTDB taxonomy): Archaea > Halobacteriota > Methanosarcinia > Methanotrichales > Methanotrichaceae > Methanothrix. Next base: position 9,940 of record MVRL01000154.1, read on the forward strand.
CAGTTTCCGTTGGACTGCAGTCCCATCCGTGGCTGGCCAGCGTATTGAATCCTCCAATTGAGTCCCTTCTCAAGGCTCTGAATTATTCCGCATCCGCTTCCCAAACTCCCGCTCCGGTCATGCAGATGTCTGTTGCCGACCTGAGCAGCCGGCTGGGCAGAGCACTGGGCGCGGTGGCAGGATTTCTGGGACCCACCTTTTCCGGCCTGGCTTCGGTATTGTTCACTCTGCTCATGGCGCTGCAGATGACCCTTACCGTCGGACAGTACAGGAACTGGTTCTCCGATCTGATCCCTCTCGGCCACGAGCCGGAACTCAGCTTGCTGTTTAGCAAAATTCATAAGATCTGGACAGGTTTTTTGCGGGGCCAGATGCAGCTCATGGCCGCGGTCGGGCTGCTCACCTGGATAGGCGGCTTAATTATCGGATTGCCTCAGGCATTCTTCCTTGGCGTCATTGCTGGATTCATGGAGCTGATCCCCAATGTCGGTCCGGTTCTGGCGGCAGTTCCGGCTGTTCTGGTGGCCCTGCTCTTTGGATCGACGCATCTGGCTCTGAGCCATCTCAGCTTTGCCCTGGTGGTTATCATCTTCTATACCTTCGTCCAGATGATTGAAAATCAGTTCCTGGTGCCCAAGATCATGGGCGGCGCAGTCGATCTTCCACCCCTGATCGTCCTGATTGGGATCATCGTTGCCGCTGATGCATTCGGCATTATGGGCGCCCTCCTGGCCACGCCGATGATCGCCACTGGAAAGCTGGTATTTCGCTATATTTATGGGAAGATCATGGAGGATGCGCTGCCGGAAAAACAGGAGGGTTTAAAGCTGAATCGATGAAAGTCAGCCTCAACCTTGACCGCCTCCCGGGAAAGATATTGATCAGATCATAATCATATCTCAAAATGGATGGCTTGCTGCGGGCATACGTCTGCGCAGACGCCACAGAGTATGCACTCGGTGTTTTCCATCCTGCCATGCTGGACCATGGCGACGACGTCTAGCCCCATAGGGCAGTCATTTGAGCATCTCTTGCAGCCGGTGCAGCGGGCCCCGGTAGCCGCAAGGCGAAGGGCAGGCCAGCGGATCAGGTTACGGATCGTCCTTCCGGCAATCATGATCACAGCTATCGGACAGAAATAATTGCAGAAGCCGCGCCTTCCACCCAGAAGGGCAAATGCGGTCAGAAAGGCGACCTGCACAAAGAAGATTATGTATGCTCCCGGTTTTGCTATGGAGATTGCGTGCTCCGTATAATAAAAAAGGTCGATGGCAGAAAATCCACCGGTGGATTGAATTGCAGAGAGGAGGGGGATTAGAATGATTGCCGGGAACATGATATACTTGAGCCATTTTAGCCTGCTTTCTTTTGCTGGGCGATTATTTATGGCAAAGTAGATCTCTTGCAGGCCGCCGGCAGGACAGAGCCAGCCGCACCAGAGCCTGCCTACGAATAGCGAACTGGCAAAGAGGAGGATAAAAAGGATCAATCCGCCGGTGGCGATCCCTTCCGATGCGCCCCGGATTATTATCGGGCAGGAGATATACACAAAGGTCGCCGGCAACAGCACGAACGAGAGGATGATCAGCGTCTTTCTGATCCATTGCCTGCGAAGTGGGCTTTTCATTAATATATGGTTAATAGTTGATAGTATTTAATAGCTGTTTATTCCCATGCTCAAGATGATTTCACATGATGAATTATGTTACGATAAAATATTGCCAGCTCGTCGCTGGCATTGCTAAATTCGTCAATTTTGTAAAGCGTTTGCCCGCTTAATTCATCCGCCTTCCGCCTACGAAAGTGGCCAAGACCTTCGGATTGTCTTTGGAAAATTCATCCAATGGCACAGAATAAAGATCCTGGTCGAATACAACCAAATCAGCTTTATAGCCTGGATATAGAACGCCTGTATCGTTTCTCGATGTGGTGGCCGTGCTGCCGGAAGTCAAGCCAGAAATGACCTCACTCACACCAATCGGCAAGTGCGCCCCAGGATCACCTATTCCAGTGACTGCAACACTGATTATCATAGTAGCTGGGGAATATTCCGGAGGGGAAACACTAAAATCCGTGCTGATTCCGACTGGGATTTTGCTGTCGATAAGTTTCTTGATGGGATAAGCCTGTGCATTTTGCTCTCCATAATAATAGGCAGTATCATCCTCTACAGACCAAAAAGCCGGCTGGACCGTCATGGCGACATGGCCATCGAATCCCTCCAGCCTTTCGATCTGCTCATCATTCGGAAATCCCATATGTATCAGGGTGTGAACTCCTTCAAGCTTTCCTTTTTTGGCCGTTACCTTATCTAGCGAATCGAGCACTGCTTCAATAGCCAGATCACCCTGCACATGGTAGTGCATGTTCATCCCATACTCTTCAACTCTCTCCACTATGCGTGTGAGGTTCTTTTCCTGTCCGCCAGCATCATCGGTGAAAATTTCCTGGACACCATGGTTGCCCTGGAGATTTTCCCAGCTCGTCCAGGCCTGCCCTCCTGCAAAAGCTCCGTCCACGAAGATCTTGCAGCCCAGAAATCGTACCATATCGGTATCATTCCCACGGTATTTGGCAGCGTCATCTACGTCATTGAGGTCAAATATCGTATAGCAATAGTTGATCCGCAAAGGCAGAGTCTTTTCTTTCTCCATCTCATAGAAAATCTCAGGTCTCATAAACCTCACGCCTGGTGCACCCATCAGGTCTACAGCCCCTGTGTAGCCTAGAGATGCCCATTGTTTTAGCATAAGAAGCGTGCCTGTCTTTATATCATTTATATCGAACAAATTGAACAATTTATTCCATGGCAGCGTCATGGCCGATTCCCGCAGCATGCCAGTAAGCCTGCCATCTTCCACGCCCATTTTTCCTCCAATTGGCACCTTGGTTGCGGGAGTGATGCCCGCAAGCTTCATAGCGGCGGTATTTATAACCGCGTTATGGCCGAGCTTGTCACCTAAAAATGCCGGCCGATTGCCTGTTATTCTGTCAATTTTAGCAAGATCTTCGAGCGACCAATTATCATAATCCCGGAGAGAGAAGCCAGCCCCAAGGATCGTTTCGTTTTCTGGAATGGATTTGACTTTGACTTCCAGAGCTTTTGCCATAGAATCGGAACTGTTGCAGCCAATCAGGTTCGCTCCGACATAGAAGAAGTACCCCGATTCCATCAGGTGCACATGGCTATCGATAAAACCGGGATACGCAACGCTGCCATTTAGATCGATGATCGATGAATCTGTATAATGCTCAGCATTGACATTTGTTGCATTGACCACGCCGTTTACTGCCAAAAGATTATCTACCTTTTTTTCTTCATCAATGTAAATTGAGCCGTTGATAAAAAGCTGAATGCTGTCCTGCTCTATGGCATTTCCGAGGAAAGGCAATAAGAACAGCATCACAAATAACATGCGACGGACGCTCTTGATTATCTTCATATCCTGTGTTCTCCCTCCTTATGAACATAATAAATTTGTATTAAATTGGCGAGCCGATCTGGATACGGATACATCATCCGTGCCCTGCCCCATTGAACTGGACCTGCCAGGAGGCATTTATCCTCTGGGCCAGAATTAATGAACTCTCTGGTGGCACGGCCGTATTTCCTGTGCCGCGACTATCGAATATTATTACTCTGTATTTGGCGGCAAGGCCATCGGGCAAACGGGGATCTCGCATATCCATTGTTGAGCTGCAATCCATGATCAGCGCTATCGGGTCTCTCTGCCCCATTGTCCTGCAAGCGATGTTGATATCGCCTACATGGGCCATCTTAACTTCCTCAGCGACCCGGTATTCTCTTCTCTGCAGGCCGTTACGGAGGAGTCATCAGTTGCCACTGTCAGCACAAATAGCAAAAAGAGGCCGGAAATCCGTGAGATCCATTTCATTAGCAATCTCCTTTATGGTCTCTTCATTTATTCCCAAAAGTATTAAATTTATCGGACAGCTTGGCAGATGAGCTTATTGCGTGACTGGCCTGTCCTGGCATCTTTTCAGACTATTCTTTTCCTTGCCATGCAAATTTCACTTTGATTGATTGCCTGCTCTTTTTTTCGAGCAGCTCAGCAATAGCCTTATATTCCAGAATTGTTACGATTATTAGTGCTATTATTTTCCTGCGGAGATGAGACAATGAGACTTATGAGATCTGCAATTCTAGCTGTTCTGGTTGTCCTGGCATTGCCCGCTTTGGCTGAAGAGGAAGCGAACGATACCAGCTCAGAATCAGAAGCAATTTCTGCACCAGGAGCGGCAGAGATTATTTCCGTTATCGCCGATATGAATGCTTCCGCAAATCATACGATTCAGGATATCGATGGCTGGATATACTTACTGAGAGATGAGACTGGAAATTGCACCAGCAATTCCGAACCGACCATAATGGGAAGCATTGCGGCAAATGCGATGGCCTGCCCGGGGGATCTGGCACCGATAGATGAGGAAGAGATCAACATCACAAGGGCTGCGGACGTCATTGAGAATACCTTGCCAAATGAAACTGCTTTTGAAAGGATATTTCTCACAAAGCCCGAAAATAGCACTGAGCCGATATGGTGCTTCATCACAAAAGATGGAAAGACGATCTTAATCGGCGCCGGGAGCGGCGAGATTCTAAGCGGAATTCGGACAAAGAGCCGTGCTGCCAGCCGGGGGGCAATTTCCGATACCATCTCCGATTTGATTGATACGATCAGCGATGCCGAGTATTATATTTGCATAGATGCCTGCATCGCCGGATGCCATTCTCTGACAAGCGATACTTACAGTCCGGGGTATACTCTGGACAATTGCATATCGGATTGCCCGGAAGATTGCAAGAAATGAGCATCCTTCTGGCAAAATTTTTCCCCCAGCACATTTGCTCTTCCTTTTCCCATGAAAATCTCTCGTTACGTATCGATTTTCATCTTCTGGGTATGAGTCAACGAATCATGAGGGTTTTAAATGATCGATGAAATCGCTGCTCGTAATCTCAGGCCCCATCGAGCTATTGCCTTGCTTGGTAATCCCATGCGGCGCAGGACCCTGATCGCCTTTATAGTCTCCATCTATCGGGGTAATGAACTGTGCATAGCGGCAATCAGATGCGGAAATCCTTATCGAATAGTTGAAGCTGGCCTGGCAGGCGGGACTGGCCGGGCTTGGTCTCTTCAGGGCCCTTTTCCGGGCCTGCGCCCTCTTTCGAGCCAGGGCCTTCTTTCGCGCCCGTGCCATCAACATTTCCACTCCCGTCGGTCTTGATCAGCCACAGGTCCATGCCGCCGGCTCCATAGGATGCCGTCCGTCCCGTCACAATATAGCCGCCATCAGCTGTCTGCTGAACCGATGTGCCAAAGTCGCCCTCCCTGCCGCCAAAGGTCCGGCTCCAGATCTCATTTCCTTCTGCATCGGTCTTGAAAAGCCACAGATCCATCCCGTCTTCCCCGCTTGAAGAGGTATGGCCGGCTATGATATATCCGCCATCCGCGGTCGGCTGCACTGCGGTGCCATAATCATCGCCCTGGCCGCCATAAGTCCTGCTCCAGATCACATCTCCAGCAGAATCGGTCTTGATTAGCCACAGATCCATCCCACCCGCACCTTCTGAGGAGGTGGAGCCTTCTATGAGATAGCCGCCATCAGAGGTCAGCAGAACTCTGCTGTTGGCGTCAAAAATTGCACTATCAACTGCAGATCCTCCGAGGGTCTTTTCCCACAGTTTGCCGCCCTGAGCATCGGTCTTGATCAGCAGGATGCTCCCTTTTGATGAATCCCCGGCAAGGATGTATCCGCCTTCGCCAGTCTCCTGGATGGACGATCCCGTGGAAATCCCCCCGACATCCTCATTGAGATCCATTGTCCTCTCCCATTCCTTGTCTCCCAGGCCATCGGTCTTGACCAGCCAGATGGTGCTGGGACCCATCGAGCCCGTCGCACCGGTGGCGATATATCCTCCGTCCGCAGTCTGCTGAACTGAGAAGCCACCGTCATCCAACGACCCCCCGAAGGTTTTATCCCACTCTTCTTTTCCCTGCGCATCGGTCTTGATCAGCCAGAGATCCTTTCCCCCTGAACCAAAGGATGGTGTGATGCCGGCGATGACATAACCGCCATCATCTGTCTTCTGGAGGGATGTGGCAAATTCATCCCCGCCGCCTCCAAAGGCCCGGCTCCAGATCTCCTCGCCTGATGAGTCGGTCTTGATCAGCCAGATATCCATTCCACCGACACCATAAGATGATGTGTGGCCAGTTACGACGTATCCCCCATCGGTGCTCACCTGGACGGCAGAGCCGATATCATCTTTTGCTCCGCCGAAGGTCTTCATCCAGGATCCGGCAGCAGGCTTTTCTGCTGCTGCGGCTACTGCGGGAATCTTTTCCGACGCATTTGTCTTGAATGTCTCCCGCCTGCTATCATCACTTTCATTTGGCCCGGCATGCATTCCATCTCTAACCCGAACCTCTATCTGAAACTCGCCTTCCGAGGTGTTCCAGGGCCACTGGTTGCTGAGCTGCCAATTGGTTGTGGCGATATTGTTCAAAAAGAACCTGTAAAAAATCAGATCGCCATCCGGATCTGTTGCATTAGCGGTCCACAATACGACTGAGCCTGCTTGCTGCGGGCTGGTCTTGTCTGAGATCAGGCTGACTATGATTGGTGGAGCATTCTCAGGAGGATTGGTCACAGACAGATTAGTCTCAGGCAGAGCCTTTGCTGGAGAGGTGTAAGCACCAGAGACCATGCCACTCATGCATCCTGGTGCATCGATAGTGACCAGGACGGTCCGTCTCTTGGCGGCGGTCAGGTCGGGTGATGTGTACTCGATAACATACGTTCCTGTAAGAATTCCCTGGATTTGCCTCAGAATCTCTGTGAAATCCGCCTTATTTATGTTGATCCACAGACCTGCTGATTCATTTGCCAGCTGTCTCATATCCGCATACTTTGCCAGATCCGAACGGGGCACATTGGGATCGACAATTGCACTGCGGAAGTCCGGAGATACGGCTATCAGCATGGCTCCGGCTCTCAGCATATCCATTTTAACGTCATCCATCGTATAAGCGGATTTGGACATTCCATCGCCTTTCTGCTGGGATGGTTCATCAGTTGCCACAATGATGATCTTCTGAGCATTTTGTCTGAATCCGAATGACAGCGCCCGTTCTATCCCGTCGAGCGAATTTTCCGGCAGATCGGAACTGCCGCCTGATGTAGTGAGTTTGCCTACGGTTTTTCTAAATGAATCGGCATCATTGGTCCAATTGGCCTGAGTTATTGCAGCTGTGCCATTGAATGTGACCAGAGAGTATCTGGCATCCATCTTGCTTGCATTGATCTTTTCGGTCAGGTCACGAATCTTTGATTTTAGTGCATTTATCTCGCGGTCCATGCTGCTCGTTTCATCGAAGACGATCGCCAGATCAAGCTCCTGTCCCGTTGCATTGCCAGTGAAATGGAAATTGCCGATATCAGTATCGATTGTGTCTTCCTTAACTCTGAAGTCATCCTTCTTGAGATCTCCGTATTCTGTGCAGATTTTATCGATAAATATATTGACACCTATTTTTGGGAAAGCAGCTGTATCGATTCCGACAATTTTGATTCCATTTGATGCGAAATCAGATGGTTGATCTTTCGCCTTCGCTGCGGTCATAACAAATGGATTGATGATCGCGGATGCTATTAAAAGATACATTATAAATCTAACCGTATATCTCCTCGGAATCGACATCAATCCTATCTGCAACAATGCCAATAGATTAAAGGTTTTGCATTATCTCAAGGCTGCCTTTGGCGCCGCTTATGTGGACTTTCTTTTCTTTCCTTTCCATCTTTCCAGATGGCTGACCGCCAGCAGCAGTACACCCGAGACCGCCATGCCCAGCAGTGGGAAGATCTGGCCCAGGAAGAGAGCAGTCGCTCCGCCACCAACAAGAGCGCATAGCCCTCCCCCAGAGGTCAGGCCCAGTTGCTCTTTGTAGAACCCGGCAACGGTTGGCAGAAGAAGGCCACCGGTGAATACGGTATAGGCGATGAGCAGGGTCTTGATAATCCCTGGCAAGGAGATTGCCAGGAGGAGTGAGCAGCAGCCAATAAGCATCACTGCCACCCGAGAGACTTTCATCAGATGAGCTGCATCAGCCTCTGGCCTAGCTTTCTTGTAGATATCAAAGGTTAGGATGGATGTGACCGTCATGAGGCTTGTATCTGCAGAGGACATAAAGGCAGCCAGGAGAGCCGCAGCCACCAGTCCCACCATTCCCGGCGAGAGAAGGCCGGTCATGAGCGATAGCATAGCCTCTTCCGGATGGATGGAGGGATAGAGCGAACGGGAGAACACCCCCAGGGAGGTGATGATAAATGCCAGAGGTATGAGGAGGATGGCCGCGAATAGAGCCGAGATCTTTGCCTGCCTTGGGCTGGCGGCGGAGAGCAGGCGAGAGTACATGTCAGGGCCTACCAGATAGGCTGAACCTACGACTATTATCATGGATAGCACCTCCCATCCTCCCATTTGATCCGAGGTAGGAAAGCTGCTGCTTAAAATGGGGCCGGGTCCATGAAGATCAAGGGATGCAAAAAATAGGACCGTCATTCCAGTTACTATTATCAGAAACTGAACCAGATCGGTTCTCATTACCGAGCTCTGGCCTCCGTGTGCGGTATAAAGAATGAATACCAGGCTGCAGGCAATCATGAATAATGTGCCGTCTGCCGCGAAGATGGAAGAGAGGACCTTTCCGGCGGCGGAAATTTGAGCGGCAATCACGCCAATCCAGGAGATGGCGATAAGGAGCGAGGCAGCAGTTCTAACCCTCTGTCCGTAAAATGATCCAACCAGCTCCGGCAGAGTATAAAAACCCTGAGACCGGATCTTCTCGGCCAGAAAAAGCGATAGGATCAGCATTCCAATGGTGCCGGAGAGCATCCACCAGGCTCCCGGCAGGCCACTGCTGAATCCCAGGCCGGCCATGCCGATGGTAGAGGATGCCCCTACGATTGTTGCACAGAAGGTGCCGGTGAGGAGAATGGCTCTGATGCTTCTTCCTGCCAGATGAAAATCATCGAAGCCCTTGAGTCGCAGCCCCCAGGCGCCTATCATCAGCATAGCCAGCAGATAAATTGCAATTACCATGGCGGATTGATTCGTAATTGTTCCTCCCTTATTGTAAACCTTTCTGCGATTTCAGGTTGACAATACTATCAGGGAAATATAAATCTTTCTTATGGCTCAGTCGGCACCGTGCAACAAAGCTGCAGGGAAAACAATATAAAATAGTGAGGATAACAGGATTTCGTAATCTGGTGATCTGATCACCTTAAATGATATCATTGGGGGTGCCAATCTAATGAAGGTGTTTGCAAAGGCTGTATTGGTTTTACTGGTAGCAGCATCATTGCTATCTATGCTTCCTCTTGGCGGGGCCCAGAACGCGGATCAGCTTGAGAAGCGTCCCGCAGAAAAAGCTGCAGAGAATCTCTTTAATAAAGGCATCGGCAGCGCTTGGACGGGCGGGGAGCCCTTTTCATCCGGCACGGCAGCAGGCGAAAATCAGGTGCGCGGCGTGGCATGCGCGGATTCGGACATAAGGATTATCGGATATCTCGATGTGACGACTGGCATGATCATTGCCAGTGATGGCGGCAATAGCCTGCATATCAAACCCGCTCCCGGCAATTATCCGGTTTACGGATCCTTCGAGGCTGGCAAGCTGATGGGAATATACATCGATTTTACTCAGTAGGTTTGCTTTAGGATATTTCATGAGCAAGAAGAGGTCTGCTGCCATCTGGCGGGGCCTCTTAAATTCATATCAATCATTTTATTTTTAATTGTTTTATTTCAATAATTTTATTGTAATAATTTATTTCAATCATTTTATTGCAACCAAAGCTATTGTTTATAATAATAACTAAAATATAATAAGACATAGATTTAATCTATGCCTGAAAATCATGGGCAAGCTCAATGACCGCATCCCGTAGTGCCTTTGTGAGCACAGGGACGAAGTTGCCCTTTTCCGTATCCGTAAGCCAGGGACACATGGTGGTCGATGATAAGAAGTTCATAGTGATTAAATTTGAATCATCTACACCCAGACGTCTCATGAAGGTGCGCACGAACTCCTGGCCATAAACCTCCGGCTCAAACTGAGATGTGGTGATGATCAGCTCCGGCTTGTGGTCGGGATTGTCTGGAGAAAGGCTGAGCGCCTCGAAGATCTTGTGATTGAAGTCGTTGGCTTTATTGGGGTCGGCATTCAGAGCGCCGTTCTTGTCTTTGAAATTAAAGGCATAGGTGATGATGATCTGATCTGATCCCAGCTCTTTCAGCAGATTTATGCCTTCCGGTGTTATATCCTTATTCTCCTTCTCGACGATATTCTTCTTTATATAATGCAGCTGTTTTTCTATCTCTTTCCGGCTCTTTCCCTTCCTCTCCGCGGGTATCTGCTGCACGGGAACGACGATGAATGGATCATCCGGCTCGGCCAGGGTGACAATCCCTGCATAGAAGCGTTTGCTGTTGAAGAGCGCCTTTCCGAGGATCTTTCCGTAGCCGCTCTGGTCAGGGCGGATGACGCGGTGGCTCAGGTAGACGCCTGCTGCAGAGGCTCCCGGCTTTGATCCTTCGATTCCGAAGACGCCCATAGCAGCATCAACCGTCTCCCCATGATAGACCTCCGGAGCCAGAAATGCTACCAGGTCTCTCATGCTCCTATTGCGATAGCAGAGCCCTCCGGCCGGATAGGGGATATAGCCTGCCTTATGCGGGTCGATTGTAACTGAGTCCGCCTTTGGGATGGCATTGTACTGTTCAGTTACATAATCGCTCAGCATGAAGTCCGGGGTGTGGCAGTCCATTATCAATCCGGATGAACCGGCATGAGGTTTTCTCAGAAGGCTGGCAAAATAGCCTCCCCAGGCAGCATCGACATGGACGGCAAACTCAAGCCCTGATTTCCGGTACTCTTCCCTCATGGCGATCACTTCCGCCAGGGGGTCGACTGCGCTCTCCTCCGTCGAGCCCAAGACCACGACTACCATCAGCACAGGCTGCCTCGTAGCCAGGCATTTGTCCAGCTGGGTGCGCAGATGCTTGGTATCCATTCGGGCATCATTGTCCACATTGATATTCAAGAAATTATTCTTTCCAATGCCCAGGACCGCCGCATTCTTCGGCCAGGAGTAGTGCTTGGTGGCAGGCCCCATCAGGACCGGAGGCTGCGCATCTTTGAGGTGGCATCTACTAAACTGCTCAAAGCCCAAGCTCTGAATGGTGTACGGGTCCAGAGCTTTGTTAATAGCCTGCACAGAGATTCCGTACTCCAGCTGCATCCTCTGAGTGAGATTGAGAATATCATCGATGCCCAGATTGAGGATGCTCCAGGGATCCAGATCAATGAGCGGGCAACGCCTTCCATCCGGAAGGGGTACGGTCATCCCTTTCGCCGCTTCCAGGGACGGATCGTTTTTCAAGGCAACTGCTACTGTGATCGGATAATACTTCAGATTTCTTGCCGCCCACATTGCCTCCAGATTGGCGACCGATCCATCGCAGGTAATGTGACCCCAGGACATGATAGTCCTTTTATCCTTTGGGGATTTGGTATCGAAACCCAGCATCTTGCATAGGTCGCTTCCCACCAGCGCTTCGAGGTAGGAGGTGACGGGAGAAGCTTCTGCAGCCACGTTGTTCTGGTTGTAGAGCATGGCTGAGAAGTACCCCATCATGCCCGGCATCGTCAGGTCCCAGTTCATGTGGGCTTGATATCGATAGCTGAAAAAGGGAACGGAATTCTTCAGCCTCTTTAGCAGTTCGCTATATTCGCGTTTCATGTATTTTACGCAATGCTTGTACTCATCGCTTTCCTTAAGGCCCTCTGTGACATATTTGGGGTCCTGACGGTAATACTCCATTCTGTCATTGCAGTTGGCCTCGATTGCCTGCATTATCAGCTCCGAAAAGAGATCCTGGTTTTCGGCCTTTGGTCCCAGGAACCAGGCGGCCAATGATTCTGTTCCGGGCCCCTCAAGGTTTAATAATTCCTCTGGTGGTTTGCTTTTGATATATTCATTTATCTTTTTGGCATAGTTGAGCTGTCTGGGGCGCAGAGTATTTACCATTTCGATCCCTCCGAATATCGGGCGTCAATATCTTGGCTGGAATGAAATTGACAGCAAAGACTAATGTATTCGCAATAGTTAAATTTTTCTGCATGTGATACTATGCATGTGATACTATGCGCAAAACCGACAGAGATTTTAATTAGATTAAAATATAATAATTTACTGTTTCCCCTCAATCCACATTGGGGCGATAGTCGTCCCTGGGAGGATTGAATGTATCCACAACCACAGATGCCTCCAGAGCCAGTGCCGAGTGCGGGACATTGGGAGAAGCTGAGTAGCTGTCTCCCGCCCCAAGATCGCAACTCTTGCCGTCTACGGTAATGCGGATCTTTCCTGAAACCACGTAGCCTGCCTGATCATGGGGATGAGAATGATTTGGAATTTCCACACCCTTATCCAGATCAAACCGGCAGATCATCATATTTTCGGAGCAAACCAGAGTCCTGCGAATCAGTCCAGGGAGCATCTGGACAGCAGAAGCGGTTTCATATTGAAAGAACGACATGGTTACTTGACCAATGCAGGCTGTGGCCGGCAGAACGCTGCATTATCAAACTCGCCCGTCTCGCCACGAATGAACCTGTCCACCATCTCTTTAGCTATCTCGTCGGGATACTGAACCGGCGGATGCTTCATCGTATAGGCGGATATGGCCAGGAGCGGGCCTCCGATCTTTCTGTCCTTGGCAAGCTTGCAGATCCTTATGGCATCGATGGAGCTTCCGCCGCTGTTGGGAGAGTCTTCCACTGATAGTCGCAGCTCGAGATTGATGGGCACATCTCCAAATATCCTTCCCTCCATCCTCAGGAAGCAGACCTTGTTGTCTTTCTGCCATGGAACATAATCCGAAGGGCCAATGTGGATATCATCATCATTGAGCGGCACATCCAGAATAGACTGAACCGCTTGCGTCTTGCTGATCTTTTTGGATTTGAGCCTCTCCCGACTGAGCATATTAAGGAAATCGGTATTCCCGCCAATGTTCAGCTGATAGGTTCGATCCATAACGCAAGCCCTATCCTTGAAGAGCTGAGTAAGGGCGCGATGGACAATGGTCGCTCCAATCTGAGATTTTATGTCATCCCCAACGATCGGAACGCCTGCCTCCTGGAATTTTCTGGCCCACTCCGGGTTGGAAGCTATGAAGACGGGCATGCAGTTAACGAAGCCCACGCCTGCATCCAATGCTGCCTGAGCATAAAAGCGGGTTGCCTCTTCAGAGCCGACCGGCATGTAATTTACCAGCACATCTGCGCCGCAGTCTTCCAGCTCGCGCCTTACGTCGCATGGCTTTTCATCAGCTATGACGAATCGCTTATCCTCAGGATAATTGAGCATATGGGGAGCAAATCCATCTAAGACCGGCCCCATCTTGACCATCACATTCTTGCGGGGAACATCAGGATAGAACACCTGGGTGCAGTTCGGTGGCGCGAATATGGCCTGGCCTACGTCTTTGCCCACCTTTCGCGCATCAATATCGAAGGCCGCCACCACATCTATATCGCCAGCTCTGTAACCACACACGTCATAATGCATAAGTCCAATGCATTCTTTCTCATCAGTATGTTTGTAGTATTCGATTCCCTGAATCAGGGAACTTGCGCAGTTTCCCAAGCCCGCGATTGCCAACCTAATCTTTTTCAACCTCTTTTCCCCTCCTGGGTCAAATGAAGCTCGGAGACCTGAATTCGGAGTCGCAGCTTCGTATAAATGCAGGACATATATAACATTATAGGCTCGGGATGGTTTTTCCCGGACAGCGGCCTAATCTATCACAACGGGCGCCAGTAAAGCCTCGAGCATACGGGTAAGATCTACCATCAGCTTAGCCCTGCCTGCATCGTTTTCCTCGTACTCTATCCTGTAAGTTCTGGGAATATCCGTCAGGTATTTTGAGCCTTGCGGGTGAATCAGGATCGTCTCCTTTCCCAGGGTATGAGCAATACCCAGGCCATACATCACCCCAGCATCAGCTCCCGTGAGGTCGGCAATGATCACCGCGGCGTAATTGATGGATTGCCACATATCACGCACGGCAGATCTACCGCTCCTGATGTCTTCCGCCTCAATTATCTGCATGCCTGTGGCCCGGCTTGCGTTTAAAATAGACTCTTCATTTCCTCTCCATGCACTGTCCTGAGGCTGGAGCAGAAGAAGAGTCCTCGAGCCTATCGGTTCTGGTGCATTCCCAAATATGGGGCGAGTGCGCATAAGGCTGAGCATGCTCTCAAATCTCAGGAATTCAGAATCGACGTGCTCAGAGGCGATCTTCTGCAAAGCAGAATGACGATCAGAGGCACTTTTTCCTATCAAATCCGCCGGAATCTGGATGACAAATGCATCTGTAAAGCCGAACTCCCATTGGGCGTTATTGGCCGCTCGCTGGGGCGTGAGCGATATTTCCGGCCTATGGTAATAGCTTGTTATTTTGTTCTCTGTCCTGAACTGAGCCATAATGGAAAGGTTATCACGGTCCAGGATGGCAACCGCGCTGCAAGGAAGTTGACTTCTGGCGATGCCCCTCTGAAGATGCCGGTCTTCAGTTACGCCATTAACTATCTCCATAAACTCGTCAATCAGCTTATCAACCTTGGCAATAAGCTCACTATCCATATCGCCGCTTCTCATCCGGTCTACATCGTTAAGCATACACTCACATCCAGATTCTTCCACATCCGCACGGCATGATTGCCTCGACCATAATAGTTCCTGACCAGCTCGCGCTCCTGGTAGCCGGCTTTTCTGTATAGCTCGACGGCCTCTGGCCTGTCCAAAGCTGCTTCAAGTCGAATAGCCTGAGCGCCCAGGAGGGCCAGCCTCTCCTCCAATGATGCCAGCAGCCTGCTGCCTATTCCCTTCCTTCGGTAGCCGGGATGAACGTCTAGGGTATAGACGGCACCTGCCTTTCCGCTGTTGTACCCCATGATGAAACCGAGCACTTTTTTATCCGGCTCGCAGGCCACAAGAGACACAGCATAGCGAATCAGATAAGAGAACATCCTGGGCGGAAAGGCGGTCTCTTCCGGGAAGCAGAGCCCCTCGATTTGCACGATCTGGGCCAGATCCCAGGGCTGTGCATTCCGGATCTTCATCTCTTCACTGGCACCTTGCCTGAAACCTGTTTAATGACTGCTTCATATGCCCCGAAGACCTCAGGAATGTCGATGGTGCCTATCACATCAACTATCCCGACCGCGGCAACGGCTCGCCCCTCTACCAATATGGGCGCAACAGAGACGGGAATGCCTTGATAAGCACCATCTTTGGGAGTGGTGCGAATGCTCTTGCCGGTTGCAATGACCTCTTCCAGGACAGGGCCGCTATATTCGTCATCCAGAACCGTTCCTCTCTCAACTCTCACGCCGGGAAACCTCGCTGAGCGCATCGTCACGGGAAGTTGGACGACCTCGTTGAAGGCAAGGGCGAGTGCCGCCAGATCGGCTGATCTGGCATCCTCTGATATCACAACTCTGGACATGCGGATTATATTGGGTCGCGATATCAAATAAACCCTATCCTTGCTTCTCTCTAAGTCCTCTTCAGCTCCTTCATCTTGAGCAGCCTCGCCTGGAAGCCATGGTATTTGGCAAAGCCTTCTGAATCTTTCTGGCTCAACGTCTGGGAGTCGAAGGAGACCATGTCCTGAGAATAGAGAGCATCCGGCGACCTGCGGCCAACGGATATGGCATTGCCGCAGTACAGCTTCATCTTGACCGATCCGTTGACCCTCTTTTGGGACTGATCCAGGAAGGCATTCAAATCGGAGTACAGCGGGTCCTCCACCAGGCCCATGTAGGCCATCTCCGACCAGGCTTCATCCACCATGACTTTAAAACGAAGCTCTGCGCGGGATAAGACCAGATGCTCGAGATCCTTATGCGCCGCAAGGAGGATTGTTGCGGCAGGATGCTCGTAGTTCTCGCGTGCCTTCAGGCCCAGGACTCTGTCCTCGACCATATCAGTCCTGCCTACTCCATGCTCGCCCCCGATCAAGTTGAGCTTCTCAATCAACTCGACACCACCCATCGGCACTCCATCTAGAGAGACGGGAACGCCCTGAGCAAATCCGATCTCAACGATCTGCGCGCTCTTGCCGGCATCAGGCCTCTTTGTCCAGCCGTAGATCTCCTCAGGCGGCTCGAAATACGGGTCTTCCAGCTTTCCTCCCTCGATTGACCGGGACCAGATGTTCTCATCTATCGACCAGGGTTTATCGCGGGTTACAGGGACCTCTATACCATGATCGCGAGCATAATCAATCTCCCATTCTCTGGCTAAATCAAGCTCACGCATGGGTGCAATGACCCGGCAGTCTGTGGCCCGGAATATTGCCTCGAAGCGCAACTGGTCGTTGCCGCGCCCTGTGCATCCATGCGCCAGGTTCTTTATGCCTTTCTGCCTGGCGATCTCGACCGCTTTTTTGGCGATCAGGGGCCGGGCGATGGCCGTTCCCAGAACATATCCCTCGTAGGAGCCGTTGGCTTTGATGAGCGGGAATATGTAGTCTCTTACGAACTCCTCTCTGGCGTCAATTACGTAATGGTCATCTCCCAGCTGCTTGGCCCGGCTGTTTCCTCTTTCGATATCCGACCTCGGCTGGCCTACGTCCACCAGAACGGTGACTATTCTATCAAATCCATAGCGCTCTTTGAGGAGCGGAATACAGACAGATGTATCGAGGCCTCCGGAATAGGCCAGTACAACTTCAGACACTTTAGCAACACCAGTCTCGTACAAGAGGCCGGGTCGATTTAACCTTATCTCTTCCAGAAGCGATAAGTCTATAACAGCCGCGAAAAAAAGAAGGATAGGATGACCCAGCTTATCAAGACGGCCGCCCTATGCGTAAGCTTCGATAGGGATCAAAAAGCCCTGCAGGCGTCAGGCGCTCTGGCCCTGATGGTCCAGCCGGTTTTAAAGATGATAAACCAGAGGCTTGCGGAGGAGAAGCCTGCTCTGGTCAGGCTGAAGGATATCGTAGCCAGCACCTGGCTTCCGCCCATTCCCGGCGGTCCCTTCCGGAGATTGCTGGTAAACGAAGCTCGCTTTGCCATAGGCAGGCCGGTGCCTCAAACCCTCTCCATCGAGGTTACAAGACGCTGCGGGGCGAAATGCGATCACTGCCTGATACGGGAAGGTGAAGGAGAGCTCTCCCGCGAGGAAATTATGCGCACGATCGACCAGGCGCTGGAGATGGGGACCTGCATCGTCACATTTACGGAAGGCGACCCACTCCTGCGGGAGGACATCTTTGAACTGATAAAGCATGTCGACCCAGAGAAAGCAGTGGTAAATCTCTTTACGCCGGGTCTTGATATGACCGTAGAGAAGGCGGTCAGGCTCAGAGAAGCAGGTCTGTACAATCTGATTATCGGCGTCTACAGCACCAATCCCGAGGAGCATGATCGGGTGAGGGGCGTTGAAGGGGCTTACAGCAAGGCGATAGAGGCCATAAGGATCGCTCTGCAGACCGGCTTGATGGTGACCATGGCCTGTCATATAAAGTCCGGCCAGGTGGACCGCATCTCAGATCTCTATGATCTGGCAACTGAGCTGGGCGTGCAGGAGCTGTCTGTCTGGGAGGGCATCCCCAAGACGCCCGAAGAGAAGCTGACGATGATCGAGAGGGAGAAGATCATCGGACTGTACAGGAAGATCAACTCGACGCCCGGCGGTCCACGGCTCTTTGCCAGCACATATTTCGAGGGCCAGATGATGGGATGCATGGCGGGTAGAAGGTGGATGCATGTCGCAGTGGACGGAGGCGTCCGGGCCTGCCCCTATCTTCGGGAGAGCTACGCCAATATCAAAGACTGCTCCCTGAAGGACGCCTGGAAGGCTCTGCGCGCCACCGGGAGGTTTGAGGGATTCATAGGCAATTGCCCGGCACAGGATATCTTCAGCTAGTTTTTTTAAAATTTTTCACATGGAAAATTATTAGTATAGATATGCGCTTATCAGATCTGAGGTAGGACATGGGTTTCATCAGCAACCTCAAGGAGAGCCTTGGGGCCTGGATAGACAGGATATTTAAAAAGAAGAGGGCCAAGATAGGGCTTTATGGCCCGCCTAATGCCGGGAAGACTACCCTTGCAAACAGGATTCTACATGATTGGAGCGGAGGAGAGAGCATGGGTGCGGCCTCCCCCATTCCTCATGAGACCCGTAGGGCGATGAGAAAGGAAGGCGTGGTGATTCATGCCAATGGATCCAGCATCGAGCTGGATATCGTCGATACTCCGGGCATGGCCACAAAGGTTGATTTCAAGGAGTTCATGGCCTTCGGCCTCAATGAGTCTCAGGCCAAGAAAAGGGCTAAAGAAGCTACGGAAGGCGTGATAGAAGCCATCAAATGGCTGGATGACCTGGATGGAGTTCTCCTGGTTATGGACTCCACTGAGGATCCTTATACCCAGGTCAATGTGGTAGTGATTGGAAACATGGAAGCAAGGAAGCTTCCTCTTCTCATTGTAGCCAATAAGATGGATCTGCCCAACGCCGCTCCAGCCAGAATCAAGGCCGCTTTTCCTCAGCATGCTATGGTGCAGATCTCCGCTCTGGAAGGATCGAATATAGATAACCTTTATCAGGCGATTGCTGCTCATTTCGGGTGATCTTGATGAGAGAAGTGCAGATGGACCTCATCTCGGCAGAGAAGCTGGAGAAAATGACCTCCATGGAGAAGATTCGGTTAATCCTGGACAAGGTCAAGAACGGCAAGATTGTGGTTTTAGAGTGCGGCTTGACCTCTGATGAGGAGGTGCGCCTTATCGAGATGACCATGACCGAGATTCGGGTGGACGAGTTCTCGGGGATAGAGATCGAAAGTTACCCCTCCAAGAAAGAGGGATCCTTCCTGGACAAGATATTTGGCAGAAATCTCAAAGGCCGGATGACAGTCATAGGTCCTGCCAACCAGCTGCGCACTATTGAGAAAGACAAATATCAGATCAGCACCAAGGTCTCTGTGGGGGAGTAGATGCCTCATATCTGTACCCGCTGCAAGAACGTCTTCGATTCAGGAGAGGATATCCTGAAAGGCTGCCCGAAGTGCGGCTGGAAGAAGTTCATGTTCGTCAAGAAGGGTCCAGAGGATCGCAAGGGGCAGTCGGAGCAGATTATAACCCGAGCTATGGGTGTGCGTGTCCCTCCTGGAATGAGGAAAAATCAACCAGAGATAAAAGAAGAGAAGATACAAAAAGAGATGATGCAGGCTTCAAGAGGCACTCACTCCAGCGATGCGCATCCTCCTGAACACCATCATCCTTCCAGGATGAGTCAGGATGAAGACATTCATCAGGATAGATCCACTCATCAGGATAAAACCCCTCATCAGTATGGACCCCCACTGAGTGAAGGCAATAAAGGCAAGTCTATAGAGAAGACTCTGGAGAGCGTCAAGATAACTGCACCCGGCACCTATGAATTGAATCTGCCGTCCCTCTTTGAGCGAGATGAGCTGATTATGGCGGTCAAGGAGGGCACCTATTTCATCGATCTCGCATCGGTCTTTAAAAAGAGCAAGAAGGATTGACAGTATCACAAAATTTTACATGTTTAGGTGAGAAGACACTGAGAGGACCCGTTAGCATCAAGGACCGGATGACTCATGACAGCGGAAGAGAATCCACGTATCCCAGCTCTCTGGCTTTAGACAGCGCTGCTGAGGCTTCGTTGTCGTGTTCCAAAGCCTCCAGTGCAGCTCTTTTATTATACCAGGCCTCTGCATATTGCGGGGCCAGCCGTATGGCTTCTTCGTATGACTGGATTGCTTCTTCGTACATTGCTTGTTCATACTGAGCATTGCCCTTATGGCTCCAATCCTCTGCAGTCTGCTGGCCGCATGACAGCCCTGAGAAGAGCAAGATGAAAAGAGCAATCCTGGTGGTATTCATAGACTTAATTGGTCTCTGGCAAGATATACGTCTGCCGACTGGCAAAAAAATGGGGCAGATGATTCATCCCTCCTCCTCCCATCGATCCTGCACCCTTACTCCCATTCTGTCCTTGATGCCCGCAGCCTCCGGTCCGTCCGGAGATTTTCATCGGTCCCTGCTCATCAGGCCCAAATCCGGAATGGTCCAGAGCTGCGGTCACCAAAAAATCAGATGGGAAACGACCGGCGGCTATGGGAAGGATAGAGTGGTATACCCGGCACTGGATAGGTTATTAGTCTCATCAGCCTCGTCGACCTGGTTTAGGTAATCAGCAGTGACACGGTACTTGTAGCTCTCGCCCGTTGGCACCTGGTGGCTGAAGGACAGGGTCTTTCTGTTCTTGATTACCGCTGACGCAATATCGTAGTTCAGGCCGGTCACGCCTCCGGTTGCCAGCAGGTTGTATCCTCTTGTTGGATCACTTGTCCACTCCACCTTCACCTTGAAAGGTCCGGTAGCAGTATTCCTTACCGGATTTATCACAGTCACATTGATCTGCACATTATGCCCTGAGGGGACCACGCTGACCCTGTTGATCTTCAGATCGCTGATTGCGATATCCGGCTTAATCCGTACAGCATCCGTAGACGCGGGGGCTTTCGCCGCCTCAACCACTGCCAATGGACTCATTACCATTGCCATTATTGCCATCAGGCACAGGAGACCAAACCATTTCATGACAAACACCTCATTTCTCATTCACGGGAACAGCTTCACTCCGGAGTCGCAGCAGGAGGACGGGCTGCGGCGCGGAACATTCGATTTCAGCCAGCATTTGGCTTTGGTGGGATCTTGAATTCCCGGCCTGACATACGTCCAGGCCATGCATCTGGCATCGCCATCGCATTCCGCCTTGCATAGCCGCCAGTCTGGACTATCAAGCAAGAGGCTTCTATAGTCTCCCCCCAATCGGTTTGTTCCGGGCTCATGCTCATAATTGGGACAATTTATAACGTAGTCTGTAGCAAGCCTCGTGTTCCAGAGATTTCTGTCCAGCAGACACCCTTCATCGCCAGAGAAGATGACAGAAAGGGTGATGGCGAGGCTGTCATACGCTTTATAGCGACTGCAGAGATCATTTCTAATTTTGGGGATTAGTCCCATTTCGAACGGATAGCTATAGACCTGATTTGATTCGCTGCATTCGCTTGGCTTGCTCACTCGATCTCGATTATCCCAGGCAGCCTGAACACATTCATCGAGATTGTGTCTCGCCCTTCTTCTCGCTTCATTTGGATTGTAGTAACCTACGGTTCCCTGGCCGGAAAAGGATGGATATGTCTGGCCGGTGCCGCCACTTATGGAAGTCACTGAAACCGAGTATGATGCTGTGCATGAGCGAGTTACATCCTGCCCCTCAGCCATCCCTGAGAAAGCCATAATCCATACTAGCAATAATATTAGCATCCGCTTATTCATTTTTATCCATCCGTCCCATCCGCCCTCACATTCACCAATAACTGCAGTAAGCAGGCAGAGCTATACTTTATGATTAATCATTAATCTATTTATCGCTTTGGGACCCTGCACTTTAAGACGACTCACTTCAGGAGCACAATATCGAGCCGCACGTCGATTAGTGCCCGATAGCTGCTTAATCAATATTTATGCTTTTTGTAATATCAATACCGAAATGCTTAATAATAATAGCCTAAATGAAACAGATATATAAGATATTATAAGACCAATAGGGAATGACAACTTAAGAACGCTAATTGGCAAAAGAGGTGTATTGAGATGAGAATCAACAAATGGTTATTACAATCGGCGCTGGCACTGTGTCTTTCGCTGCTCGCAATCAGCACTGCACTGGCATCGGACAGTGCGGATTCAGATTATCCCAAGAAGATCGTAGATAATGCAGATAGAGAGATCACCATCCATAGTCCAGTGCAGAGGATAATAGCAAACAATGGAGATGCAGTCGAGGCCATAATCATGCTCGGCGAAGGCGACAAGATTGTGGCCGTATCGGATACGGTAAAACAAAAATCAAGCTACTATTTCCCTATGCTTAAAAAAGTGCCATCGGTGGGAACATTCAATAAGCTTGACTATGAGATGATCGGAGCCATCGCCAAGGGAGGCAATGATACAATTGCTCCGGATATTATCTTCATAGGCTACAGCTACCCGGGAAAAGCCTATGGAATTGAAGCCCATGCCAAGGCGCTTGCTCCGTTCGAGAACATAACCTGCATTGGCCTGGATTTCTTCTATCCCGAAAACATGACAACCGATATGGAAAAGCTGGGAGTTATCCTGAACAGGGAGGCAGAAGCTAGAGAATATATCAACTGGTACAATGAGAAAGCCGCCGACATAAAGGAAGCAGTGAAAGATACTTCGATGCCCGCAACATACGTAGAATGGACATCAAAGGGCGACGATCTGAGCGGAATGGGGCCAACTTCAGGAGCTGGCCAAATGGTGAAATCTGCTAACGCATACAATATATTTAGCGGTCTCACAGACGGATATCCGAAGATCAACTGGGAGTACATCATCTCGAAGAAGCCCGATATCATAATTAAGCGGCAGTCAACGGCATCGGATGCCAAAGCATTGGGCTGGGAAGCTCCTCCCTCTGCGGAAGCAATCAAGCTTGAGAGTGTCGTCCAAGAGATCATGGGCCGGCCTGCTGCGAATACCGTGCCCGCAGTGAAGAATGGTAAGGTCTATGTCTTCAACTGGGACTTCATGGCAGGTCCAGACCAGATAGTAGGACTCACTTACCTGGCCAAGGTTATCCATCCGGAAGCAAAGCTTGACCCCGATTCCGTTTACAAGGAGTATCTGGAAAAGATCGGTCTGGAATATCCAGAAGGAAGGATATTCGTTTACCCTGTTTCCGAAACAAAATGAAAGACCTTGAAAGACCTGAGCTGTGGAATAATTTATTCATTCTGCGGGCGATGTCGCCCGCAATCGAAATTTTTTAAATCATATGGGAGCCCAGATCCCATCATAACTGCATCCGGCATCACCGGCTATTCATGCAATCGCGATCCATTTTTTGCTTTTTTTCTGTTCTCCTCTCTGATCTTCTGTGCCATTATGGCCAGATTCTCTCTTGAGAGTGGCTTTGGAACTGCTGTTGATCTATTCTCAAGAATCGACCGGGCGAGAATCCTGAATCGGTCTGCTGCCGGAGAATCTGGGGCATGCTCTATCACGGTCTGGCCGTAAAGCTCGCTCTCCTGGATCATAGGATCGCTTGGTATCGTTCCTATTACCTTTGATCCGATTTTAGAGGCGAACTCCTCAACGAGACCCAGATCATCCAGAGACCCGCGAACATTGTAAATAATGCCGCCCAGAGCTGATCCGCCTCTGCCTGCGTAGCGCTGTATCCCCTTGCATATATTATTGGCTGCGTAGATGGCCAGATAATCGGCGGATGTCACAACGTAAACATCATCCGCGAGCCCTTGGCGCAATGGCATGCCAAAGCCGCCGCAGACGACATCTCCCAGCACATCATAGATAACTACATCAAGGCCGCTCTTGTAGACGCCCAGACGATCGAGCAGCTCTACTGCAACTTTTATTCCCCGTCCAGCGCAGCCCACGGCAGGCTCCGGCCCTCCCGCCTCAACGCATAAGGCTCCCTGAAAACCGGTGAAGACGACCTCGTTCAGATCTATGCTCTTGCCCCTGCCCATCTCAGTCAGTTCGAGCTTGTCACCTCCTTTTTCTCTCATTACATCCAGTATCGTGGGAATCTCCTGATCGCCTCTCAGATTTCTGGTGCAATCCGCCTTGGGATCGCACCCCATCTGCATGACCTTCTTTCCCATCTCAGCCAGGGCGGCGGCAATATTTGAGGATACAGTGGATTTTCCAATGCCTCCTTTTCCATAAAACGCAATTTGTAAAGGCTCTTTCATGCATATACCTTCTTTTTCAGGCACATATCTCTTCCTTATTCCGATTAAGAATTGAGTTGATGATGCTCTCACTGATAGATGCAATGCCGGAAAATCCGGCGTAAGGCAGATTCGATAGCGATATCTGGTCCAGGACCGGATAGGAGAGCCGGACCAGAGATGCTGAAAGCTCAGAAGCGATCCTCTTTTCAAAGCTCGATCCGAAGATGAGGCTCACCCCGGCATCTTTCAGCGCGAGGTTCATATCATGGCGATCGGGCTCCACCATTAATTTTTCGTAGGGAGCGTCTCTTGCATCCACCATATCCGAAGTCGAATAGTTGCAGGATGATATGGCCAGCAACTTCACATCCATCCCCAGCTCATCGCTGAGAAACTCGGCCAGATCAAAAGCCCTGCCGCTCTCACCTATCACCGCTACGGGCGTCGAGTAAATTCCCTGGAAGAACATATGCGCCCGCTCGACGATCTTTTTCGTCCGCTCCTTCTCCTTCTCCAGAATCTGTGGATCTGCCTGCTTTCCCACCGCTTCGGCGATCATCTCAACGAATTGAATGCTCTTCTTCAAGCCATAGGGATAAGGCACAGCAATGTAGGGAATATCGAACTTCTCTTGCATGGCCTTTGCGCACTCCTGGCCGTCACCGCCCAGCAGGACATTGAGCTCTGCTTGGGGCGCTTTTTGCATCTGTTCAAAAGATGAGCCGCTCAGGACGCAGTTGACGAACAGATCCTGATCCTGAAGCATTGTTTTCATCTCGAAAAGGTCGCCCTGGCTGCAGAAATCGTCTGCTTTGAAGCCCAGAAGGTTGATACCCTTTGAAGTCTCTCCTTTGCCTTTGCTCATTTGCAGAACAAGCCGGGAGAGGGCTTCTTCGTAGCCAAGCCATGCCGGACCCTCAGGCCCGCCGGCGTCCATTGCGATCAGCTTTGCCCTAATCTCGTCCTTCAAGAGCATTTGCAGTCCAACAACATCCTCGCCCATGATGGCAGGAGCACTGCAGTTCAGGACGGCAATCGCCTTAGGGCTGAAGGTCCGGTCGGCAAGGCGAATGGCCGAAGCCAGCCTCTCCTCGCCGCTATAGACCTCGTCGCTGGATTTAAGACCGCTGAATAGGACACGCACGCTGTTCTGCTCCGAACTCAGGGTTTGCAGGAGCAGCGCCCCGCAATGGCAGCCGTTTCTGCCGTGAATAATGGTCATGCTGTCGCTGATGCCGTGAAAAGCCCTGAGGGCTCCTACCATCTTGCAATCATGCAATGGATCATATATTATGCTCATTGAGTGCCACCCCGGCCAGGCCATGAAAATGGTAATAAGAGCTCTGACTGAATTTTGTGGAGCGCAGATGATGAAATGACAGGGCAATCCTGGCCCAGTGAGGCGTGAGGTTGCTGATGCCTTCGTCAAACTCCATCAGGTCGAGCAGCGGCGAGCGCACTCTCACCTTTCCCATAGCTTCACGGAAGACCCGGCATAGCTTCAGAGAAGGCAGAAATCCCACGCTCATCTCCGTCTGGGCAAACTCGTTTACATCCACGGTTCTGAAACCCTCCCGATTGTAGAAGTGAGCGATCTTCACCGGAGCCACCACCAGGTCGATCTTCAGCCTCTTAAATGACTCCAGCTCCTCTTTGGGTGTGGGGTTGATCAGAAGCTCAGGATGATAATCATAAATCTCAGCCAGGCCCAAATTGGCTCTCTCGATCTCCTGAATGGCCCTGTCCGTAACCCCGTGGGTGAGGGTCTGGGTTCGATAGATGAGTGCAGCCACATCCACGCCAATATCTTTTAGCAGATTCAGGCTGAAGCCCACAGGTACTGCCACCTTGAGGCCCTGCAGTTCCTTTGAAGCGGATTGCAGCTTCAATTGAACTGCAGTCCGGCTCTTTTCGATGACCGACTCGGCCTCTCCCTCCTTGCCCATGATTTGGGCGATCTCCTTCAGGACGCGGGTGCTTCCTGCCAGTCCATAAGGACTGATCGTCTCAGGGTCCTTCTTTTGATTATATCTGTGCCATCCGGTGATCTGGCAGTATTCCGTGCCCATCCTCTTTTTCATCAGTTCCGCCCAGGACATTCTATAGCCGATGACGTTCAGATCGGCCTTTGCCAGGTCCAGCATGTCTTTGGTGGTGGTATGATCGAAGCAGACCTTGTTGATCTTGATATTCATCTGGGAGAGCAGGTCGGCCATCTCCAGGAGCTTATTGGCGTTTCTCTGGGTGGGAGAGTTGATCAGATTGACAGAGCCCTCGTTTCTTTCCACGTCCTCCCGGCAGATCAGCTGGTCGGCCATAGCATAGAGAGAGTCTTGAATTCCCACGGGCCTTGATTTTCCCACGGAGTCGCCCGTAGAATAGATCACTTCGCAGCCGACTTTCTCCTTTGCCTTTAAAACGGCAGAGGGGATATCGTCTCCAATCAGATCTGTGGTGCATGTGGTGATTACTATGATCAATCCAGGCGAATATTTCTCATAGGACTCGACAATCGCCCGGCTGAGCTTCTCCTCCGCACCGTAGACCACATCCACATTGTTCAGGTTGGTGCACGGACTGTCATAGAAGGTGGATGAAAGGGTGAAGGGGTTAAGCTTTCGTTGAAAAGCACATCCTACCGGCCCGTGAATTAGCGGCAGAGCGTCTTTAATTGCATTGGCTACAACCATGGCTCCAGCGATTTTGCCGTGAATTGCGGCCAGATGATGCATGGGAATGGCGCTATATATGCTCCTCATGGTTTCAAGGATGGGAGCTTCGTCTCTGGTGATTAAATCCAGCTCATCAGGTTGCATTCTGTCATCCTCTGTCTGCTATATGAATACTTACGACTGCATATATCATATAATACTTTGCTATATGAAATTAGCATTAAATATCTTTTGATCAAGCAACATAATTCATAGTTAATGTTATATATTACATAAATTGTAACATTAATAGACCTATAATATTGGGACAATATGCAGGAACAGAGATCAACTCAACAAATTTAGGAGGAAAAATGAATAAATGCAAACATCAGATAGCTCTGGCATTGATCTTGCTGGGTTTTTTTCTGGCGGTCAGCGTGAGCTGTGTCTGTTCTGAAGAATCGAAATATCCACTAACTGTAACTGATTCGGCTGGAAGAGAGGTAAGCATTACCGAACCTGTGCAGAGGGTTATCGTCATTAACACCGATTCGGCAGAGGCCGTCACTATTCTCGGTGCATCCGACCTGATCGTGGGTCTGGCAGAGGGAATAAAGGATGCCTACGAATTTCGTAATCTGAAGAATCGCACCTCAGTTGGAACCTGGACGGAAATAGACTATGAAAAGATCGGAGAGGTTGTCCATAATGGCAGCCAGAATATGAGCTCCGATGCCCTTGTCTTGTGCTTTGTCTATCCCGGAAAGCCAAATGGAGTGGAGGCGGTCTCAAACAACCTCGCCACGATCGGCGGCATTAATGTCCTTGGCCTTGACTTCTACAAGGAGGAGAACCTGAGCAGAGAGATGAAGCTGCTGGGATCGGTTCTCGGAAGAGAAAAGGAAGCAGAGGAGGTAATGGACTGGCATGATAAGGGAGTAGCAGAGGCAGAATCGGCTGCATCCGGTCTGGACCGCCCCAAGGTCTTTGTGGAGGGAAGCTCAAAGGGTTTGGGCGAGATCACTACATTTGGAAAGCAATCTGGTTCTGCAATGCTCCTGCAGAAAGCAGGCGGCGACAATGTCATGCAGAAAGATGAAGCATACCCAAAGGTGGACTGGGAGTGGGTTGTATCCCAAAATCCGGATGTGATTATCAAGACGGATTACCTCAAGTCATCCGACGGACTTCCGGGATGGAGCCTGTCATCTGCCGAGGATGTCAAAGCGCTGGAGGAGAAGAGAAATGATATTCTCACTCGCCCTGGAGCCCAGAATATCTCTGCGGTGAAGAACGATCGCGTCTACATCGTATCTGCTCAGACCCTCTTCGGCCTGGACAACGTTGCGGGCCTGCAGAGGCTGGCAAAGCTGCTTCATCCCCAGATAAGCCTCAATCCTGAAGAAGCATACGCGGAGTATCTGCATTTCATGGGACAGGAGGAGCAGAAGGACAGGATATTCGTCTATCCGGAGATCGCCAAAGCCTAGAGTTGATGGAAATGATGAGAAAAACAACCATGCAATTGATTCTGATATGCGCCCTATCAGTTCTCACGACCGTATCTGCAACAGGATACACTTTGCAGATATTTGGCAATGCCAATTTGGATGATGCAATCGACGAGCTGGATATCGCATATGTAAGGGATGTGATCGCCGGAAAGAGCGCGTCCACGGATCTGTCTGACGCCAACCGAGACGGCATTGTCGACGATGAAGATATCAAGCAGATAGAGATGATAGTCAATTCAACTGAAGATCATCTGGACCTTAAAGCCTTTACCATTTATGATAAGGCCAAGATCGTCAAAGTTTCAATGCCAGTTGAAAAGATCATAATCCTCAACTTGGCCTGCGCCGAGGCAATCAGATGCATAAAGGCTGAAGATAAGGTTATCGCAATCGGCTCATCCACAGTGGAAGGCTCAAACAAGGATTTCTTCTCGGATTTGAGCGGTCTTCCCACTGTGGGAAAATGGAGCGACCCGGATATCGAATCCATACTTCGCCTCCAGCCGAATCTCGTGATTGCTGACTTGAGGACACCTGATACCGAGAAATTGGAGGATAAGCTGCAAGGGTCAGGAATCAGTGTAATCCGCATGGGGTTTACTTATCCTGACTAC
The DNA here is from genome assembly GCA_002067705.1 of Methanosaeta sp. PtaU1.Bin112. Lineage (GTDB taxonomy): Archaea > Halobacteriota > Methanosarcinia > Methanotrichales > Methanotrichaceae > Methanothrix. The sequence goes on from MVRL01000154.1 coordinate 38,663, forward strand.
TCCCAGGCGGAGATGATGGCTCTGGGCTATATTCTCGGCAAGAGGGATGAGGCAAAAGAGTATACGAATTTCGCAGGAGAGTACATTGATCTCATCGAGCAGCGAATATCATCGATTCCCGAGAAAGAAAAGCCGGTGGTTTATCCCATTTACTACACATCAGACAATCTGTGGAAGAGCGGCTCCAATGGATCAATTGTGGATATGCTTTGCGGACTTGCTGGAGGGTCTAACATAGTTCATAATCTGACGGGAGGAACCGGTGGCATGTATCCGACAGTGGACCCGGAGTGGGTGGTCAAAGAGAATCCCGAGATCATCTTTACATGGAGTTCACCAGGGGGGTATAGCGTAACGAATGATACTCAGATGAAGCAGCTATGGACAAGCATCGCAAAGGCCCCCGAGCTATCCCAGGTGGACGCTGCAAAAAATGAGCGGATATATCTCATGACCACAGAGATCACAAGCCGTCCGAGGTGGTTTGTTGGACTTTCTTATCTCGCGAAGTGGATGCATCCCGATCTCTTCAGGGATCTGGACCCCGAGGCAATACATAAAAATTATCTGGAGAAGTACCAGGGTGTGAAATATCAGGGATCATTCGTATATCCTGCCAATTGAATTAGATAAATTTTTATATTTTTTAGACAGATCTCCATTGGCCTTCATTCCATTCGTGCAGTTCCGATAGATTAGAGAACTTCTAAGCTTCATGGAGCCAAAAAGAATATTACTCCCGCCATATTTATGAGGTTTCCAGACGATGGTCCTGGACGTTTATTTAAGAAAAAATAAAAAATTGCTCGTCTGATTAAGAGGGATATGCGAATACGCCGCGGGAATTCAGGTCGTAATCAAAGTCCTGCATGTTCAGGTATTGCTGATGCAGCGCCTTTGGATCCAAATCCGGGAAGAGATCGGGATAGAACCATTTGGCCATGTAGGCGATAGTCACCGGGACAGCGGGGCTTGCTCCGAATTCATAGAGCAGCATGTACACCCGGTCGTCTTTGACTGCGGTGATATTGCTCCAGCCGGTTCTGTCTAGGATCTCTTTTCTTTTGGATGCAAATCCTGATGAGTCATCGGTTGCATAGCCGCATGCAATCTCCGATGGCGATGTGAGTCTCACAATGACATCTGGGTTTTGTATCATCACCCACTCAGACTCAACTTCCGGATATGCTCCTTCCAGATCCGAGGCAAGGTTCACTCCTCCAGCCATGGTGCATGCCAGATCTCCGCCTTTGCCCTTGGTGTAGGTCTTGAGGTCTGCATATCCTTCCAGGTAGACCCTTGCTTTTTTGTCTGCAGGCAGCTTTGAGGTCTTTTCCTGCACCGCATCGGTGATGTTGTAGAAGAACTTCAGGTATCTGTCCGCATAATCAGTCTTGCCGAGGATGTATCCCAGCATCTTCATCTCCGCCGGCAGATCGTCTGCCCTGTAAAGATCAAGAGCTACAATAGGAATACCTGTGCCGTTGAGCTTTGGCTCCAGGTACTTTGGGGCAGCAGACTTGTAGCTTATGGCCAGATCCGGCTGTAGGGTGAGGATCTTCTCAATGTCCGGCTCGCTCCATTTTCCAACATTTGGCATCTTGCTGAAATCAGGAAGGTAGGTGGCGTCATCCAGGGTGTCAACCGAGACGCCTACGACCTTATCAGTGGCATGCAAGACCCTGATGGCCTCAGCGGCATCGCCGGTAACGGCTACTATTCTCTTGATGGGCATCTTCAGGGTTACAGTCCTGCCGGCGGTGTCGATAAGGGTCAAGCACTCTTCATCGTTCTGGATGATCAGCCTTATCTGGTCAATATCCTTCTGGTCTACCGTTCCATCATAATTGGCATCGGAGAGATTGGTGGCTTCATTTGTCCCTTTGATCACGCTTTCAATGTAATCAATATCCTTCTCGTCTATGGTGTCATCCATATTGGCATTGCCGAAGATGTTGAGACTGAAACTTGCGGCCGCCGCGGGAGTTGGGATGATCATTGCCAAAGATAAAAGGGACAACAGTATGCAGAGAATCGATATTCTCATTTAGATCCCCTCCGGATAGACAAATACCCCCTGCTTGCTCAGATCATAATCCAGTCCCTGAAACTTAGTCAAGTACTCCTGATGTATAGCCTCCGGGTCCAGATCCTCGAAGAGATCGGGATGCAGCCACTTTGCCAGGTAAATTATGCTCAGGAAATACCTTCCTCCGAAGAAAACATCTGCTGACTGGATGTAGACATTGCCGTTCTTGACCGCCGAGACATTGGACAGCTCCGAACGGCCCGTTACCTCATCTTGTTTCTCTTCGAATTTGGTGGTATTGTCCTTGGCCAGAGCGTAGCCGCCGATATTGCTGATCTTCCAGATGATGAACTGGGGATCTCTCTTGACCAGTGATTCTGGGTCAACAGTTGCATCTCCGGTCGTATCGGCAAAGATATTCTTTCCGCCGGCCATGACAGTTACATTATTTGATGAGGAGCCCACGCCGCCGGTCTGATAAAAGTCGCTTCGCCCTCCTTCATATACTCTCGGTTTCGCTTCATCTGGTATATCTTTGACCACATTCTCAATCTCATCTATCTTACCGTTATACCAGTCTGTGAACTCTATAGCCTCCTTTACCCGTCCCACAATATACCCCAGCTTCATGATGTCTTCTACATAGGTCTCCGGCTTGAAGCAGTCCAGACCGATCACAGAGATATCCGGATTGGCTTTCTTTAGAGTATCATTTATTGTCTCATAGTCGCCGGTCCACTGGGTTCCGTAGTAGACCACCAGATCAGGATTCTGCGTCAGAATCTTCTCAAAATCAGGTGTCTTTCCAGATCCAACGCTCACGACCTGCTGGAATTCAGGGAAGTAGGATTTGTCATTCAATGCAGAGTCGCTGACCGCTACGATTTCGTCTGAGGTTTTTATCGTTCTCAGAGCCTCAGCAGCATTGCGGTTGACCGGGATGATCCGTTTTACGGGCGTCTTGATCTCTACAACCTTGCCAGCGGAATCGAGAAGGACGAGCTTCTTCTCCACTCCCTGGATGATCTCTTCTACTGCAGATACATCCTGCTGGTCGATCTTGCCATCGTAATTGGCGTCAGCCAGCTCGGTCTCCTTGTCGGTTTTATTTATTATTCCTTGCAGATAGGTTATATCATCTGCATCAATGGTATCGTCCATGTTGGCATTTCCGAATATGTCCAGTGTAAATGCCCCTGCCGAAGGCAAAATGCATAACAAGACTCCGGACAGGGCCAAAAGCATCAAAGCACATTTATTCATATACTATTCCTCATACCAATAATATTTCTAATATGAATTTATGGTTTATTCGTAAGGATATTTAAAACTAACTCGATTCAGCAAGCTCTCTCGGTAGCGTGCCAATTTTGATGTAAAATAGTAGTATTGTCCTATGATGAGAACATTCTTACCATCGCCACGCTGGCAGCAAGATATTTCATCATTGGATTTAATAATTAGCCCTGTATCCCCAAGTTCGCCGAAACTTGTAGGAGGGACACAGAGCCATGAATATAGGGGATTTTGCAGCAGATTATCTTGTCGATAAGAACGAAACAATGAGAAACGTGACCGAATCGATATTGAATGAAGTTATGCAAATCGAGGCATCAAGGCAGATACAAGCCCAACCTTATGAGCGCAACGGCAATAGAAGAGCACACCGGAATGGAACTCGAAATCGAAGCCTAAAGACCATTCATGGAGAAGTAACGCTCAAAAAGCCCCAATTCCGGGAGTTTCCATTCAAGACCGGTGTTTTCGCTAG
>MVRL01000155.1 GCA_002067705.1 Methanosaeta sp. PtaU1.Bin112
GTTGGACGGAATCTCGACGAGCTGGTTCCGGCGGAGGTGCTGCTAGCGGCCCGGGATGATATCCAAAAGGCGATTCCTGCGCTGGCCAAAGATCCTGCGGCGACCGGGTCCATTGAGCGGGCAGCAAAGCGCGTCCCTGCGCGCCACCAATTGATCCTCGGCGACAGCAGACAGATGGACGAAATAGAAGACGAGAGCGTTCATCTGGTGCTTACGTCTCCTCCTTATTGGACGATGGAGAACCTGCAAAGGACCTCGCTACCGCTCAATTTCTCACGGGTCTACTCGGCCATGCCGGCAGCATAAAAAACATCAAAATCCAAGCCTAACTTACTTGTCTCACTACGGTCGCATTTATGGCAATAAAGAGCAGTATGGAGAAGAACCCTCCAAGCACTCTCTCGGCAATAAATATGCACTTTGTCAGAGTCTTTGGCAGTCTTTGCACATAGGGGATCTCGGGAGGATCTATGAAGAACTTTGTGCCGGACAAAAAGACAATGACGCTGAAGTTCATGGCATTAAGCAGAGACGAGAGCATTCCCACCAAATTCCCCGCGACGGTTTGCTTTTTAGAGGGTTTCACTTGATTACTGCCGTATCTCTCAAAGATTCCCTGATTATCAATTACAGCATTCAATCCGCCCATCATCCAGATAAATCCAAATAATAGTATACTGCTTACCGACCAGATCAATGGATATAGCGGCTTTACGCCGTATCCGTAGAAGATCATTGCCAGCAGGTCAAAGGATGCAGGCAGGAATTCCGGCAGGTATTGTACCAGGTTTTCGATCCATCCATCAGGAGATGTCCCGCCAAGATATTCGCGCTCGAACTGCTCTACTCTGAATCGGTAATAGCAATCGTCGGCATCCTCGAAATAGCCCAAATCCTTAAAGTTCCTGATCAGGGACATATAACCAGCGTCATCGGAAATCAGATTGCCGATGCTATTCCAGCGGATGTACATTTTCTTGTATCGAGTCCAGTTCAAGGTGAGATTGGAAAAGAACTCCGCTCCATCGAACATAGCGTCTGACTCAAATTGGCTGCCATAGAAATTGGCATTTCCCAGGAACGATGAATTGGAAAAATAAGCCTGCTTTTTAAAAGTAGCCCAATTGAATGAGGTGGTGTTATGGAAATCCGTTTCCCCAAAATCGATATAATCGCCAAAATCCGACTGCCAGAAGTCGGCATCATCCGAGAAGCTGGACCCCATGAAGGATGCATATCCGTCGAACCGGGCAAGTTCGAAATAGGCTTTCCCTTTAAATCTCGATCCATTGTGAGGGTTGGAATAGTCTCCGAAAAAGATGTTGCCGTTGAACTGCGAGCGATTGAAGTCAACGGTGCTGTTGAAGCTGGAGTTCTCGAAGTGAGCATCCTGCTGGAAGAGGGCAGAATCAAAATATGTGATATTGCCAAATTCGCTATTTACGAAGCCTGCAAATCCGTCGAACTGAGCGCCGCTGAAGTCGGCAATGTCGTTGAAAACGGAATTGTCAAAGCAAGCTTCCTGCAGAAAGCAGGCGGAACCGAAATCGGAGATATTGTTGAATTTGGTTTTCTCGAAGCTGGCGATTCCATAAAACTGGGTGCCGCGGAGGTCGACAATGCCGTCAATTTCCGAATTTGAAATGATGATCCCTTCGTGCAATGCGGCATTTCTGAAGTTCAGATTTCCATTGATTGTGGAATTAGTTATGCTCAGCGGAGCGGTGATGCCCCTGCCGTCTTCCGGCAATAAGGACAGGTCGAGATCGCCTTTTACTGTGTAGCCATCGATATTTACCGACGAATATCTATGGAGGGCATCCATGACCTCTTCGGCTTTGATGTCCTTGCAGCATGTTGCCGAGGCTATTGCTATCGTAACTGCCAGAGCAATTATAAGCCGGAATACAACTCCCACAATACATAATAAAGATATTAACTAGTTAATAAATTGTGCGGTAATCCGTGAATAACTGACTGAATTTAGTACTGATGAAGAAAAAGCTAGGCATCCTCGGATCAATTTCTCTCTACTAACTCCCACCTCCACCCTTCATCCTCCGCCCAGCAGCCCCAAAACCTCTTTTCTCATCTCCAGAAACGGCCTGCTCATGCTGTCCCTCGGCCTCTCCATCTCTATATTCAGTATTCTCCTCACCATTCCCGGATTGGCGCTCAGGATCACCAGCCTGTCCGCCAGAAGTATCGCCTCCTCCACACTGTGAGTGACGAGCACTATGGCTTTGGCCGTCTTCTCCTGGATGCGAATTATGTCCGTCTGAATCTGCTTTCTGGTCTGAGGATCAAGGGCGGAGAACGGCTCGTCCATGAGCAGGAAGGATGGCTCCAGAGCCAGGGCTCTGGCCACCGCTGCCCTCTGCCGCATGCCCCCGGAAAGCTCATAAGGCCGGCTGTGAGAGCTGCCCTGAAGGCCCACCAGCTCCAGGTACCTCATCGCCTTCTCTTCTCTCTCGCTCCCGGAAACCTTCTGAATCTCCAGGCCCAAAGAGACATTATCTATCACGCTGCGCCAGGGAAGCAGGGCATGCTCCTGAAAGATCATCCCCATCTTCGTCCTTGCCCCGGGCCTGCTCACCTTCTTTCCGTCCAGCAGGACCTCTCCTTCCGTCGGCTGATCCAGCCCGGCAATTATCCTGAGCAGAGTGGTCTTGCCGCATCCCGACGGCCCGAGAATGCCCACCACCTCCCGATCGTCTATCGTGAGGTTGATATCCTTCAATACCACCTTTGCCACCAGGCTTTTGCCGTCAGCCTGCTCGAAGCTCTTTGTTATTCCCAACAGCTGCAGAGTCATCGCTCTGATGCCCTCCAGGAAAACCATCTTCTCTCCACCGCCATGAAAAAGCGGTCGATCAGTATTCCCAGCAGGCCGATGGCCACCATTCCCGCCACCACCACCTGGATCTGCCCCCAGCCATAGGCATACATGATCAGGTACCCTAGGCCTGAGCTGGTGCCGGGCAGCATCTCCGCCGCCACCACGCACATCCAGGCGATGCCAAAGCCAACCCTCATCCCGGTCCAGATCTCAGGAGCGCTGCCTGGCAGGATCACCTTGGCAATGAGATCGGCATCATTTGCCCCCATCATCCAGACCGCCTCCTGCCAGGACCGCTTTACGCTTCTGACTCCCTGCATAGTGCTGAGCAGAATGGGAAAGAATGCACCCAGAGCGATTATGAAGACCACCGATGCCAGCCCTATCTTCAGCCAGGCCATTGCCAGAGGAACCCAGGCCAGAGGAGGCACCGGCCGCAGAGCCGAGATCAGTCCCTCAGAGAGCTCTTTTAATCCCCCCCACTGGCCCATCGCCACCCCCAGGGGCACAGCCAGGAAAGCGGCAATGAGAAATCCCAATGCCACTCTGAATAGGCTCACCCTGGCGTTTTCCAGAAGAGAGCCGCTGCCCAGGAGATCCGCCGTCGGCATGAGAAGGACTGAGAGGATCGACCCCAAGGTGGGGAGCACAAAGGGATTGTGAACATATTGAGCCAGAGCCTCCCAAACCACTATCAAGGCCAGAGGCAGGATTAGCTTTCTTATTGCCTGATGCTTTCCGATGCCTTCACCCCCCGCATACCGGATGCATTCAGAGCATCCTGAAATATCACATCAATAATGGTCCCCAAATCCGGATCGCCTATCCGCAGAGGCCTGCCCCGGTCAGAAGAGTCTCTGGCCAGGGAGACGAAATCATCCCAATCCTCTGCTCCCGATGTCCTGGACAGAACCAGCCCGCAGCCCAAATTCTGCACCGGCTGAAGAATATGAGCATTACAGCCCAAGCTGATCGATCCGATGGCCGGGGTTATGCCGACGATGGCCATATCCAGGTTGCCCTGCTCCATCAAAGTCATGAGATTCTGTCCGGTTGGAGCAGATACAAGCTCTACGTCGCAAGCTTTTTGGCCATTCTTCAATAGCTCCAGATACCGAGGCCGCTTGATATCCTCAACCGGCTTCAGTGCAATTGCATATCTCTCATGGAAATACCGCCAGTTTTTAACTGCGACGAAGAGAGGTGCCTGGTGATCGATCATCAGATATCCGATTCGAAGGCGATTGCCCTCCTGGATGCTACAGCTGCTGCCATTGAAGCAATAGTAATGAGGATCTGGAGGATGATGAGAGGAATTATTATGCAGAGAAATCCAATCGGCGGCCCTGCAATAGGGCTCTAAATCCATAAACTCGGATATCGAAGTATTAAGACCATTATGTTGAGCATTATCTATGGTATTGAGAATATCCCCCATCCGGTCGACCAGTATTTGCGCTGATGAATTCCATTCGTCATTTGACTTAGAAGAGAACACGAAACTGTAAAGAGATTGGCTAAAAATATCAATCGGCGAGATGATTCGGCTGCCCAGCAGATAATCACGATCTCCCATAAGCCAATCGGCGGTGATCTTCGGCAATTCTTCCGGATGCTCCGCTGCATAGTTGCCTGCTGAGAGAAGAACCGCGCTCAAGGACACGCACATATCAGGACAGTTCTGCAAGAGGTCATCGCTCGCGACCAGAACGCAACATGGATGATTATGCCAAACCCCTTCCGGCGGAAAGTCCTGAGATAAAGCAACCACCTTGCCTATGCCGCTCATCTCGGCCAGAGACAGATAAGGCTGCCAGGCAATGTAGCCATCTATCTGCCCCGTGGTCAGCAGCACGGGAAGGATGCTCTGACCCTTGCAGAAGAGCAGCTCAACTTCAGCAACCGCCTTGTCAGTTCCGTCCTCTATTTTTAAAGTACCTTCCACGGAAGATGAAGAAGAACAAAAGGAAAGCATAAAGATCAAAAGGGCTGAAGAGATAAGGATTCGGACAAAGCGGCAGGAATTGTGCAGAGCTGCGTTCATCAATTCTTTTATGCGGTTTATGTATATATTCAATGCGATCTCAGGCATGGTTCATTCATCATCAGGCCATTTGCAGAATGAATGCCTCAGAATATAATAGCTGCGGAAAGAGGATTGATCAGCACAAAGCTTCTGAAAAAAAGGTTCATCAGGGGTCGTTCATCACCCTGACCCATTCAATACCATTGAGCAATCAGTATCTTCTGGGTGGTCTGGCTGGCCTGTGCTTCTGGTAGCATTCGCTGCAGTACACCGGCCTGGAGCCATCGGGCTTGAAGGGAACTTGACATGTCTTTCCGCACTCTGCGCAGGTGGCATCGTGCATCTCTCTTGGTCCGCGGTTAAAGCCGCCTCTGTTGCCGCTTCCGTATCTTTCCATTTTATTTCACTTACCTTTGGCATCGATTCCATGAATCGACCCTACTACAAAGCATCCCATCAAACTCGATTGATTAGACGATATGCAGCACTCTTTTAGTGGGATGATTATTTGATATACCTTTCGGTCTATCCGCGGGATTTTTCTTTCGTTATACAGGGAAATATAATGATCGTGCAGCTTTTGTTCTTCTCTGGCTAAAGCCCGGCTCCAATCCCCTATGGCCGGCAAATCATATTGATCCAATAGCAAATCATTTGGGCCGCATACTGATAGATAAGCTCTCGCACGACCTGGATCACACTCAACCCAGGTCTCCAGATCATCTCCATCTGCGAGCAAACTCATTATTCTTCTCTGGACATCCAGACCCTTTCAGTCAGCACATATTTGGTGATGGGAATAAGCGACAGACACTTCTTCTCCTCGACCTTGAAATAGCCCTGCTCATAAAGAGGCGGGCGTAAGTAATCAGTTGCATATTTCTTTAGGCTGCTCACTGATTGAGAGAATTCTCTGGAACGGATGATTCTCGCGGCACTTCATCTGCCAATCAGCAGACTGCTTATCCCTTATACTCTCCGCCCACCAGCTCCCGGATGCGCTGCGCGATCTTCGGCCCAACCAGTTCCACCTCTTGCAGCTGCTCTGATGAAGCAGTCATGATCTTCTCCACAGAACCGAAGTGCCTGAGCAGATTTCTTGCCACCGCGGGCCCGACGCTGGAGATAGCCGAAACCAGATACTCCTGCTGCTCTTTAAGCGTCCTGGCCGTCTTGTGGCCATGCACCTTGGGCTCGCGCCCCTCTCTCATCTCCCTGCGAGCCAGCTGAGCAATGACCTTGGCAGTCTCCGACTGATCTTCTGTGGGAATGATGGGGACACCATAGTCCACCGCCACAGAGATCATAGCTCCGCGAATAGATGCTGCACTCATCTGCGTGGTGTAGAGATCTCTGCCCTCAAGGATCAAGACCGGCCGATCATAAGTCCTGGCCAGATCCGCCACCTGGCGAAATAGATTTCTCTGGGGATCGATGATCGAGGAGACAAAATCCTGGGCGGTCTTGCGTTCGACGGCCAGCTTGTCGCTGATCACATAATCCGCCACCTCCAGATTCTGGACTGCAACCTCGAATCCCTCCAACTCCAGCTGTTTTGCCATCTCTCTCTCCCTGAAGTCCACCGCGATTTTGCCCATGATTTTCCCGAAAGCAGCCACCTCGGGCGATTGCACTTCATCTCTGTGATCATCCGGCAAGCTTTTTTCATTCATCCCGCCAGGACCCGCCCCGCCAATCTCGGCTGCAGTCTCAGTTATCAGCAGCTGACGAGGGGACGGCTCTCTTTGCGGCAATTCCTGCCCTGGAACGCTCAGGCCGCGGATCTGCCGGTTCATGGTCTTTTCCTTGCGGTCCGATATCCAGTAATAAGCCTCGTCGCGTGTGCCCTTGGCCATCAGTACTACTACTCTGCCTGCCCTTGCCCTGCCGGTCCTGCCCTTGCGCTGAATGCTTCGAATCTCGGACGGCACTGGCTCATAAAAGATGACCAGATCGGTAGCAGGAATGTCGATACCCTCTTCGCCCACAGAGGTGGCAATGAGGACATTGTGGTCGCCTGCCCGGAATTTCTGCAGAATCTCCGCCTGTTTTCTCTGGCTGAGACCTTCATCATTATCCCGGCTGGATTGGCCCACAAATCGCACCGCTCGTATAGACGGATCGGAATTCAGGAATTTTAAAAGAGAGGTTGCTGTATCCCGATAATTGGTAAAGACCATGATGCGGGATTGGGGATTTCCGGCAATCTGCTCTTGCAGTATTCTCAAAACAGCGGCAGGCTTGGGATGCTCCACCTTCAGGTCCTGCAGGGCCTCTACAATCCGCCTGAAACTGGGGTCCTGCATTATCCTGCGAGAGGCTTTGGAGCCGCTTCGCGAGATGGCTTCCCCATCCAGCCGCTGAAAATACCTGGCCAGAGCATCCGGCCCCTGCGTCTCCGCGAGCTCTACAGCATGATGCAATTTGAGTATCTCAGCCATCAGAGAGATGGCCGCGAATGTTGATTTATTGGCCTTGGTCTTGGCAGAGGACATGAGGGCCGCCTGCAGCCCAAGGAGCTCTTTCTTTGAGGACCTGGCATCAATCCTGGCTGCAGTCACGCCCAGCAGGTTAAGATCATCGATCCTGGAAATGAGCAGCTCCTCGATGGCTGTGCGGATCTCTAGAAGCTCTTTGGGAACGGTAAGCTTTACCCATTCGATCTCCCTATCATGAACAAATGGAGCTACATCAGGATCATTCTCCGTGCGGGTCTGAATAGCCTCGATGCCCAGGTTAGTGCAGATCTCTGCGATCTTATCGCTCTGGCTTCCTGGACTGGCGGTAATTCCCAGGACCAGAGGATCTTTTGCCTCGCGACGATAGCGATCGGCGATATAAACATAAGCATAGTTTCCCACCGCCCGATGAGCCTCATCGAAGATCACCAAAGAGACGTCCTCAAGATCGATCCTTCGAGAGAGAAGATCGTTTTCGATTACCTGCGGCGTGGAGACTATGATTCTGCCCTTCTCCCATGATTCGATCCTCTTTTCCGGTGGGCTCTCCCCAGTCATCATGGCGACCATCTCCTTGTCTTTGAGCACACGCTGCAAGAAAGAAGCATGCTGCTCCACCAGCGGCTTGGTCGGAGCCAAAAACACAATCCGACCCTTATCCATTCGTGCCAGAATCACCATAAGAGCGATGACCGTCTTGCCGAGGCCCGTAGGCACAACTATGAGACTGGAAGATCGCAAAGCAGCGGAGGCCAGATCCAGCTGGAAGAGCCGCTTCTCCACAGTCTGCGGCAATAGATGCGGATGCTCCAGGAAGGAGGACATAAGAGACTCATTTGCTCTTGTTGTATTTGATTTCATTGTTTTCTTGAATAGATAGATCTATTGATATTCATTTATTATTCATAGTATATCAAATGAACTATACTAGCCATCTCTATGGCGCCCGAGGCCCATTACTGGATCAGAGGAAGATTGATCTGTTTAAGGTGGTTTTGAAGGATAAATTTATATAATATAAAAGTAAGAGATTGGTAAAAAGCTAAATCTCGCTTATTTGGCGAAATAGCTTAAATTAATCGCTTAAAAAAAAGGGGGCGAAAAGAAAAATGAAGGGAGTAATAGTAGTAGCATTCATGCTTGCAATTGCCCTTATGGGAGGTTGCAGCATCGTGCTAGCTAATCCACCACTGGTCCCTCCAGTGCAGTATGAGCAGTTCTGTGAAGCACAGAAAGTATCCGGAACAGGAGTTATTGATGTCAGCACATCGGTAATTGACAAGAAGATCGCACTTGAATACTACAACACCATGGCTGGCGACGGCGACATGGAGCTTGACTCCGAACACGCCTACTCGCAGGATCCTGAGAAGCTGAAGAGGGTGGTAAGCTCAGTGAACGGCAGCAATGAGACCGGCTTTAACCTCTTTGAGACTACCAAGCTGACCTATGCAGGCGAAACGCCATTGACTGGCGGCAAGTATCTGCATTCCAAGGCATTCTACGGTGGCATAGGCGCCGATGTGCAGGAGATGTTCTCCGTAAACGAGATGGAAAAGGATGAAACTGCATTCTTTGCCTCGACAACGCCTTACCAGCCGGCCGGAAACGTCAGCCCGGAGAACCTGATCAAAAAGCTCAAAGAAGCGGGAAGAGATACCAAAGAAGTCGAGAAGCTGATGACTGCCAACAATGAGATCTACATACCGTCTCATCTTGTAGGCCTGGAGACCAAGAACTCCTTCAATGGTACCTGGGGCACCGACGCCAAGTGGCATAAGATATTCTACAAGGATATCAAGGCCCACGAGATGTTCACCGGAACCTTCGAAGCTGAGAAGACCATAAAGTTCCATGAGAATCCCGTGCCGGATATAATCCGTCCGCCATGTGATGGCATCGACTGCTAGGCAGATAACGCCTGCAGTCGTTTCTTTTTTATTTTTATTTTGGCCAAATCCAGGGGGGTTTAAATGAAGAAAAAGATGATTGTGATCGCAATTATGCTTATGCTCATCCTGACAGCAGCCCAGGCAGAGGCCACAGTCGAGGATTCGGGAGCAGCTTTGGGCGACGTTTCGAGCAGCTGGACCGTCCCCACATCGCCGACCTTACCCACATATCTGCCCAGCCCATGTTCTGGGGATTCCGGCAACCTGGAAGTGAGAATCGGATTTACCGGGCCACAGCACGAGCAAGACAAATGGTATACAACTCCCGGCAAACCATTGGACTTCATGGTTACCGTAATCAACAATGGTATGACAGAGGTTGAGGCACAGGCCAATATCAAGCCGGAGAGCTGCCCCTTCGAATGGTTCAGCTGGACGACGACCTCTTTGGTCATCCCGGCAGGAGTCTCCAGATCCGCGGCCCTGCAAGTTCTGCCTGATGAGAGCGCGACAGCCGGAGAGTATAAGTTCGAGGTGGAAGCTTCAGCCAGGTGCCGCAGCCCCGGATCATCCCCTGCAATATTCAGGGTCCAAGCGTACGACTACGCATCAGAGACCTCTGTAAGCGGCTCCGGCCAGTTTCAGATAAATAAAGACCTCAGAAGCATGAACTCCGGCATCAAGTCCAACAAAAATGTGCTGTTTTCCGGCAGCGTGGATGCCCTGGTAAAGAACGAATACATGGTGGACAAGGCTTTGGGCAAGAATGCCAATTTCCACGAACAGGATGCAGTTGATAACTACAATGCAGTCTCTCTTGGCGATGCCCTTGTAGGAACGGAGAGCTTCAAGAGTTCTGCTGTCTTCGGAGGTGTAGGAGCTAAAGTCAAGGAGAGCTATGATGTCTCGCAGATGGAGTTTAAAAGCCAGGATCTTGTCCTGCATCAGACGGGATCTCTAAAGAAGAACGCGGAATTCAAGACGGCAGACAACTTCACCGGATACTACCTGATAGACGCCAAGCAGATAGTGCCCGGCAAAAAGAGCATGAAGGAATTTGAGGAGTATTTCGGATCATTTGAGATCAATCGGAGAATTCTCTTCCGGGATGCTACAAAATCAAAAGAGCCATGCCAGGAAGGAGACTGCTTAAAAGCACAGAGCGCCAGCCTACCTATAGCAAGCAGTCAAATCTTTGCCAGCCCCTGCTCAAGCGGCTCATGCAATAAATTCGCAAATGCCCTAAACGCCTTCACCAAATCGGCTTGATTTTTTTGCAAAATTCAGGGGATGTGAGAAGATCAGAAGGAATGAGGCGAAGATCTCGGGGGTAATGGAAGAGATACATCATTTAATTCTTCCATCGTTCTTCGCCCAATTCATTAAAGTCGTTCTTTATATTTAAAACTATTCTTTTTAATTAAGTAATATTCATTTGTGTTTCACTGAAATTTAATAAAACGATACATTAACGAAAAGATCAGGTGAAAACATATATCACTATTAATTTAATATAATTATCAAATATAATGCATACCGGAATAGATTATATCAAGAGTTCTTGTCATTGAATGTTTGCCAGCTACCTCCAATAAGGATATCATCGGCATTGAGTCTAATGACCACGATATAAGCAAAAAGAATAAATGGTTAAAGCCCAAGTAGCTGAAAAAAGGGATATGATTGCGCAACCCTTTAGAGTAAGGAGGTTCAGGAAATGAAGTTGATTCTTACATTATTCGTAGTTGCGATTCTCCTGGCAAGCGCGGCAGTTACGGCCAGCGCTGCCGATGTTCTGGAATTGAGCACATTAGGCAAAAAAACGAGCGTAGAGGCAGTCACACTTCCCAGGCTCTCGCCCACAATGCCGACAATCTCGCCAACCAGTCTGGGAGGCAAACAGGATACAAATGTGCTGGATCTCAGCACACTGGGAAAGAAGACACAAACCAACGCAAATGCATCCATGATTAAGGGCGCCGCCCCGGTTACGGTTACACCCATGTTCTCAGTTAAGAATGGCAATGTGACAAATCAGGCAGGCTCTGTCTTTACCCTACCTCAAGCAGTTGCTGCCGCCCCATCCGTCTATACTCCGCCCATAGCGATATTTGGCGGTGCTTAAAGAGGAAAAATGAGAGTATCGCTTAAGGTTGATGAGAAGGCGATCGATTTAAATGCCTTTACCCAGGAGATCATCGGCAATACGGCTGCGGCCATGGCTGAATCTCTGCGGGGCGTCGGCCAGGATTGGAAAGGAATTGAGATCAAGATAGAAAAGCATTGACTTCCTCCCTTGCCCCTCAAAGGGGCAGGGCTCTATACATCAACGCATTGAAGTCCGGGTCCATCACCAGCCCAAATCAGGGCAAAGATGGATCATGATCTGTCAGTGTCTTGGACATCCTAATATCGTACGGGGAGCATTTTTTTGGACTTTATCCCCAAGACACAGGCTCTACAATGATGCTGTAACAGAAGAGGAGCGCCCCGACCAAAGCCGCACTCCTCTGGGCGGCTAATGGCAGATGGCCAGGGCACATCATTCATCCATTTTTGGCAAGTGAGCGCTGCAAGAGCAATAAGGTAAAGGAGGCTGTTGCACTTCTCGCCCACATCTCTGCCATCATCGTACATAGTAATAAATCTTTTGCTATTAGTATGAATCCTATAAAAGGCGCCGCCCTGTATCCGGCATATTCCTAATTATTAATTCTGATCAATCTTCAGGAATAAATATGGTTTTCGCGACCGATTCCACGCCCTTCGTTTGAATTGCACAGAGAGGAATATCCCCATTCATCCTACTTGTTTTAAATAGGAGCACGATTCATCCTACTTCGTCTAAAGAGGATGATTTTGCATCCGCAGAAGATCCAATCAAGGGAAGCTAAAAAAACTATCGCAACCATGATCAGCAATAATTGCATCATGAATTATTGACTTGATATTGCAAGAGATGCAGTCATTAAACAAATATTCCATGCTAATAAATGCAGATTAGTACCAAGTATTATATCATAAAAAAGTATTATTACCAAATATATTGCGCGGATTGACTTGAGGTTCAGCGGACTGCGCAGATCTGAGCAAAGTTAAAAATCCGAATAGCATATCGCTATGCAGATATCTGATGCCATAAGGAGGTAAGAATATTGGTAAATATTACAATAAGGAATCTTACATTTGGCTACAACAGCCATAAAATACTTGATGATCTAAATCTCATTGTTGAGAACTCCGAGATCTTGAGCCTGGTCGGTCCGAATGGCTCGGGAAAGACAACGCTCATCAAGTGCATCGATCGCATCCTCAAACCGATGGGCAGCATCCTCCTTGACGGCAAGGAACTGGAGAATATGAGCCGCCAGGAGGTAGCCAGACAGATAGGATATGTCCCTCAGTCCAGCTCCACTCCACTTGCTACTACTGTTTTTGATACAGTCCTCATGGGCAGGAGACCTCATATCGGCTGGAGGGTAACCGATTACGACCTGGACAAGGTAACTGAGGTCCTGGAGAGGCTCCACCTCGGGGACCTGGCCATGCGCGACTTCTCTCAGCTATCTGGAGGCCAGAAGCAAAAGGTGCTCATCGCCCGTGCCCTGGCTCAGGAGCCAGCCGTCCTCTTGCTGGATGAGCCGACATCCAATCTGGATATGCTTCATCAGCTAGAGGTAATGGAGACGGTAAGTAGCCTGGTCAAAGAGAAGAAGATATCAGCAGTCATGGCTATTCACGACCTCAATTTAGCCGCCCGTTTCTCTGATAAACTGGTCATGCTTAAGGATGGAAAGGTCTATGCAGCAGGCGAACCAAAGGCTCTGCTCAGCAAGGCCAACATCAGTCGAGTTTTTGGCATAGAGGCCATAGTCATGAACGCTCTGGGCAGGCCCTACATCGTTCCTCTGCGGTCGCTGCATAGTGGATAATCATGCGGAAAAATCATGCAGCCAACCGCAGTCCGATCCTCCGAATATCCTCTAGAAACTCGCATATGTCTCTTAAAACAATGGGATCCTTCACCCAGATTCCGCCTTCGTAGTTGCTCTCTGTGCCCCCTTTGGTGAGATTGGCGGAGGTTATTATGGCCTCTTTTCGGTCCACCATGTAGATCTTGGCATGAAGCAGGTCCACCAGAATAGCCTCTCCCCCCAACTCCAAGATCTCCTCCTGCAAATTATCGCTCAGTCCCTGGGAGTAGTCCGAATCGATTCCGCGCATAAATACGCTCAAGGTTCCTCCCTTTCGAGAGAATCTGCGCAAAGGCCCTTTGATCTTATTCCATGTCTGCTTTTTTATCCAGGGTGAGACGATCACTATCTCAAATTGGGCATCTTGCACCATGCGGCAGAGTCGGTCCTCGAATCTGTGCCCCCCTTGGGAAGGAGAGGTACCCAGGAAGAGAATGTCGGACCCTTTTTGAGACCTGTCGACAAAATCCTCCAGGAATTGCAGTCTCTGGGCAGAGGCATAATCCTGCGTATGCTTGGCCCTTTTGAGCTCCTCTTCCAGTTCCAGGGCCCTTTCTCTCCATTTGAGCAACTGGGAAAACTTGCGCTGCAGCAGATCAATGCTGCCTTCTTTTTGCCTCAGCCTGTCCTGCCAGAGGAGAAGGTCTTTTTGCAGCAGCCTGCGGTCTTCTTGCAGCCTCTTATTCCTGCCTTCCTGGAGCTCTATAATGCTTACTGATAATATCGCCAACGCTAGAAAGATCAGCCATATCAAGTAGCCCTCCAATTCCATCGACCTCTCAAGAAAATCTTCCCACAAGTTATATAAAGATAATGTAATCAATACGCAATGACTTCCATCCAGGAAGCCTGGTTGATACAAATAATATTCTGAATTATTTTAATATTGTCTGAGGAAAGATTTCCAAAAAATGCCTGAAAAAATTTGGGATAATTCCTGCACTAGAACATCCCTGGTGGCATGCCGCCCATTCCACCCATGCCGGGTGGCATTCCCATGCCGCCCATACCACCCATACCACCCATTCCGCCCATTCCCGGAGGCATTCCTCCTGCACCACGGGGTGGTGGCGTTTTGGTTGAAGCGAGAACATCATCGATGCGCAATATGAGGCAGGCTGCGTCAGTGGCGGATAAGAGTGCCTGGACCTTGACGCGCAGCGGCTCGACGACGCCCATCTTTAACATATCCTGGATCTCGCCAGTATAGGCATTAAGGCCATTGTTCTTGTTGATGCCGTGCATGTTCTTCAGCTCGATAGTCTTGTCGATGGCATCAAAGCCGGCATTTTCAGCCAGTGTCTTGGGTACTATCTCCACGGCTTCAGCGAACTTGATGACTGCCAGTTGCTCGCGACCCTTCAGAGAAGATGCATACTCACGCAGGCGCATGGCAAGCTCAATCTCAGGAGCGCCCCCGCCTGCAACCAGTTTCCCATCCTCAACAACATCGGCCACGGCGTGAATCGCATCATCCAGGGCCCTCTCCAGGCCGTTAAGGACCTGCTGAGTGCCTCCGCGCAGCAGCAGGGTGGCAGAATGGTTCCGGGTGCCGGTGACAAAGGTCATGATGCCGCTTCCCAGGCGCTTCTCCTCCACAAGGGCTGCAGTACCCAGATCGCTTGGCTTGAGCTCGTCCAGGCCGGTTACAATAGTGGCACCCGTGGCTCTGGCCAGCTTATCCAGATCCTTTTTAATGACGCGACGCAGAGCCAAAATTCCGGCATTGGCCAGATGATGCTGGGCCAGGTCATCGATGCCTTTTTGGCAGAAGACCACCGTAGCTCCGCTGGAGATCACTTTGTCGGCGGCCTCTTTAATTCTCATCTTCTCATGCTCCATGAATTGCTGGAACTGAGTGGAGGATGTTATCTGCAGCTCGGCCTTTGTCTCGGTATCCTTGGATTCAATCGGTGTGGAGAGAAGAGCAATCCTGGCATTTTCGACCCTTCTGGGCATGTTCTGATGGACGATCTCCTTATCGATTACTATGCCCTCGATAATCTGTGAATCCATTGTGCTCTCGCCCACCTTCTTCTCCACATTGACCCGATCCATATCAAAGCTCTTCTTGCCGCCGTAGTTCTCAACGGCATTGAGGACCAGGTCAACGGCATAACTGGCCATCTTGCTGTCCGGAGACTCAGCCAGCTTTCCGGTCATGGCAGTCTCGGCAATCTTCTCCAGAAGAACGCGATCTTTTTCAGAGGCATCGATGGAGATTGATTTCACAATCTGCACTGCCTTTTCCGCAGCCATTCTGTACCCCTGCACAATCATGGTAGGGTGAACCTTCTGGTCTATCAGCATCTCCGCTCTTTTGAGCAGCTCGCCAGCCAGCACGGCCACGGTAGTGGTTCCATCGCCTACTTCCTTGTCCTGGGTTTTGGCAGCCTCAATAAGCATCTTAGCCGCAGGATGCTGTACATCCATCTCTTTTAGGATGGTGACGCCATCATTGGTAATAGTGACGTCCCCAATGGAGTCTACCAGCAATTTATCCATGCCTTTGGGACCCAGGGTGCTCCTCACCGCATTGGCTACGGCGCGGGCAGCCATGATGTTATTCGAGATGGCATCTTTGCCCGACTCTCTCCGGGTGTCCTTTAAAATGATAATTGGCGATCCGCCCATTCCTGCCATTTTTGATAATCCTCCAGTAATTGCATATTTTGCGAATTCTCATGTTCACAGTATTTGATCTTCTATAAAACATTTTCCCTAAAATACGACAGCATTCGATTGTTCCAGATTGTCTAGTGGTATGCTTTTGAGGGATCAGCCAGAAACTTTAAGTACAGGAAGATCATGGTAGACATGCTAATCTAATCAGAGGAATAAAAAATGGTAACTGGAACAGTAAAGTTTTTCAACAGAGTAAAGAGCTTTGGATTCATAGCAGGCGACGATGGAAAGGATTATTTTGTGCATGTAACTGGCTTGAAGCCCGGCGTCACTATCGATGAGGGTGACAAGGTAACCTTCGATGTCATTGAGGGCGAGAAAGGCCCCAAGGCTGACAAGGTCGAAAAGCTGTAAATACTCACAATAATGGCATAATAGAAAAAAGAAAAAATCGGTAGAAGGGTCTTCGACTTTTCTATCAGTTTTCCTATTTTGTTTGTTTTTAGTTTTTATATCCTATTTGCCTATTATATGATCCGGGGCCCTCCCGCAAAATGCGTTGCACTTATGATTATTGGAACTTCTGGTATCGGTCCATCTCAGGAGGGGTATGATAGCTTCTCTGAGATCGCGTCCGTCCATGGTCAACGTATACTCAACTCGTGGTGGTATCTCATCGAAGGATTCCCTCTTGATCAAGCCCTCCGCTTCTAGATCCTTTAGGGTATCCGAGAGCGTCTTTGGACTTATGCCGGATAGTGCATCCATCAACCCCTTGAACCTCAGCCTTTCGTGATTTCCGATGGCATTTATAATTAGAAGAGCCCATTTCTTGCTGATGACATCTATAATGCCTTTGAGTGGACATAGGCACATTTGTTTGCATTCCTGATCCATGCCAATACTTTCCTTGCAAATAGCTACTATGATACTATAAACTTGATAGCTTAAATACTTTCCAATTGATAGTTGGATCTCGGAGGTTTGAGATAGGATGTGCTGCAAAGATGAAATGCATGGCAGACACGCAAGCCATATGGCCCAAATTATCCCTCATGAGCCATCGGATAAGGAAAAGTGCGATTGTGGCTGCGGAGAGCCATCGGATAAGGGAATGTGCGGTTGTGGCTGTGGAGGAAGAAAATTTCTGAGCAAGAGGGAACAAATTGAGAAGCTTGAAGAGTATAGCAAGATGCTCAAGAGCGAATTGGAGGGCGTTGAGGAAAAGCTCAAAGAGATCAAAGGAACATGATCGGTACATTGAAGAGAGACAAAAGCCAATAGAACTGAGATCAATTTGAATGCCCAAGATGATGGCAGAACAGGCCGCAATCCCGCAATTGCAGAGAGAAATGGAAGACGAGTGGGTTCCCAGGCCCGGTTCTGGGAGGTGGACCTGCTGCGAGGCTCTGCCATCCTCCTCATGGTCCTCTATCACCTGGCTTTTGATCTCAACTATTTTGAAGTCTGTGATATCGATGTCTCATCGGGCTTTCCGCTGGGGGTGGCTCGCACAGCCGCCTCGCTCTTTCTCCTGCTCGTCGGCATCTCTATCACCCTGAGCTATTCTCGCTACAGGCTTCTGGGAAAAGAAGATAGTTTTTTTCAACACCTTCTGAAACGGAGCGCCTGGATTCTGGGCCTGGCTCTAGGCATAACTCTCGTCACCTATCTTGCTATCGGCAGGGGATTCATCGTCTTCGGGGTGCTGCACCTCATCGGCCTCTCGCTGCTGCTGGCCTATCCCTTTCTCCAGCTGCAAAAAGAAAACTTCATCTTTGGCTTGTTGTTTATAATATTAGGAGAATACTTTGAAACGGTTCGCGTAGGCTTTCCCTGGCTGCTCTGGCTGGGGCTGGCTCCCAGAGGCTTTTATTCAGTCGATTATGTTCCAGTCTTTCCCTGGTTTGGGGTAATTCTAATAGGTATGAGCTTGGGCTGTGTACTGTATCCAGGATACAGGCGCGCCTTTTCCCTGCCCGATCTTTCCGCCTTTCCTGCAGCCGGATTTCTGGCTTTTCTGGGCAGAAATTCGCTGGCCATTTATCTGATCCATCAGCCGGCTATCATCGCCCTTCTCTATCTCAGTGGCGTTTCGCTGATTTTGCACAGGAATTAAGAGACTGAAGACTGCCAAAAGCTCATCGCGTATATGTCTTATATTTTTTACTCCTCAGAATTTCAGTATCAATTCCAGGATGAAAACAAGCTACCAACTGACATTGCTCGAAGAACTTGCAGGCTTGCGTCTCTGGAAACTCCAGCACTTCCTCTCGCACTTCGTTGCCGCTGAAGCTGACTGGAAAGCCTGATGAATCCTGCAAATCAAATCGCTTCTTTGCCTTGTTGCATCTCCCAAGATAGCCGGAAAAAAACCCGTTAATGGCATTCTTAAGCATTATTTATCCACCCAATTTTCGCAGTGATGATCTTAGCTACCAAGATCTTCAAACGATAGAGATTTCTTTGCGTTGCCTGATTACAAATCAAAATTGTTGGATTATAGTAATATTAAATTGATTTAAGGATTTTGGCCGAAATAAAATTTCGCAAGAATTTTAAAAAATTAATTTTAGAAAAATAAATGCATCAATTTAACAATCGATCCGCTAAATGCTGATCCTCTTTAAAGTCATCATCCCACCAACTAGAAACGCCGCCAGAAATGCGAGAAGAACCAGGAATGATCCCCAGGGCAGAGGCTGATCCAGTGCTGCGGCTCTCAGGAAAAGGCTGGAATGGGTAAGAGGAAGCAGGTAGAGAGCATACTTGAGCCCCAGAGGCACCTGAGATAGTGAAAAGAACGTTCCACCAAGGAAGGTCATGGGCATCAATATCAGGCTTCCGAAGACCGCCATATCCTCATGAGACCTTGCCAGGAGCGCTGCCAAAACCCCCAGAAAAGCGAAGGCCAGGCAGGTGAGGAGAAGGCCGAGCAGAAATTGCGGGCTGATGTGAATATGAGGCGCAATCAAAAGGGCCACAACGAGAAAGGCAACCGAACTCATAAGGCCCCTCACCACTCCGATCAGGGCCTTTCCCAGGAGAAGGGATGTCAGGCCAATGGGAGCCATGAGGCACTCATCAAAGCTCTTGAAGTAAAGGCGGTCGACGTTGAGCCTCGTGCCTGCCCCATTGAAGCTGGTCGTCATGGCAGTGAGAGCGATGATACCCGGTATGACAAATTCCAGGTAACTGGTTCCATTGAGATTGATGCCCCGACCCAGGCCCCATCCGAAGGCCACAAGATAGAGGATGGGACTGACCAGAGTGGTAATGAGGTACCTGGGACCGCGGCGCTTCAGGGCCATGAGATCCGCCCAAAGGATGCTATAGGCATCTATCATGTTACTCCTCCCAGCACCTTCTGGCCGGTAAGCTCTATGAATACATCCTCCAGATTTGATTCCCGCATGACAACTCTCTCAGTATCCGGCAAGCTTTTGATGAACTTGGCGGCCTGGGCTCTATCAGGGAAGTATCTGTATTCCGTTGCATTCCCGTTCAAATTCATCTCCACGGCAATCAATCCCAGCTTCTGCCGCAAGCTGAGCGGAGAGCCTATGGCAATAATCCGGCCGTGATGAAGGACACCTACCCTCTGGCAGAGAGCTTCAGCCTCCTCAATGTAGTGCGTGGTGAGAAAGACAGTTGTACCATCGGCATTCATCCTGCGGATGAGTTCCCATACCTTGCGTCGAGTCTGAGCATCCAATCCCACCGTCGGCTCATCAAGAAAGAGAAGCTTGGGCCTGTGAATGAGCGCTCTGGCTATCATCGCCCGCCTCTTCATGCCTCCGGAGACATCATCGATGAGGTAGTCGATGTGATCGGATAGCTCCACATAATCGAGAAGATCTGCTATCCTCTCGGATCGCTCCTTTTTGGAGAGATGATGAAGTCTTGCATGAAGCTCCAGATTCTCGCCGATAGTCAGATCGCGATTCAGGCTGAGGTGCTGCTGAACAATGCCAAACTCGGACTTGACCCTCGCGGGCTCTCGGGCCACATCGATACCGTTGATGGCCACCATTCCCGAGGATGGCTTGGTAAGGGTGGTAAGAATGCGAATGGCTGTGGTCTTGCCAGCTCCATTCGGTCCCAGGAATCCGAAGAGCTCTCCATGCTCGATCTCCAGATCCAGGCCGTCAATCACCTTCTTTCCGGAATAGTCCTTATTCAGGCCTGATATCTCAATCATCTTGCTCATAAATGCCTCTTATGTTGTCGCATATTGATTTATCGTCGAGCTCATCTTATTGAATAAAGTCTTTTGTTCGTTATTTACAATGCTGTAGAGAGCTTCCGTGCTCAGGCTGGATATGGGGTAGTACTTTCCGGCGCACCTCTCGGCGATCTCATGGCAATAGCCCAGCCGCATGTCCATGAAGGAGCTATCCACAACTTCGGTATCAATGACGATAGTATGGATCCCCAGATTGCGGGCCCCCTCTGAGATCTCCATCAGCTCATCCTTGATCTTGCCGCCCATTCCCACATTTGCCCTGCCGTCGGAGATGAGAATCATCATGGGTTTGGTCTCTTCATCCTTCCTCAGCTCGCTTTGCAGTATCTGTAAGGCACGGGAGAGGCCCGCAGACAGAGGCGTCTTGCCTCCCGTGGGAAGCTCTCGCAAGCGGCTCAAGGCCAGATCGACGCTTGAGCAGGGAGGAAGAATGATCTCGGCATCTTTTCCTTTGAAGGCCACCATGCCTATCTTGTCCCTCTTCTGATAGGAATCCATGAGCAAGGATAGAACGGCACCCTTAGCACTCTGCATCCTCTGATTGGCACCCATAGACCCGCTGGCGTCGACCACGAAAAGGACGACTGCAGAGGTCTTTCCGACCCGTTCTTTCTCCCGGATATCCTCGCTCTTCACTCTGATGGCATTGGGGCCGATCCTGGCCTTCTGATAGGGAGCAGCAGCTCGAATGGTGGCATCGATGGCGATGTCTTTCCCATCCTGCGGCATCTTCTGGCGCAGGTATCTTCCCCGATTTCGCAACGCAAGAGTGTTCATTCTCCGGCCAGAGGTCTTGCGGCGGGCGATTCTGTCTCTCTTGCGGGGCATGTTTATGGCCCGGATATCAATGGGCTCGCCGATTTCTAAGACCTGCTCCTGAGGCTCGGAGGCCTGGGTTTGATTTGTGTCCTGCTGCTCGTCCTGCTCTCGGGGTTGCTGTTCATTTTTTTTTTGTTGCTTGTTTTCTTGATGCTGGTGCTGATGTTCCGGCTGATTCTGAGCCATGGACTTCTCCAGCTTCTCCTTGTTCAGAGTTGGCGGCTCAAAAGGCCTGCTTCTCATCCTGTGAGCCAGAGCCAGCTCCATTGCCTTCTTAACGTCTTCTCCATTGACCTCAGTCCGGCCGTCAAAGGCAGCAATGGTCTTTGCGGTCCTGGTGATGACAATCTCCGCTCGATGGGTCTTCACACCCAGGTCGATGCAGGTGGAAGCAATGGACCTGAGAAGATCATCGCTCATGCTCACATTCCGAAGGATTTTGCGGGCCTGAGATATCTTTTCCTTCAGCTCCTCCTGACTCTTTCGGCTCAGTTCCATGAAGCCGTCGGGATCGGAGTCAAAGGCCTCTGCCATCTTGGCGATCTGCATCCTTTGATCTACATCCTCAATGCCGACGACGCTCACCTGCAGTCCGAATCGATCCAGCAGTTGGGGCCGGAGTTCACCCTCCTCAGGATTCATGGTTCCAACCAGGATGAACTTGGAGGGATGAGCCACTGATACTCCTTCCCGCTCGACTATATTGACACCCATTGCAGCAGAATCCAATAGCACATCGGCTACATGATCATCCAGGAGATTGACCTCATCTATGTATAGAATGCCCCGATTGGCTGCAGCTAGAATGCCCGGCTCCAATGCCTTGATACCTTCCTTGATGGCACGTTCCACATTCAATGAGCCGACTACTCGATCTTCAGTAGCACCCAGCGGCAGATCGATAACAGGCGTTTTTTTCTCAATTCCCTTTATCCGGTTAGCCTGATCCCTCTCGAAACACAGATCGCACATCTCTTCTTGATTTTCGGGATCGCAATTAAACGGACAATCTTCTACAACTCTGATATTCTCCAAAAGATCCGCTAAAGCGCGCACAGCAGTCGATTTAGCGGTTCCCTTGTCGCCCCTGATCAGCACGCCCCCTATGCGAGGATTGATGGCATTTAAGATAAGAGAGAACTTCATGTCGTCCTGGCCAACGATGGCTGTAAATGGTATGGTCTTTCTCTTAAGATGATGCATTTATATCTCCGTTTCACAGGTCATCGTTTACGTATTTAAGACTTTACATTGTATTAATAAGTAGCAATTTTTCTATTTATTTAAGCTATTTGTGTGAACCAGTTTCTATATCCTACTATAAATTTGCATCCATTTAGTGTATACAACTCTATTTTGATAATAAACCAATGCACTCGGATAAATGGCTAATTTAAAAGAGTTATTGATTCCCTTTTCTGCTCTTCATCGAGTTAGTCGCAGCATACAAGTGCATATATATAGTGTAAATAAAACCTATTGTGATCTAGTAATACTATTACCAAAAGACTTATTAACATGTGTATACCTAACATAATTTGGCTTTAAAATTCGAATTTGGGAAATATCTATGAAGATGATTTACGGTTCAGTTTTGTTTTTCTGCGTGTTCACCTCTTTGGGGCTGGCAGCCGCCTATCTGGATGTAACGGTTCCGGGAGACGCCAACGGAGACAGGATCATCTCTGCAGAAGAGCTGAAGGCGGCAGAAAAGGATTTGGGAGATGGAAAGATCAGCTCGGCTGAGCTTGAGAAGATCAAACTCATTCATGAGAGCTATCCCAGGATGATCAATGATTCTGCTGGTAGCGAGATAACCATCTATAAGCCCATCGAGCGAATCGCAGTATTGACCACAGAAGATTATGAGATAATGCGCACCCTCAACTGCACAGACAGGATTGTCGCTGCCAGCAAGTATGTTGTGCAGAGCAGAGAACAGGGGTGCGGAGACCTCTATACAGATGGCTCCGGCCTGGTCAACATCGGCTCTCCGACATCTTCGCTGGACTGGGAAGCATTAATTAAGACTAATCCCGATCTTGTCATAACCTACATGAGCAGCCCTAAACAGGAAGATCTGGATCAAAATCTTAAGGACACCAATACAACCGTGATCCGTCTGGATTCAGGAAACATATCTCAATACACCGATATCATCAACAAAATGGGCTATCTGCTCGATAGAACGGAGGAGGCCCGGAAATACAATCAGTTCTTTGATGAAAAGCTTGGCAAGTACCTGAACCAAGTCTCGGAGCTGGCCGACAATGATAAGCCCAGGGTATATCTGGAGGCGGATTTTGGCGGCGGACAGACCTATTATACCTGCGGCACCGGTCATGCCCACAATGCCCTTCTTGTAGCAGCTGGAGGCAGCAACATATTCTCTGATTTGCAGGGATTCAAACAGGTTGATCCGGAATCCGTTGCCATGAAGAACCCGGAGATCATCGTGCGATACAAATACCTCAAAGATAGCCCGGGAATAGACAAGGACCTGAGCGATACCTCGGTTCTTGAGAGCCTGGTTGATGAGATTCTTTCCCGCAACGAGCTGAACCAGACCATTGCAGTCAAAGATAAGAAGGTCTACATGATCACCTGGGACTGCACCAAGGGCGGAGGAAGATTCTATCTGGGAATGGGCTACTTGGGAAAATGGCTGCAGCCGGAGATCTTCCAGGACTATAGCCCCCGTGAGGCATATCAAGAATACCTGAACCAGTTCCAGGGTACAGAGGTCGATGTGATCAACAAGGGTGTCTTTGTCTATCCAGAGGCTTGAGCAAATGTCGTCTGCGTATTCCAAGGAGAAGCCGGACGCGGATTTGAGAGTGGAGTATCAGAAGTTCATCGGCAGAAAGATGCTCTTTCTCATCTCTCTTGTTTTCGGCATAATTCTGCTCGCGGGCTATGCGGCCACGCGAGGTTCGGCTGATATCAGCGTTATTGATGTATACACAACCATTATAGCCAAATTCCTGCCGGGCCAATTTGAGACCACCTGGTTTTCTGATACGATCGTCTGGGGACTTCGACTGCATCGTATTCTTCTGGCCATAGTAGGCGGTATCGGTCTTGCCATAGCCGGGGCGGTAATGCAGGGCATTCTTAAAAATCCCCTGGCGAGCCCCTTCACATTGGGCATAGCATCTGCAGCAGGATTTGGCGCCGCTCTGGCCATAGTCCTGGGCGCAGGATTTGTGGGAGGAGAGTATCTCATCGTAGGCAATGCTTTCATATTCACTCTTATCGCAACCTTGAGCATCTATGGCCTGGCAAAGTACAAGGGAATCACACCCGAGACCATGATCCTGGCGGGCATAGCCATCATGTACCTCTTCTCTGCCATGACCTCCTTTTTGCAGTACATCGGGCATGCAGAGCAGGTTCAAGAGGTGGTCTTCTGGATGATGGGCTCGCTTGGAAGGTCATCATGGGATAAGGTCTGGGTGGTAGCTGCAGTCATTGTTGCCTGTTTTCCCTATCTTCTCCTCAAATCGTGGGATATCAATGCCCTTGGAGCGGGGGATGAGACTGCCAAGAGCCTGGGAGTGGATGTAGAGAAGACCCGCGTGGTCTGCATGGTTCTGGTCGCGCTCATCACGGCGAGCGTGATCTGTTTTACCGGAACCATCGGCTTCATCGGCCTTGTTGCCCCCCACATCACGCGCATGGTGATCGGAGGGGACCACAGGTTCCTGCTCCCGGCTTCCGCACTGGTGGGAGGGCTCTTGCTGCTGGCCGCAGATACCGTGGCGAGAACTATAATGGCGCCTGTGATTCTGCCCGTAGGAATAATGACTTCCTTCCTGGGAGTTCCGTTCTTCGTCTATCTGTTCATGCGCCGGAAGAAGCAGTTCTGGTAAAGCTGCAATGAATGCGGCTTCCAGCAATACGGACAAAGCGCCGAGGTCCTGATCAACCTCAAATTTTTTTAATTAAGATCTCTTTTTGATTAACATCATAATCGAAATAGTTAATACTAGGAACATATAAAACTATGAATTTAGTGATAAAATATGACCATGTCAAGAATGCATAAGACTGGTTTTGGGCCGCAGCCCAGGGGCCAGAGACGTTCAATCGAGAAGGAGCGATCATGATCCTCACCTGCCTTGTGGGCAATTCATATTTGCAGATCATCTCCAAGGCCTGCAAGAGCCTTGGATTTGACCTGAGGCTGTTTTCCACCCAACGGCTGAATGATCAGCCCGAGATGATAGATGATGCGATAAAGGCCATGGAGCAATCGGATCTCATCTTCACCCATAGGGGCAGCGAGGCCCTCTGGGACGAGATCGAGCCAAAGATGAGCGAGATCAAGAAGCGCACACCAACCGTATGCCTCGGATATGATCAATCGTACTGGCTGAACTCATCAGCTCCGGCGAGGGTTGTGGTCACGGCCAATGCCTACCTCACCTACGGAGGAGAAGACAACATCAGCAACATGCTCCTCTATCTCTGCCGGGAGCTGCTTTCTATGGATGTGACTGCCAAACCGCCCACCCCCATGCCCTGGGAAGGGGCATACCATCCGGATGCGCCGAGCCACTTTAATAGTGTCGAGGACTATCTCAAGTGGTACGAGCCGGACGACTGCCCAACGGTAGGGTTGCTCTTCTCCCGTTTCTACTGGGTAAACCGAAATCTGGCTGTGGAGGACGAGCTGATCCGTGCCCTGGAAAGAGAGGGGTGCAATGTCATCCCGGTATTTTCATATTCCGTAAAGGACGCGGATCTCGGCACCAGGAGCATGGCAGAAGTGGTCTCGGACTACTTCGTGCCAGCAGGCAGGCCTGGAATCGATGCCATGGTAAAGACCTCCCCCTTCTTCCTGGGACAGGACAGAAGCAACATGGGCGAGGCAAAAGGGAATAAGACCGGCATCGCGCTCCTCAAAGCTCTAAACGTGCCTGTATTTGAGCCGGTTCTCTCCAATCACATGACCCTGGAGGAGTGGGAGGACGGCATCGGTCTTTCCAATGATATCGGCTGGGGAGTGGCCATGCCGGAGTTTGAGGGAATGATCGAGCCCATCATCATCAGCGCCGGCTACCGGAAAGGTGATTATGAGGAGCGGACGCCCATCTCTGAGCGCTGCGCGAAACTTGCCAAAAGAGTTAAGAATTGGATCGATCTGGCGAGAAAGCCTGCAATCGATAGGAAAGTGGCTTTTATCTTCCACAACAATCCTTGCGTCTCAGTAGAAGCCGCAGTGGGCGGCGGTGCGCACCTGGATACGATAGAGAGCGTAGCACTTATTATGAATAGGATGGCCGCAGCGGGCTACTCTCTGGATGGTGTCCCGGCTACCGGAAAGGAGCTCATTAACACCATCATGGACCGAAAGGCCATCTCAGAGTTCCGCTGGACGCCTATTGAGGAGATTGTGGCCAAAGGTGGTGTCCTGGCCTATCAGACCAAAGAGGAGTACGAAGAGTGGTTCAACACGCTCACTCCCAGGGTAAAGGACCGCGTCTGCGAAGCCTGGGGCAATCCCCCAGGAGAGCTTAAGAACGACATTCCTGCCGCCATGCTCTACCAGGGCAAGATCGTGATCACCGGAGTTCAGTATGGCAATACGGTAGTCTGCGTTCAGCCCAAACGTGGCTGCGCCGGAGCTCGCTGCGACGGCCAGGTATGCAAGATCCTGCACGACCCGGATGTCCCTCCCACCCACCAGTACATGGCCACCTACCGCTACCTTGAGGAAGTTTTTGGTGCGGATGTGCTCATCCACGTGGGCACACATGGCAACGTTGAGTTCCTTCCTGGAAAAGGAGTGGGCCTGTCCAGGAACTGCTATCCTGATATCTGCATCGGCACCGTTCCCCATCTTTACATCTACAACGCCGACAATCCGCCCGAGGGGACCATCGCCAAGAGGCGCAGCTATGCGACTCTCGTAGACCACATGCAGACCGTGATGACCCAGTCAGGTCTTTACGATGAGCTGCTGGAGGTGGACCGGCTGCTGGGAGAATATGAGACTGCCAAATTCGATCACTCCCGCTCTCATGAGCTGAGGCACCTGCTCATCGATGCCATAAAAGCTGCCAACCTCGACAAGGGCATGAAGCTCGCCGACGACATGCCTTTGGAAGAGATTGTCACAAAGGCGCACAATCAGCTCAGCCGGGTCAGAAACACCCAGATCGACTCCGGCATGCACATCTTTGGCCAGCTTCCTGAGGGCGAAAAGCGAGTCGAGTTCATCAACTCTGTAATGCGCTTCGAGGGAAGCGGTGTTCCGCTGCGCAGCACAGTCGCAGCCATGATGGGCCTATCCATGGAAGAGCTGCTGGCCGACCAGGGATCGGTAAACGAGCGCTACGGCAAGTCGCACGGACAGCTTCTGGAGAGAATCGACAGCCTTTCCAAGAAGCTCATCGATATGTACCTGCAGGGCGACGGAGCGAAGCCTGACGAGGTCCTGGGCCTTTCCACGGCTGGCTATGAGGGCCAACTGAAGGCAATTCGGGAGAAGGTGATCGATCTGCAGACCCGGATGGAGGCCTCAAAGGAGATTGAGGCACTATTCAACGGCATGGACGGAGGTTACGTCGAGGCCGGACCCAGCGGCCTGATCACCCGGGGCAGAGATGATGTCCTTCCAACAGGAAGAAACTTCTACTCTCTGGACCCCTACCGAGTTCCCACCAAGACCTCCTGGAAGGTTGGACAGAAGCTGGGCAGGTCCGTGATTGCCAAGCACCAGAAGGAGGAGGGCCGATACCCCGAGAACATCGCATTCTTCTGGATGTGCAATGACATCATGTGGGCCGACGGAGAGGACATGTCCCAGATGCTCTTCCTCCTGGGCACTGAGCCGGTGTGGCTCTCCAACGGACGGCTGAAGGGCTTCAAGGTGCTCCCGCTAGAGGAGCTGGGCCGGCCCAGGATCGACCTGACCATCAGAGTCTCGGGCATCACCAGGGACAACTTCCCCAATTGCATCGACACTATCGATGAAGCAGTGCAGGCGGTGGTCGTCAGAAAGCACACTCTGGCCAATTTGGAAAACGGCACTGCCAAGGACTGGAGAGAAGCAACGCTGAGAATCTTCGCCAGCAAGCCGGGCACCTATCAGTCCGGCACAAATTTGGCGGTCTACGCCAGCGCCTGGAAGGACGAGAAGGATCTCTCTGACATCTTCGTCTACTGGAACGGCTATGCCTACGGAAAAGGGGTGGCAGGGAAGGAGTCGCACCAGCATTTCGTAAACACCCTCAAGAACGTCGATGTGACCTACAACAAGGTGGTCAGCGATGAGTACGACCTCTTCGGATGCTGCTGCTACTTCGGTACACACGGCGGCATGACTGCCGCTGCCAGGCACCTGTCCGGAAAGGATGTAAAGGCTTACTACGGAGACACCCGCGAGCCAGAGCACGTCGAGGTGCGGGATCTGGCTGATGAGGTCCGGCGGGTCGTCAGGACAAAGCTGCTAAATCCGAAATGGATCGAGGGGATGAAGCAGCACGGCTACAAGGGAGCAGGCGATATCTCCAAGCGCGTTGGCCGGGTCTACGGCTGGGAGGCGACGACCCAGGAGGTTGACGACTGGATCTTCGACGATATCACCAAGACCTTCATAATGGATGAGGAGAACCGCAAGTTCTTCGAGGAGAACAATCCCTGGGCTATGGAGGAGATGGCCAGAAGGCTGATTGAGGCAGAGCAGAGGGGATTGTGGAAGGCCGATCCTGAGGTTTTAGATGCTCTGAAGTCCACATATCTTGAGATCGAGGGCTGGATGGAAGAGAGGATGGGAGATGTCGAAGGCGAGTTTCAGGGCGGAGCGATCGATGTGATCACTGCAGATGAGGTGGCGGCCTGGAAGGAAAAGATGGCCAAGGTGATCGGAGCGTAGCTCAGACGGATCTGCAATGCTCATGATAGACTTATGAGCTGATATTGAGGTATGCCCCATCGGGATATTATATTTATATGCATGATGGCAGCATCCGAAGAGATTGCAGACCCGAGAGCAATATGGTGTCCCATAAATCAGGGCCACTGCAGCTAAAACCGAGGTTGACCAAATTCACTCACTTTGCAAAGGCAGCTCCAGTAGGCCCGCCCGCCTCAGGAGCTGGCAGCCCTCCAGCACCCGGATCGGAGCCGCCGACCGCCGGGCAGACGGGCGGGCCTGCTAGCTTTGCGGGGTGACGGGAGAAGAGGGCGGGATTTTGTGTAGGTAGATTGATGAATAGCTTTTTTTCGAAAAGACCCAGAATTATCGCCATTAATACGGATAGATGCATATACTACTTACGACATTTACCCTCAGTGATGCATATGAGCAAAAATGTCACAGGCTTCTTATTGATCCTCAGTTTCTCCATCATGGTGCTATCATTCTCAGGCAGAGCGGTCCCTCCACCTCTGGAGGATGCCCCTTACTCAATTCAAGAAACAGCCGAAAATGGATTCGTAATCGCTGGCACCACGGTCTCGGATAAGGTTGCTTGGACTAATGATGCTAAAATCTTAAAAATAAATTCTTATGGAGAAGAGGAATGGAACAAAACTTTTGGAAGTCCTGACTACGATTCACTTAAGTCAATTACAATCGTTCAAGGCAATGGATACATTATGACGGGTGAGACAGTTTCAACGGATTTGAGGAAGCTGTGGATTGCAAAAACAGATTTAAATGGAGCTATGTTATGGAATAAGACCTATGGAAGCGGATGGAGCAATGGGAAGTCAATTCAAGGGACCTCTGACGGCAATTATATTATCACAGGCTATTCAGATAAATATATTAGAGACGAAGATGATAATCATAAAAACTGGTTAAATACTGCTATTGATTTTGCACATGAACTCTTTGCTGATACAGATCTTCCTGGAACGGATAGCTATGATAGAAGTGAGGTTTATCTTTTGCTTATAAAAGTGGATCCTAATGGAAACGTCTTGTGGGAAAAAACCTTCCGACGATCTGGCTATGATTATGGGTTTTCTGTACATGAGACCGTTGATGGTGGATATATATTGGATGGAACAATAAAGAATGATAAAAACAGGAATCAAATATGGCTAATAAAGACAGATTTTAAAGGCGATGAAGAGTGGAGCAGGATCTTTGGCGGATCCAAAGGGAATTCCATACCTGCGGCTTCTATTTTGCAGACATCAGATGGCGGATATGTTCTAGCAGGATACACAGAATCCTTCGGTGAAGGCGGAAGCGATGTTTGGCTCATCAAAACCGATAAAAAGGGCGACGAGGTGTGGAATAGGACCTTTGGAGGCAAAGAGGATGATTTTGGAAGAGATATTCAGCCTGCAAAGGATGGTGGATTTTTAATAACAGGAACGACCTATTCATTTGCTGACAAAGTATTGAATCCAGAACGTTGGGGAGATATTTGGCTTATAAGAACCAATGCTTCAGGCAATGAACTCTGGAATCGAACATTTGCAGGCGTAAGCTGGGATGATGGATATTCAGTTCGTGAGGCCAGCGATGGTGGCCTCATATTGGCAGGAAGCACAATCGCTAATGGCGGCGAAGCATGGATTATTCTGAAGACGGACATGCAAGGAAATGAAGAATGGAGAAAGACTTATTGAAATTACTCAAGGGCGACCTCTTCGGCATTCCGGATAACCGCCTAGTCGCTCGCCCCAGTGCTGATAGAAGCTGCCTACGGTAAAGCTAGAAAAATTGGAAGGCCGATCTGCTCCCTGTGTTCTTTAGAATCCAAAAAATTCAAAGAAAAAATACTTGCACGATCGCATAAATCTCCTGCCGTGTCAGACGCATTTCCCGCAAAGGCAGCCTCAGGCAAGGCCCGCCTGCAATTCCTTCATAGCGTACTTCTCGGCATCCTGGATTGCGGCCTTTTCTCTCGCTCCGGCAATGGTAAAGAATGCTTGCGGTTAGGCCAGAAGGAGTGCGAAATGATGCGATTGAGGTGCTTGAGTTTCCTCCGCAAGCTTTTTCGTGAGAACTGCGATTAGTCCTCAACGAAGAGCAGAATGTTGGCGGCACCCAAAGAGATTGCAGACCCTGTGCAAAATTTCAAAGCCTTCAGAGAGCCCCATAAATCCGGGCCATTGCCGCTAAAACCGAGGTGGATTAAATGCACTCACTCTGCAAAAGCTGCCCTAGTAGGCCCGCCCGCCTCAGGAGCTGACCGCCATCCAGCGCCGGAACGGGGCCGCATACCGGCGGGCTGACGCGGGCCTGCGAGCTTCAGGGTGACGGAAGAAGGGGGAGCTGGATTGCGGAAGGAAATTGAAACGAATGACAATAGCATTGTGAAAAGACTCACAACATCGGAATAATCTCTTTGAAGACCAATCCGCTCAAGTTCGAGAACCTTCAAGACTTCATAAAATGCTACAATCCAGAGAACAGACACCAAAGAGAGGAGAGCGAGAGGTTCAAGGCATTCAGCTACGAGGAGCTGGTGAGGCGCGACAAGGCCAGCCTGGACATCTTCTGGCTGAAGGACGAGAGCCTGGAGGATTCGGATAACCTGCCTGCGCCTGAGGTGCTGGCGGCGGAGATCGTGGAGAGCCTGGAGACGGCGCTGAGCGAGTTCCGGGCGATATACGAGGAGCTGGGGGAAAAGCAGTGAAGGACGGGCGCGAGGAGAGAGCTGACGCAGAGAATAAAGAGGAGATGATTGTCCAATGGCAGCCAGAAGCGAGGTCATAGTAACAACAGATGAGCCCTTTGATGAGTTCGCAGCTCTTGAAGAGGAGGATGAATCCACGGCGGAAGAACTCCATGCGCTCATAGAACGCGAAAGAGGCGAGTTCATCAGCCTTGAAGAATACCGCGCTCGACGTGGCATTTAGAAAATTTATTTGCCGTTTTCAAGAATCGGGTTCAAGCATCAGCCAGCCAATCCTGTAGCCCGGCGGATAAGAGATAGAGAAAATGACTGATAGCAGTCATGTGCTGTTTTATGCTTCAAGCAAGGCCGCCAGGAATTCCTTCATAGCGTACTTCTCGGCATCCTGGATTGCGGCCTTTTATCTCGCTCCGGCAATGGTAGAGAATGCTTGCGATTAGGCCAGAAGGATAGCGAACTGGTGCGATTGAGGTGCTTTAGATTCCTCCGCAAGCTTTTTGATGAGAACCACAAATAGCACTATGCGTAGGAGAGCAGAATTGGCGGCACCTAAACAGAAATGTCAAGCACTACGATTGTGAAAGGAGACATGAGGCCATGAATAACGGCAATGTGGCTCAGTTCACCCGAATAACGTCAGACATAAGACGATGAATTGGCTGGCAAAAACGCAAAGAATAAATGGGATAAGAAGGGATGAACGAGAGGCAGCGTTGTGGCATTTAAGGTAGCGATTTCTCTTTCGGCCCAAAAATACATGAAGAGCCTCGATAAGCCTGATGCAAGGAAGATCAAGGCCCGTATCAATGAGTTGAGGCAAGATCCATATACGCCCCGGCCACAATGTGATATCCTGAAAGAAAAAGGAAAGAGACCGCCACTTTATAGAATGAGAGTCGGGAAACATCGCGTTGAGTTCTTCATCGAGGGGGACACGATTTTCGTATCCAGGATGTTCCTGAGATCTGGTGATTCAGATTATAGTTAGATCTATAAGGAAAGAGAGGAGATGATAGTACATGGCCGCAGAAATTGCCAACCAAGTCCTCACGGATGAAGAATATGCCGATGTGGAATATAGGCGTTTTCTAAAAGAGAAAGACAAGTACATGGACTTTGATGAGTTTTGCCGGGTAGAAGGGATTTGATCACTTCGATTTCTATCCCCGTTTTTGATATCATAACTTAAAAAAAAAATACTTGCTTGAACGCATGAATCTCCTTTTAAATCTGCTGAATTCCCCGCGAGAGCTGCCCCATGCGGCCCGCCCGCTTCAGGAGCCGGATCGAGGCCGCAGACCGCCGGACAGACGGGCGGGGCTGCGAGCTTTGCGGGGTGACGGGAGAAGGTGGGCGGGATTGTGAAAGGAAAATGAAATGAATGACAATAGCATTGTGCAAAGACTCAACGCATCAGAATAATCTCTTTGATGACCAATCCGCTCAAGTTCGAGGACCTGCAGGACTTCATAAAATGCTACAATCCATAACCAATCAGGGAAAACAGCCAAATAGATTGTCGATACATACCAAGAGTGACTATGAAGCTAAAGATAAAGATTGCTGGTCCAAAAGTGCATGATGTAGGCTACCGTGTATTCCTGCTAAAAAATGCCATGAACCTTGCCCTACCCGGATTGTCTACCTACAACTGGGATGAGTGCGGCCAACAAGAGGTTATCGCCCTGGTGGAAGGTGATGAGGCCAGAATCGCGCCCTTCTTACAGGCTATTGAGAAGAATAAGCCGGAGCTGGCCAAAGTCTCTAAGGTGACATCTGAGCCCTACGACGGCGATGTTGGACGAACCATTGAGATGGCCATGCTCTGCTCATTTGTTCAACTGGATAAGGCTGTACCGCTACTTCTGAAGATCCAAGAGAATACCACCGTGATCCCTCAAATAAGTGAGGACATCAAGGCAGTGCGGAAGAATACCGACACAATTCCCCAGGTACTGGAAGAGATCAAGGGCCTGAGAGAAGACATCCAACCGGGATACGGAATGACTCTTGGGCAGGTGCAGTCAGATATCAGAGCCATAAAAGAACGGCTCGGGATGATATAGGATGGCACGCAAAGAGGGTTTAATGGCGGCTTATGCAGATGAGCAATACGGCAAGCTACAGAGAGAGAAGGATCAGCACATATCCCTTGATGAGTATTGCGCCAAACGCGGCTTTTAAAAGGGGCGGGGTTTAGGATCGAAATGGACCAAATTCCTCCGCAAGCTTTTTCGTGAGAAATGCAAATAGCTTTTTTTTGTACAGAAAATATTTGGCGGCACCCGAAGAGATCGCGGACGTTGAGTAGAGATTCGAAAGCAATAGATCATCCTGCAAGTCAGGGGCTTTGCAGGGAAATCCAGGGTGGATCAAATGCACCGACTCTTGCAAAGGCATCCCCATGCGGCCCGCCCGCCTCACGAGCTGGCCGCCCTCCAGCGCCGGATCGAGGCCGCAGACCGGCGGGCTGACGCGGGCCTGCGAGCTTTATGGGGTGACGGAAGAAGGTGGGCGGGATTGTGAGAAAAAACGTTGGCCAAAAGGATGAATTATTAGAGGTTCAATAATGCCTGTTCCGGATTTCCAAAGCTTCATGCTACCGCTATTGAAATTTGCAGCAGACCACGAGGAGCATACGAAAAGTGATGCATCAGACGCATTAGCGCTTCACTTCAATATCGTTGATGCAGATCGAAAAGAAATGCTTCCAAGTGGGAGGCAGACCCGATTTAACAACCGCATCGCTTGGGCCATCGTTTATCTGAGGAAGGCAAAGTTCCTAGAAAGCACCAGACGTGGTCGTTTCAAGATAACTGATCGTGGCTTTGAGATCCTCAAGTCGAATCCTCCCAGGATTGATGCCAAATACCTGATGCAGCATGGAGACGCAGAATTCAAAGAATTTCATCAACCGTCTCGTCGCAATGGAAATCAAAGCGAGGAACATGACGATGCCGATGCAGAAGTAGTCCGTACACCAAGAGAGGTCATGGATGCTGGCTATCAAGAGATGAGACGAGATTTATCCCAGGAACTATTAACCAGGGTCAAGAGCTGTCAACCTCAATTCTTTGAGCAGCTAGTTGTCGATCTTCTAGTCGCCATGGGTTATGGTGGATCTCTAAAAGATGCAGGAGAGGCCGTAGGTCAAAGCGGCGATGGTGGAGTAGATGGCATTATCAAAGAAGATAAGCTTGGATTGGAGGCAATCTACCTGCAAGCCAAGAGATGGGAGAACACAGTAGGTCGTCCTGTTGTGCAGGCTTTCGCGGGCAGTCTAGATGGCTATAGAGCAAAGAAAGGAGTGCTGATAACAACATCTCAGTTCTCCCCAGAAGCGAAAGACTATGTCAGTAGGATCGAGAAAAAGATTGTTCTGATAGATGGAGAAGAACTTGCCAAGCTCATGATCGATTATGGAATTGGCGTAGCTACTGATGCCGTCTATGAAATTAAGAGACTGGATATGGATTACTTTGAGGGAGAGCTATGACCGATGTTGAGCGCCAATATTGGCTATGGGTGACTCGCCCTGATTACTATCTGGATGAAGATGGCTGTGATCGAGAAGATCTTGATCCTACATTAGGGGCTGACTCAGATGGTTGGTGGACCTGCAATAAAGCAACCAAACAAGGGGATTTAGTCCTCTTATGGAGAACATCACCTAAAAAAGACATCCGCTATTTAATCCAGGCAGAGAGCGATGCTTATTCTATTGCAGACAATAATGATCATGGGTGGGACTATGGCTGCGATTATGAAGTGCTTTATAAATTCGAACATTCCCTTCATGTAAAGGACCTTCGCCAAAATCCCTATTTTGATGAGTGGGGGCCCCTTCGATGCAGTTTCCAAAGAAGTAATTTTAAAATATCTCCAGAATATTGGGCAAAACTCAATAATTTGCTTGCCTTGAACAATCCAGGATATCAAGAATTCATTGAGAAAACACAACGGCAGTCAATAGCGGAAAGCATAGGATTGGAGAAAGAACTAGAAGATGCTTTGGTAAGCAATTTAGGAATTTTAAAAAATTTTGGATATAATCTTGAATTATATGATGATCTGATTACAAATCAATCCGGAAGACAGTTTATCTGCAAAGGGAATGGCGGGCGGATTGATCTGCTTTGTTATGATCAAACAAAAAAACGATATGTGGTTATAGAGCTGAAAAACGTGCGTGCTAGCCAAAACACCTTTGGTCAAATCTCTAATTACATGGGATGGGTGCAAGATAGAATTGCTAAGAGTGTTCCTGTTAAGGGGCTTGTAATAAGCAGAGGTTATGATACTCGATTTGAGTCTGCTCTTAAGACAACGGATAAAATAGGCCACATTAACGTAGAAGAGCTTGGATTCTCAGTTGCACCTTCAATTAAAGCTCAGAAAGTTATTGATTTCAAGAATTCCGATCAAACAAAAATGAGAATCCCCAAATCCCGCGAAGCAAGCAAATGGGTCAAGAAAGGAGATGACTTATTTGATCAAGGGAAATATAACGAAGCCATTTCATGCTATGATAATGCCATAGAAAAAGATCCCAAGAACAAATTGGCATGGGTGAATAAAGGAGCCGCCTTATTAGAATTGATGGAGTCTGATGATGCCATATCCTGCTTTGATAAAGTCACAGAGTTATATCCCAAATCTGCTGAAGCATGGAATGGAAAAGGCTATGCTCTAAATAGACTGGATCGGTTTGATGAAGCCATAATCGCTTTTAATAAAGCCATTGAAATAAATCATAAATCAGCGGACGCCTGGAACGGCAAAGGCATAGCTCTGGACAATTCTGGAAAGCATGATGACGCCATTCAAGCCTATGAAAGAGCTATAGCAATAAGACCCAAGTTCGATGAAGCATGGAATAATAAGGGTTGGGCTTTAGCTGGCATTGGCAGGAGCGAAGAAGCTATCCAGGCTTATGATAATGCAATTGCGATTGATTCCAAAAATCCAAGCTCCTGGAAATGCAGAGGAAATGCACTGGCTGACCTTGGCAAGCATGATGAAGCGGTAAAAGCATACGATAAGGCCCTTGAGCTAGATCCAAAAGATGCAATTCTCTGGAATAACAAGGGCACTGCACTATTTGGCCTGCTAATGTATGAAGAGGCACTTGAAGCTTTTAACAAGGCTATTGATATCAATCCACAAGAGGCATTTATTTGGCATTTCAGAGGCGAAACCCTGAAGGCGCTTAATCGGTCTGAAGAGGCAGATGCAGCCTTTTCCAAGGCCAAAGAGCTGGGATATAATGAGGAATGAATCAATGATTTGCAGCCATATCGCGCAGCTCACCCAAAGCATCAGCCAGTTATCCCTGAATCCGGGGTAAGAGGAGATCAAGAAAAAGGATGGTGGCAGTTCTGGAAGTAATTATAGTTAAAAACCTAACTAATTTAACTTATTTCTATGTTTAAAAATTTTT
>MVRL01000156.1 GCA_002067705.1 Methanosaeta sp. PtaU1.Bin112
AAGCAGTAGGGTGAAGAAGGGCTTATAAGGAATTATTTGAGAAGAAGGCGGAGGATGTCGGAAATGTGAGGAGGATGTGTGAGAAAGTATGAGGGGAGCTTAACAATGGTGGTATGCAAAGGCGAGATTAACTCAGTTCTTGATTCAATTTTCATCTTTCGGGGACAAGAAAATTGTGGTCCATTTTCCTGCAATCCAAAACAACGTCGCTAAAACGAGAATGCCGGGTCATCCGTCTTTGGTTGCCTTTTACCACGGTCTAACCCATGAGGTCTTCATCCAATTCAGCCCGCTTGTCTTCCCGGCGGGCATCTAATTCGTATCCATCGGCTGTTTTCTTTACGAGGCGAGCAGTGCGTGGCCAATTATCACTCAGTTTGCGAACATAGTCAAGGTAGCGCTCTGCGATTTCCCTTTCTTGAGTTCCGCCTTCACCTATGGAACGACTTATGACTCCTCTGCTGTTATAAATGCCGATAATAATTCCTTTCTCGATCTCTTCACTCCCCAAATCCTCAATGAGATCACGGAGGGTTTCATGGGGCCAAGCTCCATCTATGCCTTTGGGATAGTGTGCGAGCACTTGGCCAATATGATGATCAGCAACATCTGCTCGGCCATTTGCATGAGTCAATTCGCGGGCCCGAGTTATCCACGATCTCAGCTTTTCAGGGTCC
Source organism: Methanosaeta sp. PtaU1.Bin112 (assembly GCA_002067705.1). Taxonomy (GTDB): domain Archaea; phylum Halobacteriota; class Methanosarcinia; order Methanotrichales; family Methanotrichaceae; genus Methanothrix. The sequence continues at coordinate 678 of MVRL01000156.1, forward strand.
ACACTTCCGTCTTCGTTTACACCTGGAGGGTGTGTCCAGCTTCGGAGAAGATCATATCCCAGCCGAGCACGAATGCTCTTCTCCTCGGTTGGCTCACTTGGTTCCTCTCCTTTTGCCCGATATGGCCATTTCAGGACCTCAGCAAAGAACTCAGGATCATTGGTTAGCGCTTTGTACAAAATTTTTGGTCTCCTATAATTTCGAAGTAACGGGAGGAAGAACCATTCGAATTGGGCAATTTGTGCTTTTTCGATCTCATTTGAGGCTTCTAAGAGATCCAATAACTCGCCCACTCCGTAAGCAACAAAGCCCCAGTCTATGCCTTTGGTACGCTTATCTAGGATGGCACGATCGAGTACCTCCGCTACCAATTTTGCACTATTGCCCATTTTGTTTTTATAAAGGGCCATGAAATCAACTGCCGCCCAAAGGCGCTCATGTTCGGCTAATTTCAGAATGACATATTCACAATCCTTAGGTTCCAGATCACCGCGCCCATTTATGCATATATTTGCCCAATACAGGCGCTGTATTTCAGCCTCTTCATCCTCTAATGCATCCCATGTACTTTGAACAAATGGCAGCAATATGTAGTAGTCAACACGCTGCTGCAAAGTCCATCTTTTCCATGTTTCACTCGAACGCAGACCTTCAAGCCATGTTTGCCCTTTGATAGCAGCTCGCCCGTTCAGTAAGCCTGCAAAAGCATCACGTCTGGTTGCTTCAGTCGAGCCCAGACCTTGGATTAAGAGAAGTGTTTCCTGGCTATCGAATACTTTACTCTGGGAGAGTGCCCATCCCAAACAATAGCCGTGTTCGACTTTGCTTGCCAATTCAAGCAGCATCGGCCATCCTCCCGTATCATGGAGTTCCTCAACGGCCTTTATGCAAGCTTTGTTGATCGTATTTTCACGTTCTCGCCCACGAGAAGGCCCTGCTTCAGGAAAATTGCATCGGATGGAAAAGAGCCAGCTTTTTTTCAGTACAGGATTCTCTGGTTCGAACCGAATGTAACATTGCCTTATCCGTTCAATAGCTGCTTAGGGGAGAACCCACTTGGCATCAGGGAATTGGAGGTGATTCGAGAGCAGATCACGCAAGCTATTCCATATCTTGAGACGATCACTTTGGGGAAGGGCTTCAAGGTCCATCGAAAGCAGGTTTTCAGTAATGGCATCGAAATCATTCTCGGGGAGATCATCGAGCAACTCGATAACGGTATGCCAACGGTCGCCATCGGTGCCAACATCTTCTAAAAGTCGATGAACGACTTCAGTCGAGGCTTTGGATATCTCTGCAAACGGAATAGAAATTTTTTCTTCAGGTAACCAGTTGCGATATTCAGGCTTATCGGTAGGAAATGCTACAGCATGACGGCTTGGGAGAATATTTGTGACGAGATCCCATGCCACGCGAGGTTCACGATGCCGGATTACATCCAAGATGCTCAATCGTCGTTCAAGGTTTGCGGTTGTGCAGGGGTGCCAGGTGAGGAAAATCCTCTGTAAACTATTGATGGGCCGATTCGTGAGTTTGCCGCCGGGATCCATCCGGGCCAGCTTTGCCAGCAAAATGGCTGATTGGCCCAAGTGCTCAGGCGACCAGGCCAGCACTTCTAATGCCCATAAGAGCCCCGTATGAGGAGAGCTTTGCATGATATCGTCTTCGACATCGGTAAATAGATCAATTAGACTCGGGCTTGTGGCCGACAGATCATGTTCTACAGCCTCCAAAAAGACTTCTGGTGCCGCCTCAGCCAATAATGGTAGAAACGGTGATAGAGAAGCCCATAACTGCCAATCCGTTACCTTATCAAATATCATGCGAACGATGCTGTTTGCCCATTCTTGCCCTGATTTCGTGCTTGAAGTACACTGGTCACTTAAAGAGGCCATTAATGCCAAGGTTTCGGCCAGACCACCTCTAAGATGAACTGAATGTATAGGCGTCTTTCCATGAATATTTGCCAGCCAGCGCTCGTTGACTGGTAGTTCATACTGAGGATCTTTCTCTCCCAGAACTTCTAATGCTATGGCTTCAAACCGCTCTAAAACGTCGTCTGTCAAGTAGCGAGCGAGCAACAACCAAGCATCTTCTCTGGCAGCTACCATCCACGTATGATCTACTAGGCGGATGGGAGGATCGGGTTTCTGATTCCAAGGGATGAGGATTTCACGCAATGCAGGATACTCGCATCCTGCAAGATGTGAGATCGTTTCCTGATCTGTAGCACTTTTATCATCCCACCGTCCTGCAAGTAGCGCAGGGAGTAGAGACCTAGCGATCTCCGGCTGTTTGGACCATTCAGGTGTGAGGGAATCGGGAAAAATGGCGAGCTTCCGCCTCAGAGCTCCGAAGCTTCGCCTAGCGAGTGCAGCCAGGTCTCTCGTCTGAGGCTCATGCATACCCATAGTTTCCAATGCTTTTCTTGCCTCCTCACGGCGCAAACGAGAGAGCTGAAGTGTATTTCCCAAACACGGCTCGCTTCGATCCAGAGGAAAGAGTACGCTGTGCCCTTTTTCGACAGCTATGGTGACCACACTGCGGTCGGGGAAAATCGGAATAAGGATGAGAGAACTGTCGCATAAGACCAATTGGCGCCATGCAGCAACATCTTCAACCACGATTGTTTGAGAAAAAATATGTTCCTGTTTCTTTTCCGACAGTCGGAATATGGATGCGATAAAATATGCGATAGCCTCATCATGGGTATCTGCCTGCAATCCAAGGATAGATGGCCCTGATTGAAGCCATTGATGAATCTTGGGAATGTTATCTTCCCGTCCAGCGATCACCAGATCTGCAATCAATTTGGGACGCGTTGCTCCCGACCAAGCATCCCAATAACTATTCAGGTCAATTGCACCGACAGGTCGTTTTCCAAGCAATATCGAAAACCAGAGGTCGACTGCCGGAGCTTGTTCAAGCCAGGTGTCTAGATCGTCAGCATCGTAAGCCAGGACATCCTTCCAGATTCCCTCACGTCGTTTCTCTTCAGCCCAATTTTCATTGTTGCTCCAGCGTCTGGCCGTAACAGAGACAAATGATGCATTTGCAGCATCCAACGGAAGTGGATTTTCAGATCGGGTTTCATAATCATCATCTGCCTTGCCCTTTGCGTCGGACCTCGTACTCAATTCCCATCCCGAAAGCCCATCAGGTACATAAGTGCTACCCACGGGAACTTGTGCAATTCCGTCCCAACCTGCGAGCTGAACTCCTTCGTCTGATCTGAAATGAAGGCGTTCCACTCGCTCTACACTGGCTAAAACAAGCCGCCTTATTAGCCTCGGCAGCGTGGCCTGGGCCTCTCGCCGGTCAGCCCATTGATCAATATCTGTAGCATTGGCACGAATGTGATTCATAATAGTGGTTAGCCAAATGGCGCGAAACTTAATGATTTTCTCTTCTATGCAGTCTTCTCTAAGGAAATCTTTTATGACGTATTAAAGTTTTTGGATATTTGGTCATTTATCAGCATGGCAGCACTTGTTGGACCTTAAAGAAAGCGATCGAACTGCCTCACCTCTCGCCCCCCACGGGCGGCAAACCCAGCGCATACCCGCGCCCGCGCTGCAGCCGCTCCCGAGCGCCCGCACGCGCGTGGCCCGGCGAGCGGCTGGCAGCGCCGGTTGCGAGGAATTTGCTGACTGAAGCCT
>MVRL01000157.1 GCA_002067705.1 Methanosaeta sp. PtaU1.Bin112
GAAATCCCGTAGGCTGAAACCTGGTTCCCTGTAGCGGCTTCAAATTGACTTCAACAAGCAAGCGCGGTTCATTTCGTAAAATATCTAGATCCATCTCATTCACTCCTTAATATCTCCGTTTGATCATCTTCTCGAATAGCATTCGGCCTCATGACAATTTTAGCTAAATGGTCTATTTGCCCCTCTGCAATGGGAAAGAGCTGGGATGCTGCGATTCTTCTTGTTAATTTAGGGGAGAGCTTTGTGCTTATCTTGGCTGCAGGAAGATTGCTCCCCCTCAGTCGCCTCTCTGCCAATTGCAGAGCGCCAAATCCATCTCCAGTGGCCGCTCTCCTGTGAATTTGGGGTACCAGAGGAACCGACACATCCCGCACTTTTCTGCCTGCAAAGCAGAGCTTGATCAGGGCAAAACTGGCAGAGGGAGATATCAAATCAGATTGCATTTTCCGTTCGATATAATCCCAGGATACGCCAGGCCAGTTAACCAAAATCAGCCCGCAGAGAAGATCCTTCATCCGCTTTTCATTGATACGTCCTTCAATGAATGCTGCAATATCTCCGAGATCCGCCTCGATCTTCCCCTGGTCGGTGTAGCCACTGGCTCCGGAACGAACTGCCATCATAATCCTGCGGGAGAAAATATCATTCATGACCGAGATCAGCTCTCCATCGGACCAAACCGCATCATTTTCAAGAGTCTCATCAAACGACCTAAAATTTCCGTGATCTACAGGCTCAATCTGAGAGCGCAGCCACATGGTGAATTCCCGGTTCTCACGGTCTTTGTATCTGCCATGCACTGAGGCAAGGCTTGCCGCCAGAAAGAACTCAGGAGACTGATCATTCGCCGCAATCAGCCAGTCTTTGGAGAGAAGGCTCACCGGTTTCGCAAACGCCTCTTTGGCCCATTTGGAGCTTCGGACGATGGCCCTCTCACACCTTCCCAGGGCAATCAACACATCCTGGACCCTCCAGGCCTGGGTCGAACGAGTCTGATCATTGCTGCTCTCTCTGCATAACGCCAAAATGGAGAGATCCAAAAGGCTCAGAGCACGACCTACAGACGATGGCGCGTTGTCTGATCTGGCTTTGCCTCGGAAATCGTCGAGCCATCCATCCACATCATTCAGCAGCTCTACCTGGATCTTTCGGCTCACTGCGATCCTTTCCAGGGGCACCGAAAAGAAGTTCTTGCCATTTCGCTCCAAAAATCCATATCTTTGAAACGATTTCAGACCCCGGTCTACTCCCAGTGAGGCAACCGCTCTGGCAAAATCAACTCCATTTCTGGCCGGCCTGGCCCCGACCTGAGCACGCCCTTCGCTCATGAGGCTCTTCAACTCCGACAGTCCCGCGGGCTTCTCCCAAAGCGGCATCCAGATCTCTGCTCTTGCGCTCTTCTCATCGCTCTCTGCAGCGCTGCCATATCCCACGCCAGAGGGGTGAACGCTGAATGGGTAGCTCAGAACGCCGGGCATATTCGCCTGCAGCCGCTTGGCCGTAGCCGAAGCGAAGAATAATGCTCCCTCAATCATGAGAATGTAATCCCAAGGGTTAACAGGCGAGTCCGAAGAAAATCCAGATACGGAGTTGGCCCCGCCTGCAGCACCGGGATAGAACTGGCCTATATGAATTCCGCTCATCAGGCAGTCCGTGTTTTCGGCAAACAAAGCCCCATCCAGCCATAAACCGGATCGACCTTTCGATTTTCCTCTCTCATTTTCAAATTCGAATAGATCTGCCAGCCTTTGCATGAAATTGCTGCTGAAATCCAGGTTTCCATCATTTCCTCCCGTTCCCAGGAGTGGAGGAAATTTGGCTTTTTCTGTTGTCAGAATCACAGATGCATCAAGCCAATCTATTGCCAAATCAGGTAGTCTATTTCGTACCGCCTGAATGAGCTTCTCTTTTTCCTCTTTGTCCGGTGCGTTAGCTAACCCCATCTTTTCGACAAGGATCTTGACGATTGCAAGTGATTTGCGATATTCTGTGAGCCTTTCAGCTTTTGATTCCAGAATGGCCTGAACCGCCCTGGTTGCTGCAGTATGCTGTGTCCTCCGCCCGGTCTTCTTTTTCTTGCCGGTCAGAGGGTCCTTTTCCTTTAGCTTCTCTTCCTGAAAGTAAAATCCGCTGCCGCCATTCCAGGGAGCTATGATCGGAGTTGGACTGTATTCCTCCAAAAAGAAAGATCGCAGAGATTCTCGATCCAAAGAAGTTTTGAGCCAGAAGGAATCGCCTTTCCAATAGCCTCTAACACCAAAGTCTTTCTGTTCGGCTAGGACCCTGAATATCCCCAGCGCCTTGAGATAGTGGGCAAGAGGCACAGGTGCACAGCCCATAAGATTCATGTCGTTTAATTCTGCACTCATCCGACCACCATTTTCTTCTCTTCCTTTGCTGAGGCCCTCCAATCGGCGATGCGGAGAATGCTCTCCAGCAAAGCCAGCCTGAGCGGCCCCAATGCTTCTTGATCTCTCAGTGCCGTCATCCTTTCCAGCCAGCTTCCCTCACCCATTTGCATGATCGAGAGATCCAGAGGAAGATCCTGATCCAGGATGCCCTCAACTTGCGATAGAACGTCGCCATCCCATATCCCCCTGGCAAAGAGCCGGTCGGCTTGCCTCGGACGCTTCTCTTTATCCAGAGATCTTATCGACATCCTGATCTTGCCGTGGTGAGCGGCAATCAGATAGGCAACGAGATCGGCATCTTCCGCCACCTTGCCCTGAGTTTGCAGCCAGGCCAGAGCTGACGCCAGCTCATGCCTGAAATAAGTTCTCTCGATTTTATTTCCATTGCTTGATATAACCCAATAGTATGGCCTGCCTTTGCTGCCATCAGACTTTGCCCAGGGGCCGCCAGATTTCAAGCCCCCATCATCTCCCTTTCCGGACAAAAGCATATTTTGGAAAGCCTGGTGAGCTTTTCCAACATCATGCCAGATAGCAGCCTCACAAAGCGCAGTTCTGCAATGGTCAGGGATATTCAAGCTCTCTGAAAGGGCTTGAACTTCACTATTAACATGGTCGGTGTGATCTTTCAGTGTGACCCAACTTCCGATATTGGATTGCCTGTCCTCATTCATCGAATGATCATCTTTGGCTCTGACACTTTCCATTGCAGGAATGACCTCGACTGATGCTACCGTTTTGCCTTCAATTCCCACCCATCCCAGGATAGGAGAATAACCGCCGTTTTCTGGATGGAGAAGCAAAACCTGGCCGGGCCTGCAACCGTTGACCGCTCCGGACTCACCCACGCTCTTCCATTTGCCTTCCAGGTGATCCCAAATCCATCCATTGTGCTTCTTCAGATAATCCCTGATCTTGCCGATGGAAACAGAACAGAGCTCTTCCCGCCTTACAGGATCAAGAGCCCCCTTCGGTCCGTCCTCCTTTGAAAAGCCATCCCTCCAGTAGACCTGCACATCCTTATCTTCTCCCTCCCGAATAAAACGAGACACGTCCAGGTCATTGCCCGTGAGGTCGGGTGTGGTGTCAAAGAGGTCTATGAAATCCTTCCTGCGCACAACAGCCCTAACTGCTTCAGGCTCAACATAGCCCTCCGCTGCCTGGGCCAATGCTTCCAGACTGGCGCTGGCTTTCGGAATTGTCTCAATCAGATTTCTGGCGATATCAAGATCCTTGGATTCGTAAGGCAGCACCAGGCCGCCTTCTTCATTGTTTGTTTCTATGTCTACCCAGAATATCTGAGCATCCGTTTGGTATTCACCTCTGCGATTGCACCTTCCAATTCGCTGAACGAGGGAAGGCCAGGGAGCAAGTTCAGTGATGAGCGTGTGAGCCGAGACATCCACACCGGCCTCAACTACCTGAGTTGCTACTATTATTCTATCCTGCTTCTCGCAAAGAAGCTGCATCCGTGCCTTTCGATCACCCTCCCGGAATCGAGAGTGCAGTACTGCTGCATCATTCTCTGTGCGCCTTTCCGTACGGTCTTTGGATGTTAGCTCCTTGAAGATCTCCTGAGCACGATCAACGCGGTTGACAACCACCAGGGTAAGACTGCCTTTTTTATGTTTGGATAGTATTAAATCTGCCATCTCCCTGGCATAGGACTTCTTTTCGTTGTCCTTGGAAAGCTTAAGTTCGGCCTTCATCAAAGGCTTCTTGGCCTGAACCCTCTTTTTTACCTCTGGAGTATTTTTTTCATCGCAATCAAGAAAATGCTTTGTCCATCCTTCGTGAGGTTTTGGATGGTCCACAGTCTCAAGCTGCTTTTCTCCTACTGTGGCACTCATCCAGATGTACTGGACGGGATTCATTATCCCAAACGACCTGCAAAACGCCTGCAGCTGCGCAGAAGTCTCGACGCCCACGCCCATCAACTGCACTTCATCCATCACCCAGAGGCAGTCGTTGTTGAGCAGCCCGAAATGCACCGGCCAGCGGTACCGGCTCATGCCGTAGCCGCGATTGAGTGCCCGGGAGAGGAGCATGTCCTGGGTTCCTATTATTATCGCATCCCTCTCTGGATAGAGGTCCCAATCATCCTTATCTTCGCCGCCCATGAGCACAGTGACGCTGATGCGAGTTTTATCGGATTCTGGACCTTCCTTCTCCGCCCATTTGCTCCAATTGCCTGTATCCGCGGGCTCAGTGCTGCCCGGCCTCTTCGAAAAGAGGCCCAGGTTAGAAAGCCACATCCTGGCCTTCTCCTCAGTCTGCTCTACCAGCGTCCTCATGGGCAGGCAGTACACCAGCCTCCGCGGCGTCGCCCGGCGCACCTGCTCCCCGGCAAAGCGCCTGCGCCACAGCCAGGCTAAGACCACGGCATCGGTCTTGCCTAGGCCTGTGGGAATGTCGATCAGCTCCGGCAGCTTCTCGCCGGTGGCAAGCCGGGTCTGGAACGGATAGGGATCATGCCCTTTCCCACTATTGCTATCAGATGTGGCTGTCCTGAAAAAATTCTTATAACGCTCTTCTATCAAAGATGCTTCCTCTGCCAATTGCCCGGCCTCCGCCTGTAAGCTCTGCGCTTCTCTTCCCCGTGCCCATAGAGCCGTAGTCAGGAAGTCATCATCAAAGATAAATCTATTCTGAGCGGGGCGAAACTAATCAATTCCCTTTGCGATCTTTGCACATTTTTGAGAATATAGCCAAATGGGAAACAACCAAATAGCTTGCCAATAAATATCAGAGATGATTATGAAACTGAAGATAAAGATTGCCGGTCCCCTGGTCCATGAGGTAGGCTACAGATACTTCCTGATGAGCAACGCCATAGACATGGGTCTCAGAGGCTTCCATGCCCGCAATAGGACGGGCGAAAGAGAGCCAGAAGTAATAGCTCTGATCGAAGGAGATGAAGAAGCTATTGAAGATTTCAAAAAATTGATAGAGACCCGAAAGCCACAGCATTCTCAGGTATCGAGCATTGCTTTTGAGGATTATGAGGGCGATGTTACGAAGACAGAAGGCTATGCTCAAATTTGCTCAGCTATCCAGTTGAACAAGGCAATTCCTCTGCTCCTGGACATCAGGAATGACATGAAAGAGATGAAAGGCGATATGAAAGCAGTGCGGAAGACCACCGAAGAAACACTTGAAGAGATCAAAGACATAAGAGGAGACATTCAGCCAGGATATGGAATGACTCTTAGACAGGTACAGTCAGATATCAGAGCGATAAAAGAACGTTTGGGCATGCAGTGAGCGTTCCAGGAAAATGAAAAAAAATCGTGATGAGCGCCCCCATTTGATCAGCGCCCATCCGCCCCGGGAACCCTCTTTTCACCCGCTCTTATCTTTCCCTAGCTCATCAAGCGCTTCTTTCAGCTTCCTGTAGGTAGCCTGCAGCGCCTCGGAGATCACCCTGGTATCGGAGAGCACAGGCATGAAATTGGTGTCCCCGTTCCAGCGGGGCACGATGTGCAGATGAATATGATCGGCAACCCCAGCTCCGCCCACCAGTCCCATGTTGATTCCCAGATTGAAGCCGTCCGGTCGCATGGTCATCTTGAGCAGCTCTACACAGAGATCGGCAAGCTGCATCATCTCCGCCTGCTCCTCTGCCATCCAGCCGGATAAAGTGGCGGTGTGCCGGTAGGGAACGACCATCATATGGCCGTTGTTGTAGGGAAAAGCATTGAGGATGATGAAATGATATTTGCCCCGGTAGAGAATATAATTGTCCTCGTCCTTGCTTTCCGCGGGCTTATCGCAGAATATGCAGCCCTTCGGCTTTTTGCTCAAAATGTAATCCATTCTCCATGGAGCCCATAGATTTTCCATACTGTTTCTCCTTTAGTTTTTCTCCTCAGTCTGCCAGACCAGCGTCCTTCCCTGCACCCTGGGCCTTCCCTCTATGAACATTTTTATCGCCTTGGGGTAAGCTCTGTACTCCGCCCTCTGAATTCTGGCCTTAAGGCTATCGTGAGTGTCGCTGTCCAAAACCCGCACCGGAATCTGGTAAACAATAGGACCGTGATCTACCTCCTCATCCACGATATGAACGGTAGTTCCCGTCCACTTGACTCCATGCTCCAGAGCCTGAGAGAAGGCATCCATTCCCCGGAACGAGGGCAACAGAGCGGGATGGATATTCAGGATTCGGTCTCGGTAATGGCGAACGAAATAGGGAGACAGGATCCTCATATAGCCGGTGAGGATAACCAGCTGCACGCCTTCCGCCTCCAGATGGGCGATGAGCTTTTTGTCGTACTCCTCCCGACTTAGGCCAGCAGGATCGAGGAAATAAGCGGAAGCGCCATACTCCCTGGCGATCCGAAGAGCACCTGCATCCGGCTGATCCACAAGGACCACTCCCACCCGGGCAGGCAGCCGACCGCTGCGCTCCTCCTGCAAAATGTAGCGCAGATTCTCTCCCCTGCCCGAGGATATAACCCCTAATGTGGTTGTCATTCTGTAGCTTCCAAGACGATATCATTTGCCAATGACAATCTCAATTGCTGAGACATTGGTCTCTCCTCGCTCGGTATTCAGAACCTCGGTGGAGATGGAGATGCCCTTCACAGTGACATCCGCCAGAAAACGGGATCTTGAAACCTCTGCCACATCCACCGCTCGGGAGATCGCCTGGCCCCTGGCCATGATCCTGACATCCTTAGCGCCATTGTGAAACTGGGTCACCACCGCCAAAACGTAGTTCATAACTGGCTTGCTGCCCACGAACACGACATCATTTTCAGCCATTGGGTTATCACCTTGAAAATTATATTATGTGTAATCCATCACGTCCTAGATAAAGTTGCTTATGATGGATTTGAGGATAATTTGAGGATATATTTGCATACTGCCCGCCTTCACAGATACCTGCCCCGCGCCTTGATCTCCCTCACCCTCTGCAAGACGGCGTCCGCCTGGGAATAGGTACGAGTATACCCGGCCACAAACGCCTCGATCAGTTCTGAAGGCCGGTCGTGCGTGCTCTCCAGGGTCTGAAAATATACGTGCACATCCACTCCCTGCGCCTCTACTGTTCTCTCGTAAAACGACAGCCCAAAGTCGATGAGACAGACCCTGCCGCGGGTGAGGATCATATTGGAGGTGGTCAGATCCCCATGCACAATCCCCCCTTTGTGCAGCTTTCCCACCGTCTCGCCAATCATCTCGGATAGCTCTCTAGAGATCACATCCTTCAGCTTCTCGCCCATAACCCTCTCCATCTTCAGGCTAAAGCGAGATACATCGCAAATGATGGGCGTGAGAACCCCATGCCTTCGGGCATCGGACATAATCCTCGCCTCTCGCATGGTCCTCTCCTGCCTAACACGCTCGTCGAGCGCCGGCTGCCGGTAGCTCTTGGCAAGCCGCTCCTTCCTGACGACTCCATTCTCCAGAGTTATGACAGCTTCTGCGCCTCTGCCTATCTCCATAAATCCTCTCTTCTCTTCCAGGCGTTAACCAGACCAATGCAGCCCGTGATCATCATATCCCCGCCGGGAGACGCCGCCTTTGCACCCTTCAGGGCACCGCTGCCAAGAAACGCCTGCCTGCGCGGCCCAGTGACCAGCGTTGTCTCTATCTTGCCGGGAACGCTATCGATATAGGCCCCATGGCCTCCATCCTCGAAGACCTCACTGCTCTTTAATGTTCCGTCGCACAGCTTCTCTAAAAACTGCCCCAGCGTTTCCTGAGATAGCTCTGAGGTATGATGCTCGAAGATGGCAGTGATACGGCCATCGGCCAGGATGGCGGCCACAGTATGGCCGTTTCCGAAGTTGATGATCAGCGCGGGCGAAGCGTCCGGCAGATCCAGAGCCGCCCCGAATATCGCTGCCGGACCGGTATCCATGAGAAGCGGCTCTATTCCTTCCCTTTCCAGGACGGCCTTGACTGCCTGCATCCTGGTCATGGCCTGCGGAGGCTGCCGGTAGGCGAAGGACTCCAGTCTTCCACCGGAACGAATGGCAGTGGTCAGATGCTCGAAGCGAACCAGACGATTTGATCGCTCTGGTGAAAAACCGTGATCCTGTACCGCCACAGCCATATCGGCCGGCATCTCAATCTCGAAGATCTGCAGAGCATGGGCGAGGGCAGCAATGTCGATATCGCCCGTATCAATGACCTGCGCGCCCTCGGGAGCCTCCTCTTGAATCGTAACGCCTAGGGCGGCAACGCGCTCCAGGTTGTCATTAATGGTAGCCGCTGCCGAAGCAGTGGCATAGACCCTCAGCCCGGCGGCGAGATGCCATCTTACCGCGGCGGTAGAGGCCCCACCCCCCATCGTCGGTCCGCGTAGAAATACGTCCCGTCCTGCCAGACGAGCCCGATTGATCCTGTTTCCCACAATCACGGTTTGACTGGGCAAGACCATCTTGGTCGAGCCCTCCAGGGACACCTCATCAGAGTATAGCAGGATGTCTTGAGTGCCTGCTCCCACATCAATTGCCAAGAGCGACATAGATATTCCATTACAATTCGTTCACGGGAAAAATTTTATCCTAGGCCACAAAGGATTTAGCATGATCATAGATGTAGTGGTCGCGAGCACATCCCGCTTTGAAAAGTTTGGACCGGCAAATTCCCCAGAGCAGGCAGAAGATCTCTCCGGCAAGGTGATCCTGGAGATGATCAAAGCTGCAGGATACACCGCCCGCTACTCTCTTTTCCCGGACGGCTTCGTGCTCCGGGATGCAGTGGAGAAGAGCACTGCCGATGCGATTATTATCTGCGGCGGCACCGGCCTTACTCATCTGGACCTGACACTGGAAGCCATTGAGCCTCTCTTTGAAAAGACTCTCCCAGGATTTGGAGAGATCTTTCGCTACAAGAGCCTGGAGGAGGTAGGCACTCGCGCCATGCTTACCAGGGCAGCGGCAGGAGTCTATCATGCCAGGCCGGTCTTCTGCCTGCCAGGATCGCCGGGCGCAGCGCGTCTGGGGCTGGATCTCATACTGAAAGAAATAGAGCATATTATTGGGCATATTCGGGAATAAAATGGAAAAATAATATAAATTCCATTAATTTGTATCGGGCCGCAGTAGCCTTTTATATCATTAGAACTCTGATAAGGATATAGAGTTATAAGGAGACGATTGGCCAATGGAGACGGAGATTCCAGTGCGAGATATCATGACCAGGCCAGTGATCACTGCTTACGCCGAGCTGGATATTTTAAGCGCTGCCAAGAAGATGAGTTCGGCCAACGTGGGCAGTCTGATAATAGTATCCAACAACAAGCCCACCGGCATTCTGACGGAAAGGGATCTGGTAAAGAAGGTCTTAGCCCAGGGAACAGATCCAAGAAGTCTGAAGGTAGCTGAGATCATGAGCTCTCCTTTAGTCTCCATCGAACCTGACGCCAGCCTGCGCGAGGCTGCTTCCTTGATGCTTCGCTCCGGTGTTAAGCGGCTGCCTGTTATCATTCAGGAAAAGCTAGTAGGTATAATTACAGATACGGATCTGGTCTCCGGTTCCTCCCTCGGTTTAAATGAGGTATTAAGCGATCTATTGGAGATGCATAAAGAGAGCATCCATTTCGAAAAGCCCGAAGGGCCAGTACGAGGAATCTGCGAGATTTGCGGCCAGTTCTCCGATAACCTGGAGAACATGGATGGAGAGCTGCTCTGCTGGAGTTGCAGGGACGGAAAGAGGTAAGGAATATCATTATTGCTGTACCGCAGGGGAGTAATAATGTTAGTAGAAGATATTTTGTCTAAAGATCCTCTATACGTCGAGGATTCCACTTTTCTGACCAAGGCACGTCAGATAATCCGAGACAACCATGTGCGCGCACTGCCGGTTGTGAACAGCCAAGGCATCGTACTGGGAATAGTGACCAACCAGGACATGCTGCGAGTTACCTCAACCAAATCCAATGTGACCATATCGGGCTTTGTGGTACAGGCTCCAACTATCACGGGGCAGATGGATATCCTTGATGCCGCCCGGCTCATGCTCAAGGAGAGGAAGACTCTGCTTCCCGTCGTCGAGTCTGAGGATAAGCCAGTGCTAAAAGGAGTGGTAAGCCTTCTGGACGTATTCAAGAACATCGATTTGGATAAAGTCCCAGATAAACCGGTATCAGATATTATGATCCGCAAAGTTGTAACCACCCGGCCGGACGACCCTATAACAAAGATATGGGATCTGATGGTCGAGAAAGACTTCACGGGCCTTCCAGTGGTAAAGGATGGCAAGCTCATAGGAATGATCACAAGATTCGATATGCTAAAAGGTACAGCCCGGATAGGCAAGGAGAGCGAGAGAAAGCCCGCAGATTCGATGCAGATGCCTGTAGAGAAATTCATGAGCTCTCCTCTGTTTAGCGTAAAGCCGCAAGACAGCATCAGAGCCGCCATAGAGCTGATGCTCAAGCACGACGTGGGCCGGATGTCTGTGGTGGACGAAGGAAAGCTCGTGGGAATTGTGGACAGAAATGATCTGATCAAAAGCTACCTTGGTGAATAGAGATGAGCAAAGGGCCAACAACGGGAAAGGAAGTAACAAGGATTCCGCAAAAGAGCGATCGCATGCCTGTAGCCCCTGGATCGGGTGATAGAGGGCCTTTACAATTCGACTCCCGTCTCGCCAAGCGGGCGAGCGATGTAGTGGGCGTAGCCTCGCCGGATGTAGTCACCGTTCCACCTACTACTACCATTATGAGCGCCATAAAGACGATGACCTTCTATGGCTTCTCCCGGCTTCCCATAGCTGATCCGGGCACCAAGAGGATCATTGGCTTTGTGACCTCAGTGGACGTCGTGGACTTCCTGGGTGGAGGACTGCGGCACAATCTCCTGAGAGAAAAATATGGCGGAAACATCTTCACCGCCATAAATGCCGATATCACGGAGATCATGAGCACGCGCCTCACCTACGCCAACGATAAAGCATCACTAAATGACGTCTTGAAGCTGATGTATGAGAGGAACGTGGGAGGCCTTCCCATCTGCGACGAAGACATCCGGATCAGGGCTATAATTACCGAAGAGGACTTTGTGCGCTTCTGCCGAGGACTTGAGACCGGCCTATCAGTGGAGTCCTTCATGAGCCCCCACGTAGTTACCGCGCCGGCCCAGACCACCATCGAGAAGATGACCAGGATGATCATCCAGAAAGGATTCCGGCGCATGCCGATCGTACAGGACGGAGTCCTCATGGGCATGGTAACGGCATCGGATATCATGAAATACATGGGCAGCGGAGATGCTTTTCAGAAAGTGGTTACCGGCGACATCGGCGAGGTAATGAATCAGCCGATCAAGAGCCTGATAAAGAGAGGCCTGCTTGCTACGGAAATGAAGACCGACCTGGGCCACGCGGCCAGGAAGATGATAGACAATGAAGTTGGATCTCTGCCCGTTATGGAGAAGGGATCATTAGTAGGCATTCTAACGGAGAGAGACTACGTGAGGGCATTAGCCGAGAACAGAGGAATTCTAGCATGATGATAAAGAAAGTCAAAGACTACATGAATGCTCCCATTTACGTCATCGAGCGAAATGAGAACATCCAAAGAGCCAGGAATCTGATGTTCAAGTACTCCATAGGCAGATTGCCAGTAATGGACGGAGGCAAGCTGGTGGGCATCGTCACCAAATATGACATTACCAACCGACTCAACCAGGCAGCCCCAGAGTGGCGCAGAAGGCCGATCGATAAAGTTCCCATCCATGTGGTAATGACCGAGAAACCCCTCACCATATTTCCAGATGCCACCATGCCCCAGGCGGCAGAGCTTCTCATGGAAAACGGCATATCTGGCTTGCCTGTAGAACGCGATGGCGAGATTGTGGGCATGATCACATCTCGAGATATAATCAGGTATTTCTCAGAGCAGGACCTCAAATCTACCGTAGGAGACATGATGAGCAGAAACATCCTCCGTGTGCACCGCCATCATACCATCGGTCACGTCCTGGAAGAGATGAATGTGCAGGGGCAGAGCAGAGCCTTGGTCTACGAGGACAACACCAATCCAGTGGGCATTGTGACCCGCTCCGGCCTTACATTTTCCGAATTGATGGGCCCCAAGGATGAGATGGAAACCAAGAACATCAAGATGACCCGAAAGGACAGTACTGCTGGCAGAAAGCAATATCGCTACGTAAAGCAGATGCCTTTTGTGGCAGAGGACATAATGACCTCGCCAATCTTCACCATCAGATCGGACATGAAAGCCGTAGAAGCAAGCCAGACCCTGGTGGAAAAGAATATCATTGGCATGCCGGTGATGGACAAAGATGAAGTGGTTGGCTACTTCTCTGCCGATGAGATCATCGCAGAGGTTGGAAGGTGGGAGTAATGCAGGTAAAGGACATCATGAGCAAGCCGGTTACCATCGACAAATCAGAGAGACTAGGCCATGCTCTGGATCAGATGGAGAAGAATGATCTGAGACGGCTTCTAGTCACCAATAGGGACAAGCTGGGCGGCATAATCACCATGAGGCAGATTGCCCGCGTTTTAGGGACGCGCAAGTCCCTGGGAATGCCTGCATCCTCTCTTCACGTTGCATCCGCAACCATGGACGCCGTAATCAAGGTACTCCCTGATATGGATGTTCAGAATGCTATGGTCCTCTTGCAGAAGACCGGCGTTCTGACGGTAATGGACGGCGAGAAGATCCTGGGCTGGGTCCGTCCCAGAGAGATATTGAAAGCAGTAAATGTAAATGGCACGGCTGCCGATGCCATGCGCTTTCCCCTAACCTGCAACCCCAACGACCGGCTGGTTCACGCCCGGCGCATGATGCTGGACAGAGGTGTGGGGAGGCTTCCTGTGGTAGAGAGCGGTCGATTAGTGGGCATCATATCAGAACAGGATGTGGCCAAGTCCCTTCGCGCCTTTAGGGATCTAAATGATACTGCCAGCAAGCAATATGCACGCATCTACAACATCCTGGTATCAGATGTGATGACTCATGATGTCAAGTACGTCTATACCGATACGCCTCTGGACGAGGTCAAGAAGATCATTCTATCCGAGAACAGAGGCGGTTTGCCTGTCCTCAATCGCAGAGAAGAGGTCGTGGGCATGATCACCAGGCGGTCCGTTTTGGATTATCTGGTGAGGACCGGATGAATCTGGCAAGAGTTGCACAGAGACTGGGAATAACGGAAAGCAGGCTGCAATGCCTGCAAGAGACCATAATCAGAGAATCAGCCTGGCCTGAGCCCCGTCTGCTCCGATTTGAAAAAGAGTCGTCGGGGGTCGAGGCCGGCACAGTTATTTTTGAAAATGGCGAGATCGCATTTGGCTATCCCAAGATCCGTCGCCCTCTCATGCTCGCCGCGGCAATAGAGCGGCATTTTTCCAATAGGGTGGCCGTAGAGGAGAAGATGAACGGCCATAATGTGCGCATCCTTTCTATCAACGGCGAGATTGTAGCCCTCACAAGAGGCGGATTTATCTGTCCCTATTCTACGGAAGTGGCCCGATCAAAGATACCGGAGGAGGTATTCGAGAAGCATCCCCAAAGGATTTTATGCGGAGAGATGGTAGGGCCGGAGAATCCCTATGTAGCGAGCAGCATCTACCCTACGGAGAGCATTGACTTCTATCTCTTCGACTTAGCCGAAAAGAATAGCCGGACAACTTCAGGCGTTCACAGGACGCATGAGCTGGCTGAGGAGTATGGCCTTCTGTCTGCAGCCCTTCTGGGAGAGTTTTCCAAGGAGACTGCTGCCGAGAGGATCAAGGAGATTGTGATCAAGCTTGGTCGTCAGGGACGAGAGGGAGTGGTGATGAAAGATCCGGAAAACGAGGTACCGCCGCTGAAGTATACCAGCTCGAAGACCAATTGCAGCGATCTCTCGGTGGCCTTTCGCTACTATAATGATTATGCACTGGACTTCTTTGTCTCCCGGGCGGTGCGGGAGGGCTTCCAGAGCGTAGAGTGGAAGGAGTCGGAAGAAGAAAGACGCAAGAGAGCTCTATCTTTAGGGGAGAGCATACTCTTGCCGTTAGTTGATACCATAAAGAGAGCCCAGATGGGAGAAAATATCGTACAAAAGGTCCAGATCCGGGTGAAAAACCTGCAGACCGCCAGAGATTTTGAGTACCACCTGCGAAGGAGCGGCATTCGCACCATCTTCGAGCCACCCGAGCCCGACGATGGCGGCTATTTGATACGAATAACCAAGCTGGTAATGAGCACAAACGATAAAACCCAGGCGCTCCTGAATGGGGAGATGTGGTAGAAGGCAATAGCTTATGAGCGAAATTGCAGATATCGAGATGCAAGGCCATCTTATCGACTCGCAGATGCTGACCCGTGTCCTGGACAAGATCATGGATATGGGCGGCGAGTTTGAGATCAAGAACTTTCAGATAGGCCAGAAGAAGAACGACAGCAGCTATGTGCAGATAACCGTCACTGGCGAGGATGCGACCCATTTGGATAGAATCCTGCTGGAACTGCATGCCCTGGGAGCGCGCCTGGTTCTAATGGATGACGTCAAGACCGGCATTGCTCCTGGAGATATGGTCGTTCCCCGGGGCTTTTACTCCACTACCAATCACCCCACCTATGTGCGCTACCGTGGAAGCTGGGTGGAGGTGGAGCACAACCATATGGACTGCCTCATCGTGCTTCAAGATGGCCGGGCAGTGTGCACTCCTATCGGCCATATCAAGAAAGGCGAGCGTGTGGTCATCGGCACCAGCGGTGTCAAGGTCGTGCCACCTGAACGGCCCCGAGAGAAGACCTTCTTCGGCTTCATGTCCAATGAGGTCAGCTCAGAGAGGCCCAGCGGAGAGCTTGTGCGCCAGCTGGCCGGAGAGATAGTCCGTACCAAGAGATCAGGCGGAAAGATCGCCGTGGTCTGCGGCCCGGCGGTGGTTCATACCGGCGCAGCGCTCTCTCTTGCCAGGCTTATCCGGGAAGGGTATGTGGATGTGCTCCTGGCAGGAAACGCTGTGGCGGTGCACGACATCGAGCGACAGCTCTTCGGCACCAGCCTGGGCATGGACTGCTCGGGAAATGCCATCTCCGGAGGGCACCGAAACCACCTCTATGCCATCAGCGAGATCATGGCCAGCGGATCCATCAAGAACGCCATTACTGAGGGCAAGCTCAAAGGGGGCATCATGTATGAGGCCACCCAAAAAGGCATAACCTATATTCTGGCCGGCTCCATTCGCGATGATGGGCCCCTGCCCGAGGTGATCACAGACACGGTCAAAGCCAAGGACGCCATGGATAAAGCTCTGCGAGGCGTGGACATGACTATAATGCTGGGAACAATGCTGCACTCCATAGCGGTCGGAAACCTTCTGCCCTCCTTCGTCAAGACCATCTGCGTGGACATCAATCCATCAACTGTGACCAAGCTCATGGACCGCGGTTCAGCCCAGGCCATCGGCCTCGTTACCGATATCGGCATCTTCCTGCCCCAGCTGGCCGAGGAGATCGAAAAGCAAAAGAATGGAACCGGAGAGGGTCGGTGCGAGGATCGCAAAATTTAAATTTGCGCCGGTCTGTGGTTTTCTGGTTTTTTTGTGCCGCCGTGGCTTAGCCCGGTTAAAGCGGCTGATTCGTAATCAGCAGTCCATGGGTTCGAATCCCATCGGCGGCTTTCATTCTGGCAATTCTCTATAATTGCCACAGTTAAACCTAAATTCCAATAATAATAATGATTTACCAATGAAGATGGCAATCACATCTCTAATTTTTATTGCCGCGCTAACAAGCTTAGGCAATGCAGAGAGAGATCCTTCCGCGCCGCCGCCTCAGAATGATATTTTAACTATCGGTGCCCTTTTGCCTCTTCATGGCGAAGGCAGCAACTATGGAATATCCGCTCAGATCGCCCTAAAGACTGCTGAGGCGGATATCAACAAGCATTTTTCTGACTTTGGCAGGACTATTCGGCTTCAAGTAGTAGTTGAAGATACAAGAACCGACCCAGATATAACCCTAAAAGCCCTGAAAGCCCTGCAAACTCAAGGAATACGGATCATTATAGGACCGGAACAGAGCCAATGCCTTGCAAATGTTCGCGAATATGCCGATCAAAACGGAATTATCCTGATAAGCGGCGGGAGTACGGCTCAGTCTCTGGCCATCGAAAACGACACAACCTTCAGGCTCGTGCCAGATGACGCCACACTAGCACACCTGCTGGCATTCTTGATGCAAAGAGACGGCATAAAAGTGCTAATACCGCTGGCTCGAAGAGATCTCTGGGCCGATGGCATGCTGAACGCCACCAAGCATGAATTTAACGGAGATGGCAGAATAATGCTAGATGCCGTCCGATATGATCCACAGACCACGAACTTTTCAAGCCAATTAAGCCTCCTGCGCTCCCAGGTAAGAAATGCGACCGAAGGCTACGGAGAAAACCGGATCGCTATCTACGTATCGGCATTCGATGAAATCGTCACCATCCTGTCACAGGCATCCGGAGACCCGGTGCTATGCTCGGTCAGATGGTACGGCAATGATCTCACTAATGCGGCAATAAGCCAGAATAAAACAGCGGCGGATTTTGCACTATCGGTGAATTTCCTCTCTCCGGTAATTGGAGGAATATACGGACCTAAGTACGAACGGATAAAGAAAGCAATCTTCAATGAAACTGGGCTCGATGCCTGTTCTCTGGCTGCCAATGACTATGATGCACTCTGGCTTATCACCTATACCTATCTGCTGGCAGAATCTCATGATGCACAAACCTTCAAACAGGCATTTCCAGTAGTTGCGGAGAGATACCGAGGAGAATTCGGATGGATGAAGCTGAACGATGCCGGCGATCTGGAAAACGTACCTTACACCATAGCCAACCTAAAGAAGGACAATGATACCTTCCAATGGGTGCCCTATGCGATTCTGTAATTCCCATTCGATCATATGGGCAAAGATAATGGTCAGTATCAAAAGCCATCTATCCGATGATCAGCCTGCCCAGCGTCACCAGAAATAGAGCCATGAGCAGCCATCCGATAATGCCCTCTGCAATTCCCAGGTACTTGTACCGCCCCCGCAGAGGAAGCCCCTTCGAATTGGCGGTAAATGCAATGGTACTGTAGAAGAACGAAGCTATCATCAACTGGTGGCCGTGGATATCATGAAATCCTTCTACACCCCTGCCAAACCAGTAAATAGAGGCAAAGATGATAATTACCACCAATCCGCAGAAGAGCGCATATTGGGGACGCACACCATAGCCGCAGGTCAGCCAGGCTAAAACATCCAGAAACTTAGAGAAGCCCAGGGGCTTGTGTCCCTGATTCAGATATCGAAGCTCGTAGTAGCACTCATTGGCATCGCTACTCTGCCCCAAATCCTTGTAGTTCTTGATTAAAGAGAGATAAGCCGCACTATCGAAGTTGATTATATCTCTAATCTGGCTCCAGCCTACCATCAGTCTATTGATATCGGCTTTGGCCAGATAGAGAATAGTTGCTTTGCCAAAGGTTGCACCATCAAACA
This sequence comes from Methanosaeta sp. PtaU1.Bin112, assembly GCA_002067705.1. Taxonomy (GTDB): domain Archaea; phylum Halobacteriota; class Methanosarcinia; order Methanotrichales; family Methanotrichaceae; genus Methanothrix. The sequence continues at coordinate 17,866 of MVRL01000157.1, forward strand.
CCATTCTGGTGATCTTCGTATTATTCATCTGCAGGTTGCCCTCAAAAGCCGCATTCGACATATCGGCAGGAGAGAGAAACTGCACATTGTTGAAATCTGCATTCCGAGAAAATATAGTGCCATTGAAGAATACCGGACCTTCGAAATTGACATTTGAGAAGGTAGCCGTGTCATTGAAGAACGCCTGATAAAATAAGGAATCAGCTATAAAACGAGATCGTGCAAAGCTTGCCGGCCCAAGGAATTGCGTCTGGAGAAAGCCTGCTCCGTCCGAGTATTTTGTTGCATGAAAATCAGCAATCCTCTCCAGTCGAGAGTTGGAGAAAGCGCAGTAGGTGTTGAACTGGCTGCCGTAAAAAAAGGCATCGCCAATACAGCTCACAGACTCAAAGTTAGCATAAGCGCCATCGAACAGAGAAAACGCAAACTGGGCATCGCTCATAAATGTTGCATTGTAAAAGGTCGCGAATTTGTCGAACCAGACGCTCTCATAGTCTGCCGTATTATTAAAATATGCGAAATCAAACGTTCCTCCATCCTCAAAGCGAGACATATTGAAGATCGCTCCTCCAAGGAAATGAGTAGAATTGAAATTCGCCCTCGTCATGAATTTCGTTTCATTGAAGATCGCATTCTTCTGGAAGGTGGTATTTTCGAAATCCACCTCCCCATGAAACGTCGTTCCTCTACAGCTCACATTATCCCTGAACACGGAGTTTGTAATTTTAATCGGATTATACTGATTCATATCCAAATAAAGATCGCCTTTGATAATTACCTGGTCAAGGATTACAAGACTATTATTTCCATCTGCCATGACCTCCTGAGCCGACACCTCCTTCAGATGGACTGATCTTGATAAGGGCAAATATTCATTTGAAACCGCCCCGCTTAAGAAGCATATTAAAATTATCGCCAGCAGGCATATTCTCAGGGTCATTGCCTCACTCAATCCAAGCCCACCCTCAAAGTATCTAAACGTTTCCGTATTTTATAATTTTTATAGCCTCTAGGATTCAGGCGAATACATCCTCATGTCAGATTGCGCACTTTCTCGCTATTGTCTTGTGAAGCTTGATCCCGTTGGCACTGCACAGAGAGAAAAATGTGTCTACTATGCGCGGCGATAAGACCCGTTATGCCACTTCATCCTTTCGCAGAGCATACGCGCCTCTTGCTCGCCCTAATGAATAGAGGCTCAGTCGCCTAGGTGCTAAGATGATGAACATAAAGCCCATCACCGTATCACTTTTTAGCCCTCTATCCATTGGCACATCTCTATAAAGCCAAAGCGCTTAATATAACCTCAAAGAGCCAGACGAGCTTGTTGAGGGACGACAACACTGCTCAAGACCTTCAGCCGGTAATCCTGCTGCAACGTAGACTTGAGCTTGCCTGAGTAAACGCTCAACGTGATCTCTTTGGTACGACCGTATCGACCCTTGCTTATCACAATCGTGTGCAATATGCCCAACATGTCCAGCTCAGCAATGAGGTCGGTTATCCTGCGGTGGGTTAAGAAATCGGTCTCAACCATAGGACAGAGTTGCTTGTACATATTATAGACTGCGCTGGTAGTGATGTTCCTCGTGCCCTGCTCCTCCAGCAGAATTATACTATAGAGCACCAGCTTGGACTGAGTGGGCAGAGTCTTGATAACTTCTTCTACTCTATCCTGTTCAATTTTTTCTCTGGCAGAACGCACATGATCCTCGGATACAACTGCAGAGCGAGCTCTCTCCGCCAATTCTCCGGATATGCGCAATAGATCGAGAGCTTTGCGAGCATCTCCATGCTCTTGAGCCGCAAAAGCTGCACATAATGGTATGACGCTCTCCTGGAGGACACCGGGACTGAAGGAGAGCCTCGCCCTTTGCTCCAGGATATCCCTTATCTGCTCCGCATTGTAAGGCGGGAATATGATCTCATCCTCACCCAGAGAGCTTTTTACCCTGGGATCTAGAAATTCTGTGAACTTAAGGTCGTTGGATATGCCTATGATGCTGACTCTGGAGCGAAGCAGATCTGAATTGATACGGGAGAGATTGTAGAGAACATCATCACCTTTTTTGACAAGCTTGTCAACTTCATCAAGCATTATCACTACGACTTGTTTTGCTTCATCCACCGCATTCCTGAACTCTGCATAAACTTGATCTGTAGGCCAGCCGGTCATCGGAATATCCTTATCAAAGTGCCTTGCCAGGTGAGCTAGAACTCGATATTGAGTGTCTACTACCTCGCAGTTGATGTAGATCACAGTGCACTTTGTATCTCCGAAGCCTGCTCCTTCCAGTTCTTTTCCTACGTACTTAGCAACTGCAGTTTTACCAGTGCCGGTTTTTCCATAGATAAGCACATTGGAGGGGGTTTCTCCTCTTAATGCAGGGACCAGAATGGATGCCAAGCTGTTGATCTCATTGCTCCTATGAGGTAACTCGCTTGGCGTATAAGTAGGGCGCAAGACATCTCTAGACTGAAATATGCCTCCTTGCGCCAGTAAATCGGCAAATAACCCTTTCGAAATAGATACCAAGATAATTCCCCTCTAACAATTTTTCCTGGGTCTTGGGAGATATTAAGAGTTATGGTGAACTCCCCCGTATTTCCAATGGAACTTGAGGGGCGCACCCCATGATTTCCAGTGGAATGCAGACAAAAAAGGCCTATCCCCGTGATCGACAACACGATAAAAAAGGCCGGTTGTATGGTCGGTTTTAGTCATATATAAGCCTAATTGTTTGGAGTGCAAGGCGAGTAGCGAGATATTTCAGAATTGCTGCGTTCGACGCTTTGCACTTTTCTGCAAAAAGATGTCAAAAGTTGCGCGGACTCCAGGAATATGGTCTACCTGTCAAAAGCCTGCAATGAGCGTTACATCGCGACGGAGGCCCTGTTGTCCAACCTGCCGCACAAGGAAGAGCCTGACGACATGTCTGCAGTCAATCCTTAAAAGGACGACAGAGGCAATAAAAAAGATAATATCCGGAGAACAATCAGGTCGTTAGAGGGGAGAAGAAGCATTCTGCGTGCCGACTTGAAAAAAAGTTGAGGTTCCAGTGGAAATCATACGGTCCCTCTCGATCTGAAATCTGTCTTGCTGCATATCAAATCAAGATAAGGGACATCAAGAATAAGGGCCTGATAGCACTGCCAGCAAACTCAGTGTTTCGTCTAATGCCTTCTTCTTCAGGGATGAGACTGCTTATTGCATTCATTGAGCTAGGGCTGCGACATGAGGTGCCGCGCCCTGGAGGGCGCGGAGGCCTGTTTATGCATGTTTTTCCAAGCCTGGAGGCTGGAACTGCGCATAACCTGTATATGGAAACGGATATATCAAGCCACGGGTATGGTCTCAAGCTGGCTGGCAACATTCCAGATTAAAGTCCTGGTATGAAGAGGAATATTGGGATCATTGCTTATCTCATCAAGTATGGAGATGGCAGATGCAGCCTTGATCGCTTCGCTGGTATTCTCGCTCATGAGGATAGATTTGACGTTCTCTGCAGAGCGCCTGATGTTCCTCGGTACCGCATCATCGCTCATAATACGTTCTAGTACCTCAACGCATTGCTTAAGGACATTTTCAGCTGTCATAGAATCACCCACCCATGTTTCTGGGAAAAAGGTTAATGATGATATTCGCCTTGATCAGTTAAGATGTGGTGATATAGTCGTTGTATTTAAACGTATGTGGCACATAGGTTTGAGTTGTGGATGAGGATGAGTCATGAATGAAGATGAAGTACTTAGCAGGATAACCAGGCTTCTGGAGCAGGGTTGCACAATGCTGGCTGCACATCATGATTGTGGTGCCCCTCTCTTTCGTTGTCAGGGGGAGGTTGTCTGTCCGGTCTGCTCTTTTGCCGAGAGAGCCGATTCGCAGGCAGAAATGCAGCTTCCCCCCCTTTCGGAGGAAAGACTGGACGTGAGGTCTAATCCAGGTCGCGCACGCATGCAGGAGGGCGAGAGTGTTGCGGATAAACCAGATGATGCGGATTTAGAGCCTACTTATGGCAGCAAGCAGTCCGAGGCGGAATTATCGAAAGCTATTGGAAGCCTGCGTTCTGCTCTCCTGGCAAGGTTGCGGGAGCTTACGGTATCTGTGCAGGATGAGCATGATTTGCATATGCTCAAGAGGCAGCTCGACTGCCTGGAAGGTTTGCTGCGAATTCTCCGATCCTTGCAGGGATGATCTCTCATCTTTTTGTCTAATATCAGCCCGAATGCAAGGGTGGCTGGATCTCCACTGGAAACAAAGGGGTTGATCAATTGGAAATAAAGTTTTTTATAAAGTGTGGTATAACTCTATTAATATTTTCTATTGTTTTGGCATTGTTTTGCATAGCTGGCTGCCTGGAGCGCCCCTCCGAACTTCCTAAGGCTCCTGTCGTGTCTGCTGATCTGCGGGCTGATCTCCCCCCGGAGATGGATTTCGATTCTGAGCTGAGGGGTGATCTTTTTTGCGTGCGGGGCAATATTATGCTGCCCGGCAATAGCAGTCTGGCTTATGTCCTGTTCAATGCTACTCTCTGTCAGGGATCGGTAGTGCAATTTGACACAAAATACCTGCTGATCGAGCCCCATCCAGGAGAGGAGAACAGCTTTGAGATTGCAAAAAATGTCAAAATTCCGGAGGGAGAATATACGTGCATCCTGGAGGCAGAGGGCCCTCAGGGCCTATTGGCCAGGGAGAGCAGGGTGGTAAGCCTCGTCTCCGAGCAGAAACATGCGTTCGAGCTAATTCCCTGGCCGGAGGATCTGGACCCGGACAATAAGCTATCAAGCAGAGAGGATGAAAAGGCTCAATCAGACGAAGAGAGCGCAGTGCAGAATAGGCAATCAGAAAAAGATCCGCAAGAGAAGAGTCCTGGAGCCGTGACCGGCGAGGAAAAAGAGCCTGAAAGTGGGGAAAAATCTCTACAGGCATCATCATCCCAGGAGGCAGAAGGCAAATTCGTGGGCAGCATAACCTCGAAAAAGTACCACCGTCCGGATTGCCGTTATGCTCTCAAGATTAAGGCGGACAACCGCATCTACTTCCTGAGCGGCGAAGATGCAGAGGAGCAGGGCTATCTTCCCTGCAAGGTTTGCAGCCCATGAACTCCCTTTAAAGCTCCCCTATAAAAATGCAGGAAAGGCCGGGAGCCTTGGGCGGGCAGGCGGTAGTGGCCCGGTCGATTCTCTCTTCCGGATAGCCTAAATCGGTGAGAACGACCACCTTCTTATGCAGGCCCTGCGATTCCAGGTAATGGCAGAGGCTCTGCATGTCTGTGGCCTCATCTGTGAGGAGAAATACGATTCTTCCCCGGCGCAGCTCGAAAGCTATGGCCTCCGGGTCTAGATTGCGGCCATGCACGGTGATCGGGATCACTTTAAGCTGGCTGATCTTCAATCGGGCACAGGCTACCTGTAGGCTGGAGATGCCCGGGATCACCCTGCCCTTGAGGTACCCCAATCCGGAGAGCATGGGATCGCCGGTGCTCAGGACCACAGCATCATCCGGGAGGTCGCGCAGCTTCTTGTAGTCCTCAATGATTCTCACTGTGCATCCTGAATTTATGTGCTCTGCCACCAGCTCGATGGCTCTCTTCGATCCGTAGATCAGCCCGGCCTGGGCAATGGCCTGAGCAGCCTGGGCGGTCAGCATCTGGGGCCCAGCTCCCACTCCTACTATGATCATGATCTCTGCATGCTCCTGATTTGAGTTTTCTCTCAGTTTGGATTCTCTCTCAGTTTGAGGTATTTTGCTCTGAGACTTTATGGAATCGGCTTTACGGTACGTCCGCGAGGATTCGTCCGTCTCTGTGCAGCAGAACAATGCGGGTTTGAGGGAGCTTCTCCTTGGCAATTTTCACAGCCCGGACGATGTTTGGATGCTCCGGCTCCGCTTCTACCATCTCGGCCACCGTTCCGTAGCCGGTGTTATCCAGGACCCCGGGCCAGGCCCATTTAAGAATGAGAGCGGGCAGCCCGCAGAGTATGCTCTCCTGGTCTTTCTCAAAAGCCAGTCTGTCAAGCTGGCTCCCCATAAGAACCGCCTTGTGGTCGGGAAAGAGAATGCGGCTGATGTTCAGGCCGGTTCGGCCTGTGGTGACGAGCACCTTCCTGGATCCCTTGAGTTCGGATGCCCGGTCGCCTGTGTAGTGGTCATTCCAGGGTTCCACAAATCCGGTCGAGCCCAGGATGGAGATGCCGCCCACCACTCCCAATTTGGGGTTTAGCGTCTTTTCGGCCAGCTCAGCGCCTCTGGGAATCGAAAGCTGCACCTCTGCTCCTGGAAGGCCGGTCTCTTCCAGTGCCTGCTCTATGGCAAGCATGATCTGCTTTCGGGCGGAAGGGCTGATGGCGGGTCGCCCCACCTCGTCGCACAGCCCCCGGGCAGAGATTCTGCCAATGCCCTTTCCTGCAATGAGGGTTGCTCTTGCAGCGGGCCTGGCCTGGGCGAGGATCTCCAGGCCTGCGGTGACATCGAACTGGTGGTCGCCGCCGTCTTTTACGGCTATGGAGGTGCCGCTATTGGCCGCTACCTCTAGTGTGACTATGATGCCCGCTGGGGTTGCGACCTGCAGATGGCAGACCGGGCCCTTCAGGGAGAGGACGGCTCCCTTGCAGGCTGCCGCCGCGGTCGTCCCTGTGGTCAGGCCGCGCCTGCAAAGCTGCCCGCTGGAGAGAATTACCCATCTGCCGCTCTTTATCTTTTGCAGAGCGAGAGGATCGGAAGAGAGCTCTATCCAGGAGGCAGGAATGGCAAAACCCGTTACGGGGTCTCTAGCCGATTCATTTAAGGCATTATCCTTGGGATCGGGCATAGGTGTTGATGATCTCATTTATGGCCGCAACGGCGATGGGAGTTCCTCCGCGCGTTCCTTCCGTGGATATGGACGGCACATCGATCTCCCGGAGCCGCTCTTTGCTCTCAGCCGCATTGACAAAGCCCACGGCGGCTCCGATAACCAGCCTGGGCAGGACCTTCTTTGCCTCCATGAGGTCGCAGAGCGTGAGCAGGGCGGAAGGCGCATTTCCTATTACTACTATGGACCCGGAGAGCTTTTCCTGCAGGGCCATCACCGCCGCAGAGGAGCGGGTGATGCCTTTCTCTTTTGCCAGAACATCTCCCTGGCCGATGAAGGCCGAAACCGGGCTATTATGACCTTTCTTGAGGATCCCGGCCTCTACCATCTTTATGTCTGCGAAGATGGGCGCTCTGCTCTTCAGAGCCTGCATTCCTGCCTCGCCAGGTCCGCCCCGAAATCTGAGGATCTCGGCTACATTGGGATCACCGGTGGCAATGACGCATCTCTGCTTAATCCTGTCTTCGAGGGTATCGTCTCCTATCATCTGGGAGATCAGACGCCTGCTCTTTGTGCTTATCTCCAGGGCTTCGGCAGTTGTAGCCCCAATATCCGTGTAGTCTTCCATCATGAAAAATCAGCTCGATTGATTTTAATAGCTGTATTTGTTCTCGTATCCTCGCCGGGTGATTATTCTCCCCTCTTTTATATGGGCGCTCGCAGATGCGACGAGCAGAGTGAAGCGAAAACCAGCAGGCTTTGCAGCCAGCAGATCCTCTGCGGCAAGAATCATGGCATTTTCTGCTTTACGGGATACATCCTGAGCGAGAATCACAGGCCGCATCGGCTCGACCTCTTCCAGCAGAGGGGCAATCTCCTGTCCATTTACATTGTAGGCCACCACTGCAAAGCCGGCACCTGCCAGGGCGCTTAGCCTCGCTGGATCATGGGCAGAGGATAGAAGAGCGAAGTCGCTCACCAGAGGCGCGCCCGCTCTTGCCGCCACGATTGAAAAGGCGCTCACTCCGGGGGAGATGTGCACCGGCGTGCCCGCTGAAAGCTCCTGAATTCTCCAGCCGGAGCTGAAGATGCTGGGATCGCCTCCCGTGAGGATGGATGAGATGCCGCCTGATGCGGCAGTTTGCATCGCTTCTATCATGCGGGCAGACATCTTCTCATGATTGGGTCCGCTGTGGGTTATCATTTGGGCAGAGGTGATCTTTTCAATCGACTGCAGGTATCTTTCTGCTCCGAAGACCTTTTGCGATGCCTGCAGGATGCCGGTCGCTTCCGCGGTCAGATTGAGGGGATCGCCCGGACCGATTCCCACCAGGTTTATGGCTGCCTGCGAGGCTGCCGGGCCCCGGAAGCTGCCCCTGCCGAGGATGATGACCAGGGTGGTCATATCGATCCTCTCCCGCAGGCTTTCCTTCTCAATCAGCTCTTTGCTGCTTGTGTAAAATACCTCTTCTCCCTCTCTGCCGATGTTCTTTGCCACCAGGACGTCTCTGGGCCCGCAGATCTCTAAAGCGTGCAAGAGCTGCCAGTCGCGCCTCTTGCTCCTGGGATTGTAGAGGGCCACGGGCATGGCAGTCTCCGCAGCCAGGCGCAGCCGGTCCTCGATCTGCTGCCAGGGTGTGAGCAGGTCGCTGAGGCTGATCACAGCCACGCACTCCCGGAAGGCGAGTCCCGCCTGACAGGCGGCGGCGGTAAACGAGGTCACGCCCGGGATGATCTGCACGTCTCCGGGCCTTTCTGCCATCTCCAGGCCAAGGCCAGCCATGCCGTAGACATTGGGATCTCCGCTGCTCACCAGGGCCACAGACCCCTTATCCAGCAGATCGATTGCCGCTGCGACTCTGTCCACCTCTCTTCCCATGCCGCTGGAGAATACTTGCTTTCCCGGCAGCAGATCTGGGATCAGGTCCAGGTATGACCGGTAGCCGACCACATAGTGAGCCGACTGTATGGCCAGCGTTGCCGCAGCGGTGCGAAGCCCGGGCGAGCCTGGGCCGATTCCCACGATGAACAGTTTATTGTCCGATTGCAATGGTCACCCTCCCGTAAGCTTTCTTGGCAGAGATGAGCCTGCTCGCCAGGGCGAGGACGGCAGGCTCGGCGACGCCGCAAAGTCCCAGATCCTGCGCCCGAGATGCAGTGCTGGGAGACTGGGAGTTGAGGATCTCCCTGGAGAGGAAGATCAATTCTCTTCCCAGCTCATTAGCAGCCTGGCGCATGCCTTCCTCCTCGCTCTTCAGCCATGCCGTGGCCAGGATGGCGATGTCATCCCGCTTTCTTCCCGCTTCGCTCAGTGACTCATCAATGGCAGCCAGCACCTCCGAGGCGGAGACCCCTCTTCTGGCGCCGATGCCCACAACCAGCCCTCTCTCTTTCAATACCGCCACATCTTCATCCACCACAACGATCTTCGGCCCCTTCAACCTTATAACGGGAACGTCCTCTTTGAGAAAGGCCAGGTTGATGGCTTTGGAGGACTCCTTGTTGACTATGTCTGCTCCCAGGCCCGCAGCCACCTCTTCCAGGCATGGCCTGCCCGATGAGTCGGTAGCGGTGGTGACTGCGGCAAAGAGGCCGAGACGGGATGCCAGGAATCGGGCCAGATCATTGGCTCCGTGATGGCCTCCCACCACCGGCACGGCGCAGGAGAGCGCGGAGTTCACGGCTACCACAGGCCGGTCCGTCCATTTGTCGGAAAGGTGGCCGCAGAGGGTACGCACAGCGATTCCCACCGCCATGATGCCCAGCACCAGCTCATATTTCTCCAGAACCGCATCCAATTTGTCTTTCTCATAAGGGACGATCTCGGGAGAGTAGCCTTCCTGCAAGGCAGCAGCTATCTTCAGGGCATTGTCTCTGTCTCTGGGAAAGAACAGAATGGCTACTGATCTTTTTGCTAACGATCCCGGTATAGGTGAGACCTCCGAAATCCTTCTCTCTTCACCACGCCCCCAACCAGGATAAGAGCGCTCTTGTGTAGCCCAGCGGCCTCTACCTTTCCGGCGATGTCATCCAGGGTTCCGGTCAGGATCAGTTCGTCCGGCCAGGAGGCATGATAGACCACGGCCACAGGGGTCTCGCCCGGAAGGTCCAGGTCGTCGACAATATCCCGGATCCTGTCGATTCCCAGGAAGATGGCCATAGTAGTATTGTGCCGGCTCAGAGCGGCCAGCTCATCCTTCTCCAGGGTGGTTCCGGCGGGACGGGTGACAATCAAGGACTCTGAGACTCCCTTCAGGGTCAGCTGGGTCTTCAGGGCGGCAGCAGAGGCAAAGAGGGAGGAGACGCCGGGCACAATCTCCACCTCCACTCCTGCTTCCTCCAGCGGCTTCATCTGTTCGAGTATCGCCCCGTAGAGAGCCGGATCGCCGCTGTGCAGCCGCACCACCTTTTTTCCGTCCGACAGGGCGGCGAGCATCCGGGCATGGGTCGCCTCCAGAGATACGCCGTTGCTGTCCATGGTCTCCGCCTTCAGGCCTTCCAGGAGGGCGGGGTTGACCAGGGAGCCGGCATAAACCACCAGGTCAGCCTCGGCAAGCAGTCTCTTGCCCTTCACGGTGATCAGCTCCGGATCTCCCGGTCCAGCTCCCACAAAGTAGACCTTCATCTTTCCTTCCTCCGTCGGGCGAGCAGGACTGAGAAGTAATCGCTTCTCTCCGGCATCTCGCCTCGAATGATCTTCTCTTGCTCAGTGCAGAGCATCCTTCCCAGGACAAACTCATCATATCCTGCAGCCCGAAGCTCCTCGGCCAGCTTTCTGGGCCGCGTGGCCTTGATCCTGATGACCGTATCCACGGGCGAGCCGTCTGAAACCATAAATGATCTATCCAGGGGAGCAGCAAGCCGCGAGGCCAGGGCTGGCACCACTCCCACGCCGGGTATGGTCTGGATCTCGATCTTGGGGTGGCTTTGCCGGATCGTCCTCTCCAGGTGGCTGAAGGTGGAGAAGGTATTGACGTCTCCAATGCAGGCGAATCCGGCGCGGCCTGAGGCGGCGGCCTGGGCCACTGTGCGGGCGTTCTCTGACCAGATCCTCTCCAGCTCCTCTTTATCCAGGGTCATGGGAAAGTGCAGGATCTCAGGAAGACAATAGGGCCGGGCCAGCTCTGCGGCCATCTCTCCCGGCACAAAGACCCTGCTACAGCTCTTCAGGGCCGATGCCGCTTTAATTGTCAATAGCTCCGGGTCGCCCGGGCCAAGACTGATACCGATCAACATTTGCCAATCACCATGAAGATGGGGTTTACCGGTCTCAGGGCGATGTCTCCCCCTAATTCGTAGCCCCTTGAAATATGAATCTGGATTAGCTCCTGAAATATCCCTGCCTCTTTCATCAGCTGGGCCAGGCGGGCGGCTACGGCCAGGCGGGCCAGGTCGGCGACGATTGTGCAGCCAGGCCGGGCTTTCTCCAGAAGAATGGGCAGGAAATCATCGATTCCCCGCGTGCCGCCGATAAAGCATCGATCCACTCCCGGAAGGCCGGGCAGAAGGTCGGCCGCCTCGCCGCAGGAGAATTGGCCCTGGGGCACAGCTCCTCTGCTCATCTGCACAGCCTCCTTCCGCCGGTCGATGCCATAGATCCGGTCTGTATAGCGGGAGGCGGCCAGGGATACTGCGCCCGAGCCGCAGCCTATGTCCAGAAAGACCTGCCCGGGCTGGATATTCAGCTTTCCCATGGCGATGTAGATGTTCTCCTCCTGGGTTGCCGTGCCAGCAAGCTTCATATCTGCCAGAAAAGATATGCTGGGATAAAAGGTTAATGCAAGTAAACTTGGCTCGAGTTAAATTTGGTAAGTCCTTGTGTGAACTACCGCGTCCTGAAGGGCGCGGCTTCCCATTTCATCGCCAAAACTTGCATCACGGATATGTGATGTAGCGGTTTTGGTTCTATGGGCACTACGGGCTGTTCCATCCCTGCGATGAGTATGTTCATGGAAGCATTATAGTCTCGATCACATGAGAATCCGCAATAAGGGCACTCATGTACTCTATCGGACAGTTCCTTTTTCACGATGCTTCCACAAGCAGAACACCTTTGAGTGGTGTTCCTGGGATCTACTTTTATCAGCTTTCGACCAGCACTTTGAGCCTTGTACGAAAGCATGAATATGAATTTGGACCAGGATGCATCATGGATGCTGCGATGCATACCATTATTATGGCC
>MVRL01000158.1 GCA_002067705.1 Methanosaeta sp. PtaU1.Bin112
CTGTGGCCTTCAGGATCTCGGCCCGAGCCTCGTTCAAAACTGCCTCGTTATTCGTGTTCTCCCACTTCACCAGCCTCTCGATGATGCCGAAAAGGCGCTGCCGCTCCACTCCTTGGGCCTCCTCTGTCGGGAACTCATCGGGGCGGCTGGAGGGGTCATCGACGATAGAGGCAAAGAGCACCGCCCGGCAGGCGGCCAAGGGCCGGCGCGCCCACCACAGGTGCAGCGTGGATGGATGGCCGTGGCGGATGGACTTCTCACGGGCTGAGGCGGCGTTGATCGCTTCCAGCGGCAGGGCGACCTCGATGAGCTTCTTGCGGTAAGACGTATTGATCCCTCCGGCAAATCATCCGTCCAAATTGCGGTACTTCTTGCATTCCCTCAGGCCAGTAAGAAAAAGAGTGGATCTCACATAGCAAAAGGATTGGGGTGGCACAAAATCAGGGTTAGTCTCTGTGGGATCGATGGGAGGCTCAAACACCTCGACATCCGTTATCTCAATGGCAAAACCAATGTCCTGATCCTGGAAATAGCTGAAAAATTCATCTTTATTCAAACCAGATAATCCATTAAAGCGCACCCATAAGTTGGATGGCTGATCCTCGATTATTTCGCCTATCCTGAAAGCTCCGACTATCTTCTTGACAGGAGATGTAGCGTAGATATAGGCATTATTTATATAATTTCTTCTAAATATAGTTTTACGAAACTCATACCTCTTTTGACCATTAATTATGGATTCAATATATTTTGGTTTAATTGATAGTAAAACGTCCATCTATACCACTCATATCCTTTAGTTTTTTATAGCTCTCAGGGGTTATTTCTGTTACGGATTGAGGAGCGGCGGTCAATATCTGCCCGACCGTCAGTTCATCAAGACGCAAGGGTCTTTTCAGATGGAAGTGGTGCCTGAATAAGAAAACTGAAACTGGCTTCTTCACCCATTCATCGATCTCATCCCGAGAGAAAACAGTCCTTTTTCCTGTTAGCTTCACTATCTGATTGCCATCATCTATCTCAGTATGGACTGACTCCACAACGCCAATAGATGTTATTGCTTGCATATCCTCTGATCGGTAGAAAAGGATAATGTCTCCTGGCTTCATTCTTTTAATTCTTGAATGGGTGACGTAAGCCTTCTTAATTGTGTTTCCCTCTATGATGAACTCGCCAAAATGCTCATGCAAAGTCGTTTGCCTTCTGGAGAAATCCGTAAATAGCTTGCTGTGGTACTCGGGCCTGATGGGCACCACAAACTTCCTTACCCCTTCGCCATCATAAAAGCTGGGATAGAATCTCTTAGAGATCTCAATAGGTGGGAGTGATCTCGCTTCGTCTCGATCTGCAATCAATTTCTTTATAAAAATCTCTTCTCCCCGCCTATTTACACCAAATCGCTCGAATCCATATTCTGTGATCAGCTCGACCAAACGATCTTCTTGCTCGGTGAAATGTGTCAGGTAAATCTCTGAGATATCGTTTTTGAGAGAGATATCTACTGCTAGTTTGATGAATAGCTCCCCGATCTTATAGCCCACATGAGTAACCTTTAAGGTCGAGATTTTGAGGCGTTTCTTGTGTTTTAGTGGCGGATTAGAGTCAATTGGCTCATCTTCAACTTTATATATGAGAAGCGCACCAATTCTTCCGTCATTTCTGTAATAAACCCATGAATCTCTCCCTTCATCTGATATCTTTTTAAACCAGTATTGAAACTCAGGATAATCGCGCTTTAAGGTATCAAAAATGGGATCGTCTAAATTTAAATTGCTAACAGGTTCTTTTTTCAACGGCAATGGTGCGAATACTTCACATTTGGGCAGATAACCTCTAAAAACACGCAAAGCCTCATCAACAAGAAGAACTCGATCCTCTATTCCCATGCGGCTTGCCTTTTTATGTATACTTCTGTTCTCAGTTATTAAAAAATCAACCAAATCCTTAAAGACCGGGTACAGGATTATATTAATATCATCATTATTTTCTGATCCATTTTTTGCCAATGCGAGGTATTCGGGATCTTCATTAGGATCTTTCGAGCTATCAAAAATGGCATATGTTTTGATTTCATGATCCAGATAACCCTTTATAGCTCTATCTTCCTGCACCTCTACATTTTTAAAAGATACTGGATGAATTATAATCTCTGCGTTGATCTTTCCTATGATTTTTAAGATTTCCCGTAGGTTTTCAGAGATTACGTGATCTCCATTTTGTTGCTGCAAAACATCTGTATCCAAAAGAACTCTCATCGCTTTCGACATCTCCGTCATCTATTTTCTTCTGGGTAATCATGCCTACCTGGGAACTTAGGAGGGATCTCGATCAGCGCCTTGGTGATCAGCACCGCCACAGGGTTCAGGTCGCTGGCATGAGCCTCAAGGCCCAGGTGCTGTGCCCCCAGGGGAATCGAGCCTCCGCCGCAGAAGGGATCGAGCACCGGCGGCGGGTGGCCGTCTGTGGCCTTCAGGATCTCCTGTCGAGCTTCGTTTAAAACTGCCTCGTTATTCGTGTTCTCCCACTTCACCAGCCGCTCGATGATGCCAAAGAGCCTCTGGCGCTCTGCCTCCTGGGCCTCCTCAGTCGGAAACTCCTCAGGGCGGCTGGAGGGGTCATCGACGATAGAGGCAAAGAGCACCGCCCGGCAGGTGGCCAGCGGCTTTCTCGACCACCACAGGTGCAGCGTGGAGGGGTGGCCGTGGCGGATGGACTTCTCCCTGGCTGAGGCGGCGTTGATCGCTTCCAGCGGCAGGGCGACCTCGATGAGCTTCTTTTTGTAGGCGGGCGTGGGGAGGACCTCCAAGATTAATATGGGTCTAGAAGAAAAGGATTTTGCATTAATCTGAAGCAAAATGGCCTGCCCATCGGGGTGCTACTTTCTTCTGTAGATCTCGTCATGGTGATCGAGATCGATAAACTTGACGATGTTGCTATTCTCTTCAACTGAAAAGATCATAACAAAGGACTTCTCGATATGAACCCTGTAAAATCCTTTTAGGTCATGCTTCAGCGGTTTATAATGATGGGGATCGTTCAGGATCTCACTGATCTTCTTCATCAGAGCATCATAGAGCTGTCTGTCCTTCCTGTAAATTTTCTCCATTTTGGCTTTGAGCTTTTTGCTTAAAGCTGGCCGGTATGGAGTCATCCTTTCAGCTTTCCTCAATTGACTTTCTCAAATCCTCGTAATCAGAGAACTCTATGAACTCCTCCTCTGACTCAATCCTCTCCAGCTTCTTTAGGTATTCTTCTTTTGCTGTGCAAAATGTATCTGTGTAGATTTCAATCATCGACTCCATCATGCTCTCCATTCGGTCCACCTTCTCTCTTAAGGCCTGCAAATCACTTCGAATGGCAGCTATTGCCGACTCTTCTACCTCAATCATGCTCTTGTACCCTATTGAATTCGTGATGCATGCGATTTAAATATTGCTGAGAAGAATTTTGAGATTTCAATCATGCCGATCGAAGTGGGATTTGCGCTGACGACGATGAAAACAGAGAGCTCCGCCCGGCAGGCGGCCAAGGGCCGGCGAGCCCACCACAGGTTCAGCGTGGAGGGGGGCAACGGCGGCTGGACTTCTCACGGGCCGAGGCGGCGTTGATCGCCTCCAGGGGCAGTGCGACCTCGATTGGGCTTCTTGCGGTATGGCACAAGATCCTTACTTTGGTTGACCTAAATCCTCTCCTCCTAAATCCTCCCCTGCGTTTATTCCGATCTCTTTACCAGTTGATCAAAATGCT
This sequence comes from Methanosaeta sp. PtaU1.Bin112, assembly GCA_002067705.1. Lineage (GTDB taxonomy): Archaea > Halobacteriota > Methanosarcinia > Methanotrichales > Methanotrichaceae > Methanothrix. The sequence continues at coordinate 3,748 of MVRL01000158.1, forward strand.
CCAAGGCTTTCAGACCACTGATAAATCCTGTAGGAAGCTCAGGATGTGCAGCTGCTATTAGCGCTCCTGCAACTGCTGCATAGGTATCAGAATCGTGTCCTATCATCGCCACCCAGGCAAGCCTGGCAGGACCTTCTGCCTCGAATACCTCAGGAGGAAATCCTTCGGGAGGCTCTCTTGCTCTTGGTTCCAGGCTCCAATGAAGCCCCCAGATGGCTATCTTCAAAGTTAAAAGGCAATATCCGATACCTCTCTCATAATCGATACTGAAAGGATCAAATTGCTCTATTTCCCAATCTGTCTCTCGAAACTTCTCTAAGGACCTCCTATATGCATCATTCTCGCCAACATTGTCAAACCAATCCCGAATTTCTGCATCCCGGATTTCCTGGAAATATTCGTCTATCTCAACTTCAAAGGACTCCACCCAATCTTCCTGAAGTTTTTTGTCTTTTAGCAGGTTCCAGATCAGATAAGTCTGAGCAAGGCAGCAGATCTGCGGCAATGGCGCATAATGAGTGATCATGCCTTGCTTCAATGTGAAGCTGAAAGCATCCTCCAGGTTTTCCGCCATTCCAGGAACGATACCATTTCGCATTAGCGAACCATTTGCAGCATATCGGGGGTTCTCTCTCCAGAAATGCAGTCCTCCCTCCCAGTAGTTGTCTTTGCCTTCACAAGCAAGAAGCGTCCTTAAGGTAGTTGTTCCAATATCAATAGGTCCGTTTCTCATCCAGGATACAAACTCTTGGGCAACATCCTGAGGATCAAACCTCCCACGCCTAACAAAGGAGCGGACCATGCAAAACGCCATCTCCGTATCATCGGTTGGATCGCCTGGATTCCAACCGGCATGGCCACCTCCCACCTGCTTAAACGGCCATCCTTGCCCTTTCATGCGATGATAGACACCTGGAACTTCTCTTTGAGCCACGAACTCAGAGGTGCTACCTAGTGAATCTCCGGCAGCAAGTCCGGCCAATAGCCGACGCAGCAAATCATTCTTCATGTCAGCATGGCTCCGTTGCAATGTTCAAGAGGTCTCTTAAAGAGTAGTTTACGCTCTCCGCCCCGAAGTCAGGCTCTTTTCCAAAAGGCCGCTGAATATACCATGGCCTTGCCATCTCGCCATTAACCTCAACCAAAGCCAAAATGAAATCCTCTGGCTTGTTAAGTCCTGTCAGTATCTCATTCCTGGTAATAGTAACCGTCTCCGATCCAGCAGCCCTGCCTTTAACC
>MVRL01000159.1 GCA_002067705.1 Methanosaeta sp. PtaU1.Bin112
GAACTCCTTGGCTATGTCATAGCACTCTTTGGTGCCGTTCGGATAGTTGGAGCATCCTACCAGCGCTATAACTCCGGGAATCTGGCCGAGAACGAGGGGTGCACCCACTTTACGGATCTCGGTATCAAGTACAGGTCCTCTGCCGGCTCTCATATTGAACTTCTGGTTCTTGATGTACTCGCGGTTAGCGTACTCATAGAGCTTCAGGATTGGAATGTCCTGCGGGCAGGTCTGCTCGCATCTCTGGCAGCCCACGCAGACCTCATAGGTGGAGGAGAATGGCTCCAGATTGCCCTTGATTGCCTCAGCGATCAGATCGCTGATCCTGATATGAGGCGGACAGACGAAGGCACACTGATTGCATTGCGTGCATTTGGCCAGGGTATCTTTAAACTGCTGCTCGGTGAAGACGATCTCCTTCTTGAACTCAGCACGCTTGGGCTTGACTGCCAATGTGGTCCTGATGGCAACCTCGCCTGCTTTCACCGGATCAAGAATGGCAACGCCCGGGGCCTTAAAGCTTACCAGATCCTCAACAATGGCATCGGCAGAATCATTGGTCCTGTCGGGAAGTCCCAGCATGATCTTATCGTTGGTGGCAATGACGGGGATGTGCCTTGCCTGGCAGTCTTCCAGCACATCGCAGTAGACGCACTGCTCGTCAACCATAACCGCATCCATAATTCCGGCGCGTACCATCTTTCTCCACCAGCCCATGGCTCCGGCGACCTTGGCCTTGGGTCCCAGATTGGCCGGGATCTTGGATGGCCTGCCGGTCTCGGTAATCCTGGTGAGATCAATGGCTGTGCAGCATACGCCGCCAATATCGACCTTATCCCAGAGGTTATTGTTCTCAGTGTAGATCATAGCTTCGGCGCCTGCTGCCAGATTGTGGCCGTAGGCTATGAGAACTGCTTTGTTCTGATCCAGGGTGCCCATGCCGATCTCTACCAATGGGGCATCGGCTGCACCACGTGGCATGTCATAGGCCACTGTCTGCAGCATGTCGCAGATCTCTTTGCCCAGGGAGTCGATCATGCCGCCATGCAGGGATTTAGATTCAAAGTCCTTATAGAAACCTTCCTGGCCGGTGTGGGTGGCAGCCAGAAGCTGAACTATCTGCTCCTCGCAGTACTCCAGTGCTTCACCGAAGTCCTTCAGGGTCTTGGGCTTGATTCCAAGAATAGTGCGGGTAAGGGGCGCGTTCACCAGAATCTCGCTGCCCATATCGAACTGCATGTCCCCGAATTTATCCAGGCACCAGTGGTACAGGTGTCTGCCGTGAGCAGTATGGGCGCAGGTTCCCATGAGGACTGCAACCAATACAATTTTGCCGCAGGTGCCGGCCATATCAATGCCGCAGGCACCCTTCTTGTTGCCGGTCAGATCGCACGGCCCATAGGTACAGAGCGTGCATGTATCATCCGCCGGAGAGTACATGATCTTGTACCGGTCGCAGATCTTGAAGTCCCAGTCACGGAGCGTAGCTACATTGGGTTTGGGGAAGGGGCCCATCGGCTGGTCCCATTCATCCTCTTCCTTAACGACAGCGCCTATGTTGATCTGGACGTTCTTCATGTCCTCAACAGAGAAACTGCCCTCTCTTGTTGCCATCGGAATCTTAGCCTCCTCTTCCTTTGATATACGCCGCTTGAGTTCGCATAGAGTAAATAAAACACTTTCGGATACATAATAATATAAAAAACTGCAGATGGGTGCAAAATTCATGATAGTGCTATTATATATTTAAAAAATAGCAATCATGTGCCAACTGATCACGATCGTTAATGGAGGATTTCGATCCACAAGCTTGAAATGCCTGAGCACAAGATGGCACTGAAATTCATGATTGACCGGATACGGAAGAGCTTTGCCAGCGCGAGCGAATGCAAGCACGGTGGAAAAGTGCATGAAGCGGCTAATATCCTGGGAGAGGTGCCCCTGGATTTCTCCGCCAATATCAATCCCCTTGGCCATCCGCCGCTTAAGGAATTGTTTTTGGAAGAACTCGAGCATATCAGCCATTATCCGGATAGCAGCTACAGGGGATTTCGTCGCGCCGCCGCTAAATTTGCAAATGTGAGCGAGGATTGCATCGTGCCGGGCAATGGCTCCTCTGAGCTGATCAGGCTCTTTGCAGAGTGCTGCCTGGAAGAAGGAGAGAAGGCTCTGGTGCCCACCCCCTCCTTTGGCGAGTACACCAATCAATCGATGCTTGCCGGAGGAGATGTAATTAGGGTGTTGATCGGCGAGGACGGCCTGCCAATTATCAGCGAAAGCCTGCTGGAGGAGGCGAAGCTGCTCTTCCTCTGCAACCCCAACAATCCCACCGGAAAGCTCCTCTCCGCAGAGCAGGTGACGGCCCTTGCCGACCGCTGTGAGGCATCTGAGACCTTCCTGCTGGTAGACGAGGCATTCATTGAGCTGTCAGAGCCCGAAGAGAGCGTGGCTGCCCTCGCGCCGAAGAGGCAGTCGCTCCTTGTCATGAGATCGCTCACCAAGTCCTTTGGCGTACCGGGCCTGCGCCTGGGCTTTGGGGTGACAAACGCAGATTTAGCCAGGATAATGAACCTGGCAAGAGTTCCCTGGTCCATAGGCTCGCTCGCCGCGGCAGCGGGAGAATATCTCCTTGGATGTGACGAACATCTTATGCGTTCGCGGCGGATAATTAAGACGGAAGCACTTTGGTTGCAGGGCGCCCTGCGGGAGCTGGGGCTGCGGCCCTTGCCTACCAGCGTCAACTTCATCCTGGTGGACATCGCCCCCCGCGGCATAGATTCTGATAGGCTGGCAGAGAGGAGTATGCAGGAGGGGGTCCTGGTTAGAGACTGCCAGTCCTTCGGCTTGGGCAAGAGCTACATCCGAGTGGCGGTTCGAAGCCGCAGTGAGAACGAACGCCTGATCGCCGCCCTGAAGAGAGCTATGAGATGCAGAGACTGAACTGCGAAAAATTCCCCTGCCATTTTTCGGAGCAGGACTGCTCCCTCTGCTTCTGCCCCTTCTATCCCTGCCGAGAGAAAAGGACAGGCGGAAGGGAGAAGGACGACACATGGTGCTGCGAGAATTGCATCATCATTCATCAACCTGAGGTAGCGGCAATGGTGCTGGATTCACTTATGAATGGCGAAGAGATCAAAAGCGTTTGGAAGAAGCTGGAGGCGCGGCTTTGATAGCGGAAAGCCTGGCGGTATTTATGCTGGCCATAGCCTTCGACATCCTCCTGGGCGAGCCCCCGGCCAGGATTCATCCCGTGGTCTGGATAGGCAAGCTCATCGCCTTCCTGCGCGCCCGGGCCCGGCCCACCCGGCTGAGCGGAATTGCCCTTGCCATAGTAGTAATATCAGCGACAGTACTCCTCGGCCACCTGGCGGTGAAAGCGGCGGGACTGGTGCCTCTCCTGCCCCTGCTGGTCTCAGCATATCTTCTCAAGTCCACCATTGCCATCCGCTGCCTTCTGCAGGTATCCCATGATATCGGCCAGATGATCGACAGGGACATGGATGAAGCAAAGACCATGCTTCCTGCCCTGGTTGGACGCGATACGTCACAGCTCAGCAAAAGCCAGGCCAGCTCGGCAGTGATCGAGTCTCTCTCCGAGAACTATGTGGATTCTATCCTTTCGCCCATCTTTTACTATCTGATCTTTGCGCCCTTCGGCCTGGGACTGGAAGCGGCCCTGGCCTTCAAGGCCATCAGCACCATGGACTCCATGGTCGGCTACAAGACAAAAGGACTTAAGGAGCTTGGCTTCGCCGGAGCCAGGCTCGACGATCTGGCCAATTTCATCCCCGCTCGTCTGTCCATCATTCTCATCGCCCTGGCCAGGCCCGCCAGCGCAAAAGAGGCCCTCCGGGCAGCTTTTTGCTATCATAGCGCCACACCCAGTCCAAACTCGGGCTGGCCGATGGCAGCGCTTGCCGGTGCCCTTCACATCCGCCTGGAAAAGCCCGGATATTATGTGCTGATGGAGGAAGGCAGCGAGCCTGATACCTCGGATGTGCCGCGCTCCCTGCGCCTTATGGAGACGGCAATCGCCCTCACCCTGGCCGCAGCATTGCTGGTCCTGTTCTATTCAGCATAATGTTTATCCGATTCGAGAGAAATGTAATTGAAAATGGAAACTATGGGAGATCTCCTGGAGAAGGTTCGCGAGTTTGCGTTGCATAGCTTCACCAAAGAAGAGGCTCATAGGCTCTTTGGCTGGAATGTGCGGGATATCGCGGCCAAGAGCGATGAGAAAAATGAAAGCCATATTTACATAGTTTTTGAGAACCAATATATCCTATTCATCAGATACTTTCTCAACCTGGACACAACTGAAACCGAGGATACCTGCGAGCTTACCCTGGGACTTCATACCGACCTGCGCTCCCGGATCAAGTACGACATTCACTATGCAGGCTACATCCACGGCCAGGGATACATAAGGCTGCGAATTGCCGAATCCAAGAACCGATTGCAGCAGATGGTTTTAGAGGAATTTTATGTGCCGGCCCTTAAAAACGTCTACAAGCCCATCATCCAGAGGTTCAAGGGTTTTTACGGCCAGGACTTCTTCGGCGTGCATGCCGAGAAGGGCATAGGCGAGATATTCTATGCCCCGGTTAGATCCCGGAGCGAGCATAAATCTGCCACGATCGGCGAGGTGATGGGAAAGCTTGCCGAACTGGACCTGCTCCTCAAGGAGCCGAAGATCAGACATGACCTGGCAGAAATAGACCTGCAGCTAAGCCTATTGCCATCTCTGGTCTGGCCGGACCTCTAGGAGATCCCGCTTCTGTGCCGGCAAAGGCTCAGCAAGCTTTTCATTTTTTTGATCATCCATGCATGATTGCAGGACGGCACATGCTTGCGCACCGCTATCCTTGTGAGCAGAGCCATCCTTATGATTGACATTGCCAGCCTCGCGCTCTCCAAGCGCCGCCATCTCCTCCGCTCGCGCATGATCTCCCACCGCCAGGAAGAGACGATGAAGATCCGCATAAATGGCGAGAGAATCATGCACTGCCCCCAGGCGGCTCATGGCGGCCGATGCCTGCTCGAGTCTGGCAAGAGCCTCGGGATAATCTTTGCCAAGCATTGAGAGCCGCCCCAAATTGGCGAGGGCTTTGGCTTCCTCATAAGCATGGGACTGCATCCTCGCCTTTGATAAAGCTCTCTCAAAACAGCTCTTCGCCTCACGATAGCGCCCTTCTCTCTGATAGAGCTCTCCCTGAGTATTGCTGAACAGCATATTGAGGAGAGCGCATTCCGTGAGGGTGAGCAGCGTCTCCGCCCGGCCCAGATAAAATTCCGCCTCATCCAGCCGCCCTTCCCTGACCAGGAACTGCGCCCTGAGCAGATATCCTTCGCAAAGATCAGGCTGAGCTTCCAGCTCCTCCTGGATAAAGATGGCCTGACGGAAGTGATCTTCAGCCTCTTTCGCCTGGCCTTTCATGCCCAAGATGGTCGCCATATAGAGCTTAGCCTGAGCAATGCATGGCCTCGCATCAAGCCTCTGAAAGACCTCCAGGGCCTCGCTGGAAAGGGCAAGAGCTTCATCCAGATCGCCTCGGTCCCTGCATACCAGAGCCATATTGAAGCGGATCTGAGCCTGGTTGTAAAGCTCTCCCACAGCCGAAAAGAGCTGCCAGCTCTCCTGGTAGCAGGAGATGGCTGGCTGCCACTGGCAGCGATCCGCCAGAGAGCCGGCCAATGCACTGAGCACCTCTGCTTGACCTGAGAGGTCTCCTTGCGCCCGCAGCTCACCAAGCTGCTTATAATAATCATCGAGATCATCCGGTATTTCGCTTCTGCCGGGACGCAACATATCGATACTTGACTGCATCTCGGCTGCTCCCGGCCCGTCTCCCAGGCGCCTGCAGATCTCCAGGGCTCTTGAGAAGTGCTCCTTTGCCAGATTGCGCTCCCCCCTGCGGTGATAGAAGTTGCCCAGATTGCCCAATACCTGCGCCGCCCCGGCCATATCATCCAGCCTCTCAAAGAGGTCCAGGCTCTCCTGGTAGCACTCCAGAGCCAGGGACCATTGTCCTCTCTTGAAGCAGAGGGTGGCCATATTGCTCAGGACCGATGCCTCGCTCCGCTCGTCGCCCGCTCTGGCAAAGCCCTCCCGGCTGAATCTGTAGCTCTCGAGAGCGGCTGTCCATTGGCCACGCCGATAGCAGATATTGGCCAGATTGTTCCTGGCCACGGCCATGAAATGCTCATCGCCCAGCCGCTCCAGAATTGAAAGGCTTTCCTGATACTTTTGCTGAGCATTATCCCACTCGCCCAGATCGGCCTGCCGATCTCCCCAGGAGCACAATACCGCTGCTAAAGCCTCCGATTCACCCAGGGAGCGAAGGACATCGGTTACCCGGACATAGCTGGATTCTGCCTCCTGCCATCGTCCAAGCCGAAGAGAGAGATTGACAAGGCCCTGCAGAGCAGCAGTCATGACCGAAGAGTCCTCCTGCTCGCATCCCATCTGCAGGCTTTCCTGAAACAGCTTCAAAGCCTCCGTTAGATCCCCTTTTCCAGCCTTGGCCCCAGCCAGGCCGAGGAGCGACTTTGCCTCACTCTTGAGGTCGCCGGTATCCCGAAAGATGGACAAACTCTGCTGGTACATCTCCTCCGCGGTCTCCACCTCGCCCTCCTGATTATGGGCAGCAGCCAGATTAGCCAGGGTCAGGGCCATGCCGTGCCTGTCATTTTGAGCGCGCTTGGCATCCAGACCCAGATTATAGCATAAAATGGCCTTGACTGTGTCCCCAAGATCCAAGTGCAGGTTTCCCAGATTGTTTTGCGCCAGAGAATAGCCGTGCAGATCTCCAAGATCTTCAAAGGCGGCTGCCGCCTGCTCAAGATAATCCCGGGCTCTATCCCACTCGCCCTTGCATTGAGCGGTCAGACCCAAAGAGAGCTTGATGCTCGCTTCGCCGGCCATATCAGTCCCGCCTCTGGCTGCGAGACTCTTTTGCAGGTATTCTTCCGCAAGAGAGAATTCGCCCATGTGCTGGTAGACAATGCCTAAATTGGCCTGAGCCTGGTATTTTCCTTGCTCGCTCTCCAGCTCGGTGAAGATATCCAGAGCACGGCGATAAGAGTCCAGGGCATCCTCTGCCTGCCCATTCAGATGACAGAGGCTGGCCAAATTAGAGAGCGCTTCCGCTGCAGAGAGAGACTGTCCATTCTGCATTAAAAGATCGGCTGCCTTCTGGAAACACTCTTTTCCTGAGCTGTACTCACCCCGATCGGAATGAATCAGTCCCATGCAGCTATATGCATCGGCGATGGCATGGCTTTCGCCTTGCTGCTCTCTGATCTCCAGGCATTGCCTGAAGCTTTGCAGAGCCTCATCAAACCGATTTTGCAGGCGGTAATTGCCGGCTATCAAGACCAGCAGATCGGCAACGCTGCCCAGGTCGCCTTGGGCCTGCATAACCCTTCTGGCCTTCTCCAGATGACCTTCTGCCTGGACATAGTCTCCTAAATTCTGGAAGCATTGCCCCAGGCGTCCTTCGGCGCGAGCTGCCAGGAGGCTGTCGCCTTCCTCTAAAGCCGGCAGGCACTTTTCAAAATGGACGACAGCCTCATTATATCGCCCCTCCTGGAAGAAGAAATCAGCAAGCTGAAAGCGCGTCCTGCCTGCAGCCAATAAGTCTCCGCCTTCCTCTAGATGATGCGTGGCTCTCTCCAGGCAGCTTTCCACCCGGTTGGCCTCACCTGTGAGCTGATAGATCGAAGCGAGAGCTGCCAGCGATGCTGCCATAGCCCCCCTGTCCTGGATCTTCTCCCTGATGGAGAGGCTCTTACTATAGAATTCCTCAGCATTCTCATGTTCGCCTTTGTTCTGATAAAGCTCCCCAAGACAATGAAGCGCATCGGCCCGGCGGCAATGATCCTTCTCATCAAGCAAGAGAAGCATCCTGGAATAGCACTGCTCTGCCCTTTGCAGGTCGCCTTTCTGGAAGCTGGCCCGGCCCAAATTTGCCAGAACGGAGCAAAAGAGAGAGGAGGATAGAGTGGGAGTCTTGCTCACCTCAAGAGACAACAGGGCTTTTTCGTAGAACCGGCAAGCTCGATCCCAGTCATCATCATCGCTGCAAAGGCTGCCCATCGAGTTGCAGACCTTCGCCAGGCCCTCATCATCTCCCTGCGCCTGGGCCAGACGGGCGCTCTTCTCAAAGTACTCCTCAGCAGCGTGGCGAAAGAAGAGGCTGGATGCCAGCCGGCCCAGATCAAACCAGGCTGCAAAGCTCCTGCAGCCAGAAAGCGAATCTGCCAAGCCGGCAATGCTCTTTTGGATTTTATCCTCATCTGAGGAGAGCATGGCTTCAATAAATGGAGAAATGAAATCAGATCCCCCGCGCGAGATGGCACGCAATTGCTCCGGCTCGTATCCTGCAGGCTGACAAAGGGCATCGGCCAGTATTGAGAGAGATGAGACGTTGCGGTCAAAGGTCATTATATTCACCAGTAGTTATAAATTTGATTAAGACAATATGCAGAAATGATCGCATCGATGATATTTTAAATAGATATAACAAGAATAACAAAAAAGTCATGGTAATACTATTGCAAGAAATAGGACGTTTCTCTGAAATACCACATAGCAGGTCAGTATTAAGTATTATAACCACCTCTGCAACCGCTAAAATATTCACCACTGACTTATTCTATCTGTATAAACTGTACACACATATATAAGTTACTGGTTCTTTAGAGAGTCAACCAAACATAACTCTAAAAAAATTGAAATAATCCCAAAGAAAACAGGCTACTTCAATACCAGCTTAAGAGCACGCTGGGGACAGCCCACAACGCAGGCACCACATTGAATGCATTTGCCAGAATCGGCCACAACCAGCCAATCCTCAAAGCGAAATGTGCCTGTGGGGCAGATGGAAACACATGCCCCGCAATGAACGCACTCATTTTCATCCCTGATGACGGGAATCTCCAGGGGCACGACTTTTACGCCGCGCCTCTCAAATGCGTCCTTTACCATAGAGCATTTGTCTGCGGGCACCTCCAGAACGATCTCGCCGCTCACTGCGTCGATGCTGGCTCTTTCGATGTTCACCAGAGCACCGGTCTCCAGTATAACGGAAGCGATGAGAGGATAACGGACAATTCCAGGTGCTACGTGCAGCATTAATTTCATTGACTATCGCCTCCTGGCCAAGAGCCGGGAAAGATGGTTGCTGGTGATCATCCCGATGACCTTATCATCCCTATCTACCACGGGCATCGCCGAAATGCTATGCATATCAAATGTGCGAGCCGCAAGCTCTATGGGCTCGTCCGCTCTGACAGAATAAACCCGACGGGTCATGATATCTCCGACGCGAGAGGATTTGCCGCCTGCCACCGCCTTGGATATGTCCCAGGCGGTAATTATGCCCATCAGCCGTCCGGAGCGGGAGACGACCGGCAGATGGTCGAAGCTGCCGCTCACAATCAAACGGGCGGCCTCCTCTACCCGGATGTCCTCATGGACCGTGACCACGTCGCGGCTCATTACATCTAACACGTTTGGTGATTCCTTTGTCTGTTTCATGGGCCGGGAACTGCCCACACGAGATAAATCCCCCACAGCACTGCTCAGAAGAAACTCACCCTTCTCAACCTGCTGTTTCAATGTGTGAGCCACCTCTCTGGCCACATGGAAACTGGAAAGTGATGAGGTTGAGACCTCTTTTCCATTGATCTCGATCATACCCGACTTCAGCTCTTCGTAGCTTGCCACCTTCAGAGAGGGACGATCCCGACGAGCGACCCCGTAGTCCATCACAGGAACGGAGATATCCCGATCCCTCACAGCAGTGCTCTTTGCCAGCTTCTCATTGAGAATGGGTATGGGAATGCCGATGCCCAGATAGAGGCTCGGGCCATATTTATGAAATGTGGCTGCCCTCAGAAAACGGTTGCTCATCTTCTTCATATCGCCCGTTACCATGAGGGTGGCAAAGCCATTCTGAGGATTATGCTGTGTGCCGGATCCCATGACATACCCCTGGGCACCGGCCAGGAATATGCGCGTGCCCACACCGATGTAATTGAAATTGGGATCGTTGGATAACGGTGAGAGAACTCCCGCTCCGCTGTAGTGAATATTGCCATAGCGGGGAAGCAGAGTGCCCATGTAGGTATGCATGGTGCGATCAGACGAATTGGTAGCCGCGTTGTATCGCTGATAAGCATTGCGAGGATTGACCATGGTAGCCTGATTGAAATCCTCCAGACGCAGGCTGGTCTGCAGCTCCATCTGAGGATAGCAGTCCGTGCCCACACCATATGCTTCTACCTCAATCTGTTTTCCTGAGATGAGATCCTCCATGACATGCGCTCCGCCGTACTCCATTCCCCTATCCTCAGACGGCTGGGTAGCTCCCAGGAACAGATCGACGGCTGCAACTCCGCCATATGCCTCTACCCTGTTGAGCAGAGCTTTGGAGATCTTTATGGGCGGATCGCTGTGGCCCAGATTGAGAAATACTCCTGAGGAGCACATGGCCCCAAAGGTACCAGTGGTTACTACATCCACCTCGCGCACGGCTCCGGCCAGGCCCAAATCGTCCACAATATCAGGCATCTCCTCTGCCGTTACGACGCGGGCGCTCCCGTCGCGAATGCGTTCGTTGATTTCCGCTAACGACTTCTCTTGCACGGTTTTATGAAATCGGCAATCCGATAAAAACTTGTTGGGCTTTTGCGGTCCAACAACGTTATATGCCTTAACTGAAATGGACTTAAGCCTATGCCACAGATTCCTGGCAAGAGCATCGTCCTCACCAGCGATACCACCATGATGAGCAACTATCACGGAGGAGTTATGCTCGGCTTTGCCGCTATAATGCCGAGAGCAGCTCTGCCCAATTGGATCTTCGACAATTTATTCTGCCCGCCAGTTCCTGCCGCCCCGGACGGCTCAGCAGAGATCGCCCCCTGCGGCATTCGAAAGGTAGAAGCGGCATTGCTCGAAGCGGGATTTGCCAGAGATGAGGTGACAGTAGCCCATCCTGATCACCTGGACAAGGCCATCGGTCCAAATACGAGGATCGTGGGGATTACCCATGACGATCCAATGGGAAAGATTGCGGTGCGGGAGGTCGAAGACATAATAGGCAGAGGACCGCCCTTCAATCGCAGCCGGTTTCTGGAGCTTCTCTCTCACCCCCTCATCAAAGAGCATAGACCCAGAGTAGTAATAGGGGGAAACGGTGCCTGGGAGGTAATAGGCGAGGATGTGAAGGTAGATCACATCTACCTGGGCGAAGCTGAAAGCGATTTTCCGGATGTTTGCAGAAAGATCATCGGTGGCGATTCGGTCCCGCCGGTCGTCCGGGGAAGAGCAGTTGCAGGAGAGGATATTCCCGTCAACCGAGGGGCTACTGTCGGCGGCATTGTGGAGATCGGCAGAGGATGCTGGCGGGGCTGCGCTTTTTGCTCGCCTGCCAATCGCACTCTGCGCCACAGGCCCCTGCCAAAGATACTGGATGACGTGAGTGTGAACCTGCAGAGCGGCCAGAAGGATATCATCCTGCACAGCGAGGACTTCTTCTCCTATGGCTATCACGAGGGCAAGGCCGATGGGAAGAGGATTCTGGAGATGGTATCCGCGGTAAAAAAGCTCGGGCCGAAGACCATCGACGTCTCTCACCTGAGCCTCGCATCAGTCCATCAGAACCAGGAACTATTGCGCGCAGTCTCGCAAATTGTGGGCGTGGGCAGAGATCAGAACCACATGTCTGCCTGGATCGGCATAGAGACAGGCAGCTGCCGCATTCTGAAGATGCATATGCCCAATAAAGCGCGGCCCGCAAAGATAGAAAACTGGCCAGAGATCGTGAGGGACTGCTACCATCTATTCGCAGAAGAGTCCTGGCTTCCCGTGGCCAGCCTGGTCCTGGGACTGCCGGGAGAGACCAGGGACGATGTCATCAAGACCACCAATCTCGTAGAGTCGCTCATGGATTACACCGGGCTCATGCTGCCCCTGTTCTTTACTACCATCGCCGATACAAAGCTGGGAAAAAGAAGGGGCTTTGCCAGACAGGACGCCCTGCCGGAGCATTGGCAGCTGGTGGGATTATGCCTGGAGTATAACCTGCGCCACCTCAAGAAATTGCACCGATTTTATCGAGAGAGGATGACGGCCGGGCCGGCTATTCACGCCGCCCTGCAAGGCGTGAATCTGATGGCAGACCTGGTGCTTGGCAAGTATATGAAGAGAATGAAAAGAGGTGAGCCGCCCAACTGATTCATCGCCATATCAAAAGCAAGCGGCACAATAGATCTCAATAGATCTCACTAATTCAATAATTATCCAGAACAGACCTCACAGCACCCTTGTGATCTCCCTTGAGGGAATAGACGTTATGGTCCCCGGAAACGTCGATGCTCAGAATGCCCAGGCGAGTATTCATGAGCCCCACCATAGCAGAGACTCCCCGATAGCTGACGTCAAAACCCTCTTTCGCGAGGTAGGTGAAGACGTCCTCAGTGGTGTAAGCTCCATCGCTCAAAAACAACTTCAAGACAGCCTTCCGAATTCCTATTCCGTCCCTCTTAAGATAATTTCTGAGCCTCTCCTGGATTCGTTCTTCAGCGCTTTCCATCCGGCAAAATCACCGCCCTCAAGCAATGAATTTAAGGATTATAAAGGTATTCTATCTACGACCATTCCATCCTCAAAAGGATATTTCTCAATTATGCTGAGGACACATGAGACGCCTTTGAGTTCACTGGTTATGTCTTCCAGAATACAAGCAGCGATTTCTATCCGCCCCTCCCGGCAGGAATACATCTCTTCCGGGACCGCATTCACCTCAAGAACCAGTCGCGCAGCCTGCAGGTCGCCCTCAATTACGCCGTGGATTATTGTGCCCTCCTCACTCACATAGTCAAAAAGCCGGGCCGTTTTTTTCGCGCGGCGCAGGAGACGCTCCTTAAGCTGAACCGCATCCTTGAAACGGGATGGACAGAAGTGCGCTCTTATGTCATCTTTAAGGAAATGCTCCCTTGCTACCTCTCTGCTTCCCGAGGCCGCGCATCCCAGATCTTCCGGGATAAAACCGGCTGCGGCCAGCCCGGCATAATTGGTCTCGGAGAACTCCAGTTCATTTGCATTGAGGAATGCATCCGCAGCCTTTACCGCCTCGACTATCGCGGGTGCCGGCTGAATGGAAGGTATCTCCACGCCAGCTACCATTCCCAGGGACTTGGCCTGCTGCAAGGCTTCCCTGAGACCCACAGGTTCGGACCATTGGGCCAGCGGCGGATGAAAGCGGATTTCATCAAGGCCCGCTTGCGCAAGCTTCTGCAGGACATCGCGACCAGGAAGAAGACCGGTGTAGAGGTGAATGTGATGCGACGGACCCCGCGATTGCTTGAGAGCACGAATGCACTCCAGAACGTAGTCCAATTTTAAAAGCGGCTCGCCGCCTGTGATTCCGGTCCCAAGAGCGTCGATGGCGGAGGCCTCCCTCAGGATATCATCGATCTTCCGCACAGCCATTTCATCTGCAAAGACCTGATCGCTGCCCCTTCGCTCTTCGGATAGAGGGCAATAGAAGCAACTGCGCTCGCACCGGCCGGTGACAAATAGCACCAGGCCCGCCCCCTGGCTGCAGATGCGGCAGCCGGGCGAGAGGTAATTGTAAATCGATCCCACAGAGTCTTCCTGCCACCTCTCCATCTGCCACTTCGCCATTGCAGAGAATACGGGCTGTGCTGGCTTAATTAGATTTGTATCCAAACGATTATCAGAGGGAAAGGGCCAACAATCCGCTCACAATAAAGGGATGGTTACCTGTGAGAGAATATCTTCTCGGAAACGCAGCAATTGCCAGAGGCCTCCTGGAAGCAGGAGTCGGGCTCGTCGCTGGCTATCCCGGCACACCCTCCTCGGAGATCATAGAAAACGTGGTCAGTCTCAAGGGCAAATTGCCGCTGCATGTGGAATGGTCCGTTAACGAAAAGGTGGCACTGGAGGTAGCAGCTGGAGCCTGCTGGACCGGAAGGCGCTCCGCTGCCACTATGAAACACGTAGGCTTGAACGTTGCCGCCGATCCGTTCATGACCCTCGCCTACCTGGGCGTAGGTGCAGGATTGGTGTTGATCTGTGCCGATGATCCTTACTGCCATTCCTCGCAAAACGAGCAGGACTCCAGGCGTTATGCCCAGTTTGCCGGCATACCCTGCCTTGATCCGAAGAATCCGCAAGAGGCAAAGGAGATGACCATTTTTGCCTTTGAGCTATCCGAAAAATTCAATATCCCGGTCATGCTCAGGCCGACCACGCGCGTCTCCCACGCCAGGGAGGATGTGCAGGTCGGCCGGGCCGCAAATCCCGCCGGACCGGGCAGGTTCGTCAAGGACCCGGCGCGACGGGTGGCCCTGCCCATTCACGCCCGTCCGCTGCATAGCGAACTTCTGGCCAAGCAGGCGGCCATAGAAGAGGCACTGGAGAAGGCGCCCTGGAACAAGCTGGAGCTGAAAGGCGATACGGGAATAATCGCCTCCGGAATCGCGGGATTATACGCGAAGGAAGCTATCTTCGAGCTGGACGAAGATCTGTCGCTTTTATGCATAGGTACCTATCCTCTGCCCAGGAAGCTGATCAGAAGCATGCTCGAGCACGTCTGCCGAGTAATGGTAATCGAAGAGCTGGAGCCGGTGGTGGAAGAGCAGGTGAAGATGATTGCCAGAGAGATCAATCCTCAGATGGAGATCCTGGGAAAAGAAAGCTCCATACCTCGCGAAGGAGAACTGGACTATTTGCAGGTGAAGGGTGCCATAGCGAGAGCGATCGGCAAGCCAGAGCGCCGGGAGCCGCGCGACCTGCCGATGAGCATTCTCCCAGCCCGACCCCCATCGCTCTGTCCGGGCTGCAGCCACAGGGCTACATATTACGCCATGAGAAAGGTCTTCGGCAAGAAGGCGATCTACCCCAGCGACATCGGCTGCTACACCATGGCGGTCGGCATGGGCACCGTAGACACCTGCCTCTGCATGGGAGCGAGCATCACGCTCGCCAGCGGCATCGCCTTCGGCGGAGAGGAAGAGGGCATATGCTGCAGTCTCGGAGACTCGACCTTTCTGCATGGTGGCATGACCGGCCTGCTCAATGCTGCCTACAATAAAGCGAAGATCACCGTGACCATTCTTGACAACTCCACTACCGCAATGACCGGCCATCAGCCCCATCCAGGAACCGGAATGACGGCCACAGGAGAAGCAACGGCACAGGTCTCAATTGAAGCCCTGGCTAAAGCTCTGGGAGCAGGAATGGTGGAGACGGTCGATCCTTACAACCTTGATGAGACGATGGAGAGCTTCAAGAGGGCAAAGGATTATCCGGGCCTTTCAGTGGTCATCGCCAGGCAGCCCTGCGTCATCAAAGCTCGCCGCAGCGGCTCCCGCCCAAAATCCTTCCAGGTTGGTGAGGAGTGCATTGGCTGCAAGGTCTGCCTGGACTATGGCTGCCCGGCCATAGAGTTCGATAATGATAAGGCCAGGATTAATTCCCTCTGCTCAGGCTGCGGAGTTTGCACTGCGATCTGCAAGTCCTCCGCCATCAAGGAGGTGGCAAGATGAGAACTTCAGAATGCGATATGGTGATCGTCGGCGTAGGCGGTCAGGGGGTAATTCTAATATCGGATGTGCTCGGCAGAGCTGCGGTCATGGCAGGAAAGCCGGTATGCGGGGCTGAGACGCACGGCATGGCCCAGAGAGGAGGAAGCGTGATCAATCACACCCGAATAGGATGCCGCTTCTCTCCCATGGTCGCCTCAGGAGGCGCGGATTTGCTTGTGGCACTGGAGCCTGCAGAAGCCCTGCGATTCGCTCAATTCCTCTCGCCGACGGGAGTGGCGCTGGTAAATACGAGACCGGTCCTTCCTTCTACGGTGACGAGCGGCAAAGCTGAGTATCCGCCGCTGAAAGATATTCTCGCCCCACTGAGAGCGCATAGCAGCAAGGTCATAGCCATGAATGCCACAGCTCTGGCTGAGACGGCGGGAAGCGCGCAGGCGATGAATGTGGTAATGCTCGGCGCCCTTTCCAGGTATATTCCGCTGGCAGAGGATCTGGTCTTGGAGGCTCTTTCCCAGGTAGTGCCGCCCAGATTCCTGGAGATAAACAAGAAGGCCTTCGCCTTAGGAAAAGCTGAAGTAGAATAGAAGCAGAGAAAGCGCTATGGAACCGGAAAAGAAAGAAGAGCAAAAAACGCCAGAAGAGAAGAGCACCGAGGGCAAAGAGACTCCCGTCGTCACCCGTTCTATGAGGGAGCAATCCTGCCCCACCTGCGGCGCAGAGGAGCCTTCCATGCCCGCCGTGCTCCCGGACCCCAGCTGGTCCACAGAGAGGCTGATCGCAGCTACCAAGGACAAGCACATGCTCGTGCGCTCCAACGCCATCATCCTCCTCTCCAAGCGGGAAATATCCGAGTCTCTGGAGGCGCTCATCGAGTCACTCAAGGACGAGGAGTATCTCGTAAAGAGCAATGCAATGGTGGCCATCTCCTCATACGGAAAACAGGTTTCAGATCGCATAATCGAGGCCCTCTCCGATGCGGACAAGGATGTGCGCGCAGGAGCCGCCTGGATCTTAGGAGAGCTAAAGGATAACCGTGCCGTTCAGGCACTGGAGAAAGTGGCCAAGGATGAATATCCACTGGCCAGAATTCAGGCAAAGGCCTCTCTGATGGCTATGGGCAGAGGCCCCAAACAGCAGGAAAAAAAGCCTGAGCCAGAGGAACCAGGAGCGGAGTCAGGGGCCGCAAAAGAAGAGAAAACAGAATAGATTCCTTTTTTTTAAGCTTTTTCTGATAGTCCAATTCTAGGCGACTTTGAGATGATGTCTCCCTGATCCAGCCAATCCCGGCAGAAGGTGCGAAGATACATCTGCTCGAGCTTGGGCTGCCAGCCGCAGCGGCCTTTTCGCGCGAGATCCTGAGCTCGCCTAATGTAGGCCTTTCTGGCACGAGAAATGAGCCAGAGGTCATCGCCGTTTAGAGCAACGCCCATTTCGCGACAGTAGCTGGCGAGGAACCGATCGTAAAAAGAATCTACGTCCCAGCGATTCAGTCCAAAGAACTTGGATGGAGGAAACTGCTTGATCAGCTCCAGACCGAATCTGAATCTGGCCAAGTCCAGATGAGGTGTGCAGACATAATCGAGCCTGGGAAAGTCGATGAGAAAAAGCCTCATTTTACCTGATCGATTATTATTGAGGATATCGTTATCGACCAGGATGTTCCAGGATGTGAAATCGAAGAACGGCGTGACCATAGACTTGAGATTGCACTCTGCTAAATGCTCCGGGCTCTCAGCAAGAAACTGGTTGATGTCGTCCTCGCGCGCATTGGCGTCGATGGTTAGAAGCTCACCCTCGCCCCGAGAAAAGATCTCATGATATCTTGCCAGGGCAATCCCAGATAGATCTGCAGCCGAACTGATGCATTGCAGACTTGCCGGCCTGATCTCATGCAGCATGAGAGACAGATTGGAGCCCTGCACATGACTCATGGCCAAAATTCCATTATCCGCATCCACAAATAGGGGCTCTGGAGAGGAGACGAACTCATCCTTGCAGCCATGGAAAAAGCGAGATAAATTGGCATACTCGGTAGATACTTCGCGAGGTTTGTAGTTATGAGAGATCTTTACCACAATTCTCTTGCGAATCTGCCCCCTGCAAAGGTCCAGCATAAAGATGCGAGAGTTTCGGCAGAAAACGGTCTTTCTGCCCATTGCCCTGAAACCAGGATACAGCTCTTCTATGTACTTTTGCACTTCGCCATAGTTCATCAGTTGCTACCTCTTTTGCCGCCTGATCAATGGCCACATGCCCCTTAAAGCAGATGGTCGATCCTGAAAAATTATATCAAGGAGAAACGACCATTATAAAATATGGATAGTGCAATTGGCGGCAGCGTCTATAATTTCGTCGAGCTGGTGGGGACATCAAGCAAAGATTGGGAAGATGCTGTGAGCAATGCCATCAAATGCGCCGGAGACAGGCTAACGAACATGAGGATAGCTGAGGTCGCTTTGATGGACACAAAGCTTGTTGATGGCAAGATAATCCAATATAGAGCCAAGGTAAGACTGTCTTTCAAACACGAGGTCGAACCCGAGACTCTTTGAGATCTGACCAAAGGAAAAGCTTAACAGATAGAATCACAGCCCAACGTGATGTGCCCCAAGTAAGCCTGATTATTCCCACCAGAAATGAACAGGAGACCATCTGCGAATGCATCCAAAAGGCGCAGCAGGTCTTCGAAAATATGGGTCTTTTAAGTGAAATTCTGGTGGCGGACAGCTCAAGCGACAGCACGGCCACTATTGCAGGTTCATGCGGGGCAAAGATCATCAAGCCTGCAAAGCTGGGATACGGAAACGCCTACCTGGCCGGGCTTGCCGAGGCGAAAGGTCAGTACATTGTCTTCATGGATGGAGACCTGACCTACGATCCAAAAGACATTTCAGATATGATATCCATCCTGCAAAGCGGCAATTATGACATGGTTATAGGTTCGCGACTTAAAGGATGGATCCTTCCCGGTGCCATGCCTGCTCTTCATCGCTATATTGGAAATCCAATTCTAACCTGTATTTTAAATGCCCTCTTTTCCTGCCACATCTCTGATGCCCATTGCGGGCTTCGTGCCATCAAGAGAGATGCCCTGGACAGATTGAACCTCAGGTCGGGAGGGATGGAGTTCGCCTCCGAGATGCTCATTGAAGCAGTCTGCAAAAATCTGAGAGTCGCAGAAGTTCCCATCACCTATTCCCCTCGCAAAGGAGTCTCAAAGCTTCATTCCATCACAGACGGTTGGAGACATTTGCGTTTCATGATGCTCTACCGACCGGCCCCATTTCTCCTCGTTCCAGGCCTGTTGGTGCTTATTTTTGGGTTGGCTCTATTCATGGGAGTGTATCTGCAGGGCGGATTAAGGATGCATTCTCTGATCCTGGGCGGGCTGCTGGCGATCATAGGCTATCAGATGCTGCTTGCGGGAATATATTTTGAAGCATTTGGAGCAACCTACGGACTCTCTCGCTCGGGAAGAATTAAAAAGATGATCAGCTACCACTCTCTGGAGAAGGAACTCCTCATTGGCCTAGTGTTGCTTGCCGCGGGCGGGCTGCTCGGCATGAAAGTCCTCATGAGCTGGGGGGTGGCTGGATTTGGCGCATTAGATGCAGCATCCAGCGCTATGATGGCAATGATTTTTTCCATCCTGGGAATTCAGACCATCTTCTCAGGGATGTCCATAAGCCTGCTTCTGCTTAACAATGGAAACCAGGATTAACCCAAGACCATTCATCGAACGGCCCATCCGTACCCCCTAGATTCTGGTCTTTCTTGGTCGCTCATTGGTTATTCCTCTATTAATTTTGCCAAATATTGGCACATCAGACTTATTCTTTTGTGGTTTTGAGGGATCGTGCTTGCCTGGTCCGTCGTTGGGCATTCCTTTAGCACCTTTTTTTTTGCTCATTGCATTCACCTTCTTTGACCCGTCTTTATGTTATATCCACCTGATCCTTTAAATGCAAGTCAGCCACCTGGATAGGCAGTCTGCAAAGCATCCTTTTAAAATTCGCAAGAACCATGGGACCTTCCTCTGCCGATAGACTCCCCCCTAAAAAAGGAAATAGCCCTGAATTTACCACAGAGCTATTTCATCCAATTGATTCTCAGACGCAGGGCAGCCAGTCAACGCTGATTGCGCCGCATGTAGAGTTGCCCCACAGCTGGATGAACTTCTCGATGGAGAAGACGCCAGTCAGGTCTTCTACGCTCCGGCCATACTCTGCATGGCGGCCCTTAAGCTGTGAATCCGCAGTGGGATCGCGGGAGATCCAGCCGATGTGAGCTACGCCTATGACGTTGCTATTCAGGTTGGCCTCAAGAACACCAGTACAGCAAGCAGGGACATTGGTCAGGGTATTGCTATTATATCCCCTGGTCTTAACCTCGGTGGTCTTTTGCAGATGCTCGGCATGGGTGTACATCTCAGTGAGCACAGCGCCGATCTTGTAGTTCTGCACGCAGAGCTTATCCACCCATTTCTGGTCGTAAGTGCCGGTCTGGTATGAGACAGGCATGTACTCCAGCTCCTGCTCAGAGGTGAAGTTGATGTAGTCCATGGGATCGGAACCGGTCGGCCATTCACAGGTCAGGTCAGCAGGTTGCCTCTCCGCCTCAAGCTCAATTCTGGAAAGGATGACATTTCCTGAACCGGACTGCTTTTCCACGAGCTTTTGCCCATTAAAGCCGGTTTGCGTGGAGATGACAATCTCCAGGCTTCTGTACCCCACTCCTTTTACGGACGATTTTTCGTACATGTAATTGGCTGCGCCTGCCATGCCGACGATAGCCATGACAATAACTGCTAATGCAATGCATTCTCTCTTCAAACCACACAACCTCCTTTAGCCTGGTTCTCCCCAATCAGGGCGATCAAAAAATCCAGGCGTTCACTCTCCAGATACCCTAGCACCCGAACCCAGTTTCTCAGGTGTCTATTTCAAGGTTTTGCTGCCAAAACCTTTGGAGAAATGACGAAAAAAAGAAAGCCCGAGCCCTACTTGCCAAACGAATTAAGCCGGTTTAGGAAATCATTGCATGTGGCACTTATGCAGGGGCTGGCAAAGCTGGGACTGCTCGTCAAAGGCATGCTAATGCTCGGTGAGCTTATGCAATCTCCATCCTGACATGGAGTCTTGGTCTTTGTGGCATCCCGGAAGAGTATTCTCCTATTGATCTCAAAGGACCCGAAATACTCCTCGAATTCCTTAAGATTCTTCTGGCCAGGGACAACCTGCTTCGCATCTATCAGATAATAACCGGTAAAGTTGTCTGCCGTCTTAAACTCCGCCGTCTTTTTTAGAGAGCCTGTCTGATGCAGCGTAAAATCCTGATTCTTGAACTCCATCTGAGAGACATCGTAGCTCTCTTTGACTTTAGCGCCCACTCCCCCAAAGATCGCGGAACTCTTGAAGCTCTCAGTTCCCACGAGCGAGTCTCCAACAGAAACGGCGTTGTAGTTGTCAACTGCGTCCTGTTCCTGGAAATTGGCATTCTTGCCCAATGCTCTATCCACCAGATATTCGTTCTTTACCAGGGCATCAACGCTGCCGGAAAACACAACGCTCTTGCTGGACTTGATACCGGAGTTCATAGATCTGAGATCCTTATCGATCTGAAACTGGCCTGACCCGCTCACAGAGGTCTCTGAGGCATAGTCAAAGGATTGAATCCTGAATTTGGCTTCCCTCTGCCCGGAGCTGCGGCATTTGGCTGATGCCTGCACAGCGAATCTGTACTCACCAGCGACAGCGTTTATATCCGGCAAGACCTCCAGCGCCATAGAGCGAGAGACGCCTGCCGGAATGGTCACAGGTGCACTTGTCCAGCTGAACCATTCAAAAGGACAGACCTCGGGATTGAGGCTCACTTGTGCCTCTACCTCTGTCTTGCCATCGTTGCTTATCGTGACCATATATTCCAGCGCTTTGCCAGGTGTTGTGTATGATTTATCAGGCTCCGACAAGGGACCGGTGAGGGCGATCTTCACAGCGAGGGCTCCATAATCACCTGAACAGGGGCTGGGTAGAAACGCCGGTAAAGATGGCGATGAAAACCCGGTCCCAAGGCCGGTGGTCGCTCCCCCCGAGACCATGCCTGTATCCTCAACTGTAGCCTGGGCTAAAGCTGCCGTAAGGATGAAGACTATCATTATCCTGATCATCTGTCTCTTCATAAGAACCCCCCAAAATTCTGCTGAAAAAAAGAAAAAAGCTGCCGGCTCATCAGGCCTAGCAGTCTATGCCTTCGCACGGTGCACGAATTCTATCGGGCACGGGATTCTCATGGAACTTGATGGTCTTCTCGGCTTCGAACACACCGGTGAACATCTCATGAGCCTTTATGTCCTTATAGAAGATCTTGTGCCAGGTCGCGTCGGTGCCCCAGGTACCATTGAAGGAGTTCTTGGTCTCAAGGCCAACCAGATGGGACGGAACATAAACCCCATTGCTGGCGGTCATGAGATTCTGGACAGCAGCGGTGTCTCGGCCAGCGCTCTTGAGCAGGTTGGGCAGGTCCTCAGGCTTGCCGTAGGGTGTCTCATAGGGCGTGGTTGAGGCAAAGAACGCAGTCTGATCCTGTTCCATCTCATTTACAGAGAAGAGCTCCTGCACATTAGCACCAATGCCTCCATAGAATGCCTTGGAGTTGAGGAGCTTGCCGCCGGTCAAAGGCGTCTCGCCTGCATAGGTTAATTTCGTTTGCTGGATGAGATTAAGGGCGGACTCATTGCCACCATTGACCGAAGAGACATTCCTCTTCAGCTTATCAGCATCCTGAGAATATGCAGTCTCCTGATCCAGCTCGAGATCTCCATCACCATTCATGGTGTTGAAATACTCAAGGGCGATTTTTTTGTCGATAACCGATGTGCTTACATCGATTACTCCAGTCCCGGATACTTTATGAGCTTCACAAAACTGTTCATACTGCACGGGCGGAACTATGGGCGGATTGGCCATCACAGTACCGCTTAGCCCTAAGAGGGCAATTACAAGTACTACTATTACTACTCCCTTCATGCTACATTCACCCCCGATGTCAATGCAACAGACTAGTTATCCCTTTATTGTAGATGCATCATCGCAACAGATGCGATTATTTAACTACTAGGATACTCTGACGTTTTTATTTGATATAAACCTATCTGTCAGTTGGCTGATGGAAAGCATATCCATGCCAAAAGCTGCTGGAAAGAAATCCCCATCCAAACCGGATTTTCGCCTGATAGACAAGATGCAGCGCGATGTATTTAAATTAATAATAGCCAGGTCAATCATAGAAGAGACGATCTTAAAAGCAGTACCTGAACAGATAAAAAAGAAATCGATGCTCCGGGCCATTTAGCCCGAAGCCAGATCTACCTTAAATTCTTTTTGGTCTATCTACACGCAGGGCAGCCAGTCAACGCTGATTGCGCCGCATGTGGAGTTGCCCCAGAGCTGGATGAACTTCTCGATGGAGAAGACACCAGTCAGG
>MVRL01000160.1 GCA_002067705.1 Methanosaeta sp. PtaU1.Bin112
ATGCTTCTCAAAACCACAGCCGCCAGCGCCATGAGCCGCAGGCCCTCTTGGATCATATTCTGCTGCACTGCCAGAACGCCGAGCTGGAAGAAGGCTCCCGCTTCCGCGGATTTATCCGACATATCTTGATTGATCCGCAGAGCTTTTTGAAAGCTCTCTGCCGCTTTATCTTTCTCTCCCGCTTGGGAATGGATCATGCCCAGGCTGTGCAGGATAGCGGCCTGGCCGGCCCGATCGCCATTCTCCACAAAGAGCGGCAGAGCCTCGCCAAATTCAGCTCCGGCAGCCGAATAGTCTCCCTTCTCCAGATCGAGGCTGGCGAGGTTAAATAGAGCAAAAGCAGCGCCTTTGCGGTCTCCGCCTTCAAGCAGCCGTTCCCGTGATCTTGCCATCCACTGGCGTGCCCGATCGTAATCACGCCGCTTCATATCCAGGCGGGCCATCTCCTGCAGAGTTGCCGCCTCACCCTTGAGGTCCCCCAGGCTCTTCATGATCTCTGCGATATTCTGCAGCTTCTCCAAGGCGGCATCATCTTCGCCTTTCAGCATGTCGATGGTGGCCAGTCGGCTCATGCTTGCCGCTTCACCGGACAGGTCGCCTGCAGCACGATAGGCCTGGGACGACCTTTCCAGGCTCTCTCTGGCCAGATCATGCTTTTCCTGGTGCATGAGGGCCGTGCCCAAGCCGTAGTAAGCGTCCGCATCCGGCGCGATCTGCAGGGCCTGATCATAGCACTTTGCCGCTTTTCTGTACTCACCCTGGTCCAGATGGGCTCGGGCGATCCAGGCAATGGGCGCAGCAGACGGCATATTTCGGTCTAATAGCTCCTGGTTTAGCCTTATAATCTCCGAGAAGTAGCCGTGCCTCTTCAGGTAGCCGCTGATGCGAGCCGTTACGGCGATGGCGTTATCGGTATCATCGGCAGCAAGGTAGTGCCCGCGCGCCTCCAGCATGCAGTCCAGCCGGGAGAGGCGGATCTCACTGCTGCGCCCAGCCTCGGCCAGCTCTCTGAGAAAATCGCCCGCAGACTTTTGTGCGGCTCGTTGCTCCACCGGGCTCAATCTCTCCAGGAGCAAGGCGCGAATGGAGGAGGGCACAGTCCACAGCTTTCCTGCGCCAGAGGCCAGGTGGTGGTCCTGCCAGGCTCTGGCGTTGGCGGCAGCCTGCTCTTCCGGAAGTCCGCAGACGGCTGCAAGCCCGGCCGGGCTTATGGCGATGCAATAGACTGCAGCTTGAGAAAGGGCACGGGCGGATTGTGAGCTAAGGCGCGCGATAAGCCTGTTCAGAGGGTTCTCGCCAGGGGTCAGATCTTCTGTCTCCAGAGCTTTTGCCGTCAGAGCCAGACTGACCGGAAGGCCTTGCGCAGCATGGTGATGGCTAGCCAGATCGGAATAAGTGATCTCGCCTCTTTTGTATCGATCTGCAATCGTCCTGTCCTGGAGAAGAGATCTTATGAATGCCGCCCGGCCCAGTCCCTCCAGCTTCCGATGAGCTGCGCGCGCCGGCAGACTGAGGGCGTCCGCCGGCAGTCTCTCGCAGGTGATGATCATTCGGCCTGAAAGCGTGCTTCTCAGCATCTGCATGTAAAGCTCAGCCAGATCGGAATCGGAAATCCTGCCGTTCTTGCCGTCCAGCAGGAGGTCGTCCCAGATCATCAGGATGCGGGCGCTTTTCATTGTTTCTAAGAAGATGTTTTGCCGCTCCCGAATGGACCTTCCCGGATCCTTGAGAATTCCTGCCAGAGCCCCGTCGCCCTTTGAGCTGAAATGGGCTGCGGCTGCCTCGATGACGCGAGCGGAGCTTATGCGGCTGTTCGGCGAGCCGTAAATTGCCAGAATGCTGTAGCCTGCCGCCTCCAGCCTCCGGGCGAAGTAAGTAGCCAGAGTGCTCTTGCCGCTGCCCACCTGGCCTGTGATGATCGCAGCCTGCGTCCTGCCGTCCACCAGGGCTGAAGAAAGCTGCTGAATGTCGCGTCTTCTGTCCACAAAACAGTCCGCTGCTCCTTCAGGCAATCCCGGCAGAGAAAGCTGCTCCCTGCAGGGCACGGCTGCCGGCGCTCTCTCCAGGGAGCTGTAGATCTCGGGCAGATCATAGACCGAGTACCTCGCAGGAGCGGGAGCGAGAGCGAGAGCCCGATCAGAGGGCGGCGCAGCCGCCTCCCGGCGAACGGCGAGAATCGCTTCGTCCATCGATTGACCTGCAGCCAGGGACCGGTATAATTGCCTGCCGGAAGAGGTCGGCGCATTCCAGGCCACCGCCAGAGGAATGCTTTCCGCCAGCTTCTGGCATAGGAGGTGAACTGCTTCAGGATTCTCGCTCTGCCAGCCGGAGAGGATAATGCCAACCGCCCCGGATTCCTTAAGGGCGGCAGCCAGATCCTCTGCCTTCAGAAGAGCAGGGCGGCCTGATGGCCCCTGCATGGATAGTACAGGCGTGCCTCCGGAGAGTTTTGCCTGGCAGGCAAGGTGGACCAGGTGAGGCCGGAAGGCCAGGGCCTTCTCTTTCATCTCCTCCCAGGTCCCTTCTTCGCAGATGAAAAGATCCATGTCCAGTCCCTCGGAAATCCTTTCCATAGCCTGCTCCTCCTCTTCATAATCCAGAGGCTCTGCAGCCAGGAAAAGCACCCGCAAAGGACCGGGCGCAGGCTGGCCGGTGAATGCCCTAAGCCTGCCCTCGTTGCGGGGCAGGCGGATGATGCTGCGCTTTGCGCCTGCAGCGTCAGGCTTTTCAGAAAGAGATAGCATCTCCCAGGGAAGCTGCAGCACCTCCGCAATGGGCGAAGCAATCGTTAGAATCGCAGCCGGAGAGACTAAAGCAGAATGGTCCCTGTCATCCGCCCTAAAAAAGAGTTGAGAGAGCATATTGCCAAGTATGGGCAGGTAGTCTTTTGCAGCTGCCTGGACAGCTTCCTTTTGGAGTGAGAAGTACTGGGATGCAGTCTCCTGTACCTGTTGAGTCTGAACTGGCGTGAGCGTTCTTTCTGCCAGGATGATGCCATCGATTTGGATCTTGCAGGCATAGGTCCTGGCAACGGGAGTTCCTGCCTCATTGACTGTGATTGTGATATTTTGCATAATTGTTTATCTCCATTGTTTTAGTTCATGTCTATTGACTTCCATTATTGTTGCTCGATTGACTTTCCCTTTGGGCCTTCAGATCGCAGTAGTCTTTGGGCTCCAGATGCACCATCACATCCCTGACCCTGGGGATCCTGCTCTTTATCATGCTCTCTACTTCTTCGCTTACTTTATGAGCGGCATCAATTGATAGCGACGAATCGACGCCGATGTGCAGATCGATAAAGATCTCCCCCGCCGTTCCTCGGGTGCGAACACCGTGGCAGGTGCAGACGCCATGCACCGACTCAGCCAGATCGATAATCTGGCTCTCCTCCAGCAGAGCTTTATCCAGCAAAACCTGGGAGCTTTCTCTTATGATCTCAATTCCCGTCATCACGATCAATCCGCATATCAGCAGAGCTATAACCGGGTCGACCTGGGGATAGCCCATCTCTACCGCTGCAAGGCCTAAGATGACTCCGAGAGAGGCCAGTATATCGCTTCTTGTATGCAGCGAGTCCGCTACCAGGATGCTGCTCCTCAGCCTCTTGCCCAGGATGTATTCATAAGCCGAGACGCCGATATTGATGAGAATGGTTATTACCATAACGGCAAAAGATATCTCGGTTATCTGGGGAGTGGACGGGCTCTGCAATCGATTTATGGCCGCGAGAGCCAGCTCCATGGCACTGATAAATAGCAGCATGGCTATTGCCAGGGAGGCGAAGGTCTCGAACTTGGAATGGCCGTATGGATGCTCTTTGTCCGCCGGTCGGGAAGCGAGGGAGATTCCCACCAGGCCGATGATATTGGAGGTCCCGTCGAAGAGGGAGTGCACGCCGTCTGCACTCATGGAGAGCGAGCCGGTGAGAAGGCCGTAGCCACCCTTGGCAAGAGCTGTGGCTATGTTTATCAGGAAGATCATTATGAGGATGCGTCGAACCGTCTCATAGTAGGCCATCAAGATAACTTTGTATGGATGCGATAAATAATTTTTTAATTTTGGTGGATGGAGGCTCTATTATGATAGTAACCAGGTTTATCGAATTTGAAACGCTATCCGGGCAAGTGAGAGATATCACCGATGAGGTGAATGAGGCACTGCGAAGCACAGATCAGAAGGCAGGCGTGGTTACGGTATTTGTTCCCGGGGCCACGGGAGCAGTCACCACCATTGAGTTTGAGGAGAGGCTGCTGGCAGATCTGGGAGACACCCTGCAGAGGTTGGCGCCGGTGGAGATCGACTATGCCCACAATCTGCGCTGGCATGACGGCAACGGACATTCCCACATCCGGGCAACGCTGCTTGGGCCTAGCCTAAGCGTACCCTTTTGCGAAGGGAGGCTGATGCTGGGCACCTGGCAGCAGATTGTCTTTCTGGAGCTTGACAATCGTCCAAGGAAACGAAAGGTGATTTTGCAGATCATGGGCGAGCAGAATGAGAACTCAGCAGAATGAGCCCCGTGGTTGATCGCCTCATTTGGCGCTCAGACGATTCTGATCACCGCTGGCAGATCCAAGCTCAACAGATCCTGCTCAGCCAGAACTCGCCGGTTGCCCTCCCTGTCGACGATGATCAGACTCTGCAGATGCCACTCATCCGTCTCATTTCCGGGGGGAAGAGAGACTTGTGCAGTGTAAATGCCATCTTTGCCATCCCCGGAGGTAAGCTTCTGGGCAGAAAAGAGCCCAGAAGCCTGCTGGCCCGCCGGGCCAGAAAAATCCGCTCTCGCCGCCCAGATGCCCTGGTCGTCGATGAGATGGGCGGTGAGGTTCACGGTCTGGGGCAGGGCGGCGGAGATCTCCTGAGGCTCCAGGGTAAGGCCGGCGAGGCCCGGCTGCTGATCGTCAGCCAGCGGGCCTATTGCCCCGCTTTGGGGCGGAGCCAGTGGATCGGCCGGCGCATCGGCGGATGAGAAGCATTCGCTGCTGCTTCCAATCTTTACGGTCTTCTCAATGGAAAAGGAGCCCACCAGGTCTTCAACGCTCTTGCCGTATCCGCAGGCTGGGGATGCGAGGGCGAGCAGGAGGAGAAGGGCCTGGATCAGGTATCGAGAATGCAAATTGCGTTCACCATTCATCGTTCATCCTTTGGCAAGCAGCGGACAAATATCTTTTGCTGGGTGGCTATTTGGATATCATGAACGAAAGGATGGGTATAATTATGCTGACCACAAAGGCACCGGCTTCTTTCAATACTTCCTTAAAATTTATGCCTGTCTTTTCTTGAGTTATTTTGTCCCATTCCTTCTGCTGTAATTCCAGGATTTCCTGCAAATTCTCGGATCGGATTCTCTCGTCTTCATTTTTGCCCTTATCACTATCATCTTCATGCATATTTCTTATTTTTCTTAAGCAATCTTCAATTGTGTTATCTATTAGATCCATCTTCTGATTGATCCCGTTATCAATAATACTCTGTGCATCCTTTAGGGCTTTTAAAGTCAAAGCTACTGCAAAGAAAAGAATCATTCCCAGAGAGATGATGCTAAGGTCTGTCTGAAGTGATGGCTGGCCGACATCTTCGATTGCAGAATCTTCATCGGTTGTTGCGGCCAGTATTGATACATTAAGGATCGAGACGCAAGTGATGAACAATATGAGAACAAACAAGAAATAGTTCCTCACGGGGACGATCTTCCTGCGCAGAATCAAGAGATTATAGTGCTGAAGGCTGCCTTCCAGTGCCATGCTTCCCATACCAAATGATAGCTGTATGTTTAAGCAGTGCCAGGACAATATGCAAAATAAATAAATTGAAATGATCAGCAATGAATTGCCATAGATGTCCAATCCCAGATAGAACTTGTTGTCTCCATTGATTTCGTAGAAGGGAAATCCGTCATATTTGCATAAGAAAAGCGGAAATCCTACGAAGATTAGGAACAATATATAATTGAACTTTCTTTCAAGGCTCTTGCAGCTGAGCAATTTGTTGGGTAGTGTGCCGAGTTTTCTGTAAATTCTAAGCCTCGTATCCTCAAATGATTTGTTCCTCTTCCATAGATAAATACTTTCTACCAGTCAACCATTCTTCATCTATATCCATGAGTATGGCAACTGC
>MVRL01000161.1 GCA_002067705.1 Methanosaeta sp. PtaU1.Bin112
AATACGAGCAGGTCAAAAACATTCCTATTGGAAAAAGTATTTTACTGTTCTTCGTTGAATGTATTATTGATATGGAGACAAAGGAGTTGATTTACAAAGAAATTGAGTTCTTCTCTGAGAATTATCTCCAAGAAGTACTCGATTTTATTCATTTTTTAAAGGAAAAAGCATCAAGAGAAAAGATAGAGAAAGCAATATTAAGCGAATCCACGCTCGCAAAGGATTGGCTAAGCCCAGAGGAGGATGAAGCTTGGGAGGATTTGTGAGAGGAGACGTGGTAGTTGTACCCTTTCCGTTCTCTGATTTGACCGAAGCGAAAAGACGTCCTGCCTTCGTCCTGGCAGAACTGGATGGTGATGATAGAATTCTCTGCCAGATAACGAGTCAGCAATTCGCTGATAGATATGCGGTTACTATAAATGAATCCGAAATTGATTTCATTTGTGAAAGCGGATCAAATCAGGTCCCTATCTTCACCGGCTCCACAATGGACCGCAGCGTGGCGATCGCTGAGAGAGCAGCCAGATAGCTGGTCTTGGGATTTCTCGGCGAGGGGACATTCTCCACCAGGGTCGCAATCCGCCCGAAGCTGCCCTCCACCACGATCTCATGCCGATTCACATGGATATTCGGGTCAGCCACGATCTTCACCCGCACCTCGCTCTCCCCGGCAGCGAGAAAGAGCGTGGCTGCCACATTGACATTGGCAGGAAAGGCCTTCACTGCCTGTAGCGCACTTCCCTCAAAGATCTGCGTCGGCCCGCTGAGTGCGTCCAGATCGATCTTATTCTCCTGAATGTAGGGCGCGCCTCTGAGGCCGGCGGGATTCTTGGTGGTGGTGAGAGTGATGCCGCGTATGGTGCCAATGCTCGCCGACTTTAGTCCGTCCAGGCCCGATATCGCGCCGGAGGGGAGATAGACCCGCGCGCCGTGATCCCTGGCCAGGGCCTTGATCTCGACAAATAACTCCCTGTCTGCAAGAGCTCCTACGCTCATGATCATCAGCTTCTTTCCCGCCACGAGAGCGGCCCTGGCGATGGCCGGGACGGCCTTTTGGCTGGCTGCTTCCACGACCACATCTGATAGGCTTACCAGCTCGTCAAGCTTGACTTTGGCCGGCTTGTGCTGCAGGCTATTGATCAGCGCAGCTGCCGTTTCCGGATTGTGGTCGCATACTGCGACTAAATTTGCATCAAACGCGCTGGAGTCTACCGCTTTTGCAATCTCGGCTCCGATTGCGCCGCATCCAACAAGCCCGATCTTGAGAGGCATCGGAGGCTATAAATCAATTGGACATCAAAACCTTTGCGGTATGCTAACCTCAGAGCTGGAGAGATTTGTGGGCGAAGACCTGGGTGAGTGGGACGACTCCAGCACCCTCGTTCCTGAAATCGAGGCCCAGGCTGCAGTCGTTGCCAGAGAAGACTGCATAATCAGCGGTCTCGCGGAAGCGCAGGAGATCTTTGCCTACTTCCGGCTGACAGCTTCGCCTCTGTTCGATGACGGCGAGTTCGTTCCTGCCGGGTCCCTTGTCATCTCTGTCAGGGGGAGCGCCAGATCCATCCTCCAATCAGAGCGACTTGCCCTGAACTTCATGGCCCGCATGAGCGGCATCTCCACATTAACTCGGCAATGTGTTCTTCTTGCAGGCGGAAAGGTGCGCATTGCTGCAACCCGCAAAACTACCCCCGGCTTTCGAGCATTCGAGAAGAAGGCCGTCTTCTTAGGTGGCGGCGATACACACCGGTTCAATCTCTCAGATGCCGTGCTCATCAAGGACAATCATATAGCGATTCTGGGACTGGAGCAATGCCTTCGCCGCGCCAAAGAGCGTGCCAGCTTTACCAAGAAGATTGAGGTTGAGATAGAAAACGCTGCCGACATGATCAGAGCAGCCAAGGCAGGA
Source organism: Methanosaeta sp. PtaU1.Bin112 (assembly GCA_002067705.1). Lineage (GTDB taxonomy): Archaea > Halobacteriota > Methanosarcinia > Methanotrichales > Methanotrichaceae > Methanothrix. The sequence continues at coordinate 1,907 of MVRL01000161.1, forward strand.
GCTGATATTATTATGTTCGATAATATGTCTGCAGAAGAGATAGCGCGCGGGATAGAGCAGCTTAAAGAGTTGGGCCTGAGAGATCGTCTGCTTCTGGAGGCATCTGGAGGAATAACTCCTGATAATCTATCCGAATATGCTGCCAGCGGAGTGGATGTGATATCACTGGGGGCGCTTACCAGAGACGCGAGATGGATCGATCTGAGTCTAGAGATGCAAACGGACCTAGAGCAAAATTCAAATTGAAAAAGGATATAATGCATATAGAAAGGTGTTCCCCAAGATGAGGCGTCTGATCTATCTGCTCTGTTTTGCGTATCTGATGTTTTCTGTGCTCTTGATGGCATCAGCTTATGGAAAAGATGACTCAGATGACAGTGATGAGGTAACCTTCAAGGATTTTACCCTTAATATTGGAGACCGCATCGATCTGGACAACTATAGAATTGAGCTGATTGAGATACAGTCGATAAGAGATGGATTGGTGGTGATCAGAGCCTCCAAGGTAGGCGGCTCGCTTGATGAGCAAAGAGCCCTCCTGCTGGACAGCTCCAATAACTTCGATGGAGGAGCTGACGACGGGGGAATCACGGTCACGGTATCTGATATCTTCGATGAGCAGTCCGCGCGGGTGAGGATTGAGTATCAAAAGGGTTTGGGAACTCCCAGAAAGCATGTATCTGATAGGCCTGCCGTTGCCTCGGACAGACCTGAGCTTTCTGTGCAAAAGAGCTTTGACAAGGATCAAATCAGTGTGGGTGACGAGGTTAAAGTCACCATCACTGTTAAGAACATTGGCACCGGACAGGCCATGAATATCAAAGCAGAAGATATACCGCCGCTTCCTGAATTCTCTTATGTTGTCGGCTATCCGCCCAAGATCAAAGAGACTTTAGAGTCCGGCGAGTCTGATTCAGCGGTTTATGTGATGGACGCCGTAAAAGAAGGCTCTATTCGCGTTCCAGCCATGACGGTCAGCTATACCGATTCCAAGAAGAATGCAAAATCAAATAGCTCCGACCCATTCAACATTATCATTATACCCAAGAGCAAGGCGGACCTGGTCATTGAGCCTGATCGCATGACAACGATCCCCCTGGATGGGGAGAGCATCCTGAACATCAGCATCGCCAATAGAGGAACCGCATCAGCGACAAGGATCGAAGCTGTGGGAACGGTCACACCATCCGAGGGTCTGGTTGTAACGGGACTGGATGAGAGCTTCTTTGAGATCGCGCCCGGCGGCGAGGTGAATTACTCAGCGGGGCTTTCGGGCGAAAATTCAGGTGATTATACCATACGCATCAAGGTCAATTACGACGGAGGGGACGGATCCGTAATCAGGGAAGCCAGCGCTCAGGTAGTTGTCCTGGAACGAGAGTATAAATATCAATATCTTCTACTTATTATCCCTATTGCGATTATCATTGCCTGGATATATCGGCGATACAGAGTATATAAATATTAAGAGAAAGACATATACTAAAATACCTATACAGCGAGACTTGATATCATGCTCAACGTACTGATGCTCGGCGTAGGACAATGTGGCAATCGGATATTGGACGCGGTAAATAAGGAAGCGTTTGGGGGTGGCGGTGCCGCCAGACTGGCCAAGTACTATTTGCGCCCCAAATTTCCCAGTCGAGTGGAGACTTTAGCCATAAACACGGCCATAAATGATCTCAAGGAGTTGCGCTTCACCACTGCCAAAGATCGGCTGCACGTCCCCAATCTGCATGGTGTGGGTGCCAATCGAAATGTGGGAAAGCGAGCCTTTATGGATAATCGGGACTTGATCATGGGCGCGATCGAGAAGAGAGGCGACTTCGATATTGCCTTTGTGATAACGTCCACATCAGGCGGGACTGGCTCATCTTTCACTCCTCTGCTAATTAATGAATTGAAGAGACAATACCGGGATATCACAGTTGTTACAGTTGCCATTCTTCCTGCAAGAGAGGAGGGGTCCATCTACCTGCAGAATGCTGCCTTCTGCATGAGAGAGCTGATGGAGGTCGAAGCGGAGGGCATCATCCTGGCAGACAATCAGTATATGAAGCGGTTTAGCGGCGATATTGCAGCTGCCTACGACAAGATAAACGATATGGTCGCAAAACGTCTGTTATTCCTGATCGAGTCTCTGGATTCCGAGATGCTCTCAGTAACCGATCTGGGTGACTTCAAGACGGTTATGAATGGCGGCCTTCGCATCGGCACGATGGGATTCTATCAGGCCGATAGCAAGAATCAGTCCATTCGGGATGCCATTGAAAACAGCCTCAAGCCGGCAAATCTGCTCTTCCCTGCCAATGTTGCCGATGACGCTGCCCGAGCCATGATAATCATTCAGGGGTCACGAGAGCATCTGGACGTGGATGAGATCACCAAAGAGGTTGAAAGGCTAACTGCCAGCGCAGGTCACGTATTCAAGGGAATCGTTGTAAAAAAGGGAACTCCCAAGGTGCTATCCGTTTTCACAGTTGCCAGTGCCCCTGAGTTGGAATCGATTTACTCCCAGGCGGCGCGAGGCATGCAGGATGAGAAGGAGAAGAGATGCAGAGCGCGAAAACAGCTTGACGATGCCTTTGCCCATATTGAGGACCTGGAAGAAATCTACTAAAAGGAAGATGATCAAGCGAGACGATTCGCCTGTATGCCCACTATCTTCAGGAAATCACGTGCTGATCTGGTCTGCGCCAAATCCCTTTTTCACCAGGATCTCCTTGATTCTTTGGATATGGTTCCCCTGCAGCTCAATCAGGTTTTCTTTCACAGTGCCGCCGCAGGCCAGCTTGGATTTGAGATGAGTGCAAAGCTCTTGAAGATCGATCTCATGAGGATCAATGCCTTGAATTACCGTGACCTCTTTTCCATACCTGCGCTTCTGTACTTTTACAGCTATCCTCTGCTGCTCCTTGGCTACCTCCTCGCAGATGCATAGCTCCGCAGGAAGGCCACAGACGGTACACATTTGAGAACTCATTTGGTTGCAGTTGCCTCCATAATATATCTTACGGTAAAGCTGATTATGCTATTAAAATCTGATGGTGCGCTTCAGGCACGAGATCGACCTCTTCTCATAACTTCATCCATTTTTCGATATATTATTTCCGTCAGGAATATCAGCATAGCGATGAGCAGCAGAATATCTCTTCGGGAGGTCCGCTCCTGTACAGTTCTCTGGCTGACGCGGCTGGCTTCGACTACAAGCTTCTCTCTGGCCTCATCTTCGCTGAATACCTTTCCGCCATTGGTCATAATCATTCGAGAGAACTCTGGATTAAAGCCAATGTCTCGGTATTCCCGTGGATAGTTGACTGCCAGGCCATAATTGCCTATGTAATAGATGCCTGTGCTATTGGGAATAAAGGTGGCGACATATCGATTGTCTCCCACCTTTTCCACATCCGCCTCTGGAAAACTGGGTCTCGCATGGCTATTTATTGTGATGGATAGGGGTGAGCCCATCCATCCGTCATCCGCTTCCACTCGATCTTCCTGGGGCCGCGGATCGCCTACTGCCCAATTGACTGTGGACGAGATCAACTGCGAGCTGGGGCTTGCATATAGATTGCCTGCCCAAGCGCTGCCATCATCGACCGTCAGCGCCGCAACTCTGCCCAGACCATAGCGCCATACGGTCAAGACCGGTTTTCCATCAGGCAGTGCCGCGAGACGTTGGGCGCCTGGACGAGGTGTTACGTCATTGAATCCAGCGACTGTGGCATTTAAATTCAGATCCGCAGTGATGTAATGATTCTTATTGACTACACTAACTGCATATCCGGCCGGAGTGCTCTCCTCGGGACGGGTCTCTGGGGGCGGCTCTTGCATAGTGGTAGTAAGCGAGTCTGGATAGACGAACGCGGAAAAGTCCGATCCCGTCTGCGCGGCCAGGTAATCGAATCTGCCTGTCGCTCCGGGGAAGGCCTGGACCTGCACCAAGCGAGTGGTTAGATTCATCTGGTGCAGCAGATCGATTGAATGTGTTACCACCTCTGGATAGTTGTACAGGTTTCCATCCGACAGAACCACCAATTCGCCCTGGCCGCCGCTGGCATTGAGCATATCCCAGGCCAGCTGAAGACCACTATCCATATAGCTGTTCTCCGTTCCTGTGGGTGCAAGACTCATTATCCTCTCCCTGAGAACGCTCTCCGCTCGGGAGAGGGGGACGGGATCCTGCACATCGTAAGCTCTGGTGCCGAATACTATCAGGCCCACCTTATAGTCCTGAAAATGAGGGGATTTGAGCAGCTCCACTGCCAGAGCCTTCTCGTAATCGAGCAGTGGTGTGCCGTCTGCCGTGCGTGTGGTGAGCAGGGAGAATGAGATGTCCATTACGAAGATGAGCGTCTTGCCGCCTTCGAAGATGCTGGGCAGGGAACGCACCGGCAGAATCTCCTCCAGGCTGCTGTTGCGGTAACCACCATGCTCATAGGAATCCTCTCCCCCCACTACCACCAGTCCTCCACCCTCGCGCACATAGCTTTTCAGCTCGTCCAGATGGGAATTGTATCTGATGTCGTCGAGCACCACAGCCTTGTAGCCCTCAAGCCCGTCCGGAAGATCGGAGAGGAGGGTCAGCTTGTAGAGGCCATCCAGGTCGGTGGCCAGGGGCGAGATGCTGCTGGTGATGAGCAGAACGGGCGGCTTGGGGACCACATAGATCGCTTTCTGGTAGTTGTCGTTTATGGGCTGGCTGTCCGGGGCAATCGCAGCCCGAATAATGTGATTTCCCGTCTCCAGGAAGGAATGGGAGATCTTGATGGACGCGCTGTTGTTGGCGACTATCGCATCGCTGTAGATCAATTTGTCATCGGCAAAGACGGAGATCGGCCCCTGATAGCCTCGGGCGGAGCGCACCAGCACCGTGAATGGGTAGTCCCCGGCCAGTACCGCAGTATTCGTTCCGGATATCTCCACCCCCGCATCGTCACTCTGGGGTGCGAGAGATAGGGCAAATGTCGTGGCGTTGGAGGCGCGAGCCAGTGCCAGGGCGTCTTCCAGGGAGCGACCGCTATTGCTGTATCCGTCCGATACAACAAGAAGGCTGCCTCCCGGCAGGGCGTATTGAACAATCTTGTCGCCCAGGGGCGTCGAATCTCCAGAGAAGGTGCGCAGGGGTGCATCGACATATCTTTCTACCCGTGAGGAGACGAGGGGATCAAAGATGCTCATGGACCCGGTCTGGTCGTCAAGGATGGTGATGCTAGGCTTTTGCGAGGTGATTGTATGTACCTCGACAAAGTATGGATTGGCGGCGGCAGCTATGATCAGGCAGAAGACCAGGAGCCTTGAAGATGCAAAGAGCTTGCTCTTTGCTCTTCTACGAATCAGGACCGCGCCTATGAGCAGCGCCAATGGTATGGCCCAGAGCAGCTGCGGCGAGGCAAAATAGAGATCCTGTATCTGGATCATGTCTCTTTCCTCCACTTCATAACCGCCAGCTCCAGAAGGATTAATAGAGCGGCAAGCGCTATCGCCCAGTCTGAGAGGTCCTCTTCCACTATCGTCTCCCGGCTGGTGGATACAAACGCTCCTGCAACAACTCCGTCCTTTCTCTGCAGGGAGGATTCTCTGGGATCATACATGTTGGCAGCCACAGCCTTTCCCTGGTAGCGGTAGATCCCGACCTCATCGAGCAGAAGTGTGCTCGCAGTAAGGCTTGAGGAGGGCGTCTCTATCTGAGCAATTTCACCGAGGTGAATCGTCTCGCCGGTCTTTTTATTGGCATCAGCCAGGTCCGGCGCACCTGTGATCCAGCCGGTCATCTGGTACCAGAAGATGGGATACTCGGGACGGAGATAGAAGTCGGAATCCATTTCCAGACCGTCGTATATCACCATTCCTTTTCCCAGACGCCAATAAGAGAGGATGGGCTGGCCGTTGGCCTCAACCATAGTAGTGGAGCCCTTTCGGGATACTGCCTGGGGAAATCGGAAAATGCCTATCTCATCGAAGTGCACTCCTTTGGCAAAGCCTTCGCTCCTCACCCAGAGGCTGGCTGGTCCGGTCAGCTCTCCCGTCACGCGAACGGGAAGGTACTCGGGGCTCTCCTGATCCGAGGCGATGAATATCACCTTTCCGCCGTCGATGTAGCGGTTGAGCTTTCCGTTTAGAGTGGAATTTTTGGCCACCACTACCAGATCAAAGCCATTGGGCTCGCCAGAGGTCATCACGGCAATGTTGGGCAAGGAGCGGAGAGCGGCTAGAGCAGGTCCCTCTTCGCCCTGGTAGAGAACCTTCTTTTTGGCCAGGTCTGGAACATAGATGTAGGCATGATTGTCCCAGGAGATTGCATCATCCAGGTCAAGGGAGATCTCGTTTGCTCCTGGGTAAGCAGTAAATGAAAGATAGCTATCTCCACCGGAGGTCATGGGCAGCGTTCGGCTGACTGCATCACCGTTTGGGCTTGTGATGGTGACCGGGACGGATCTTGCCGGGCCGTAGTTGTGCACCAGTGCAGTGTGGTTGACGTATCCCGGTCCGGGCACATCCCAGGAATCTACCAGGGCCACGTTGTCACCTCCCTGGTAGCAGTCGGCGAAGACGATGCTCACCCTGCCGTCCGCCTGCAAGATCTTCCGGGTGGCATCGGGATCATCACCAGTCCAGCTTATGAAATCCGATACCACTAGCATATTTCCCCCGTCGCCTGCCAGCTGGCCGCTCGCCAGGGTCATGGCGCTGGACAGGTCTGCTGAGACTGCTTTGGGCTTGAGTCGGCCCAGTGCGTCCCTGGCTTCCGCGGCACTGCCTTCGGAGAGGACTATCTGGGGTGTGCTCTCCGCCAGGACGATGCTGATCTTTTGATACCTGTCCAGATAGGGCTCGATGAGCGTCAGAGTGCGGGAGCCGGCCTGCATGCTGGCCGAGCCGTCCAGGACCACAGCCAGGTGGCTGCTGGCGGGCCCTTCCTCAGTGGTGTAGGGTCCGGCGGCTGCAACCGAGAGCGAGAGAAGAACCAGAAGCTGAACCCAGAAGAGTGGGTCGCTAACCAGGCGGCTGAGCACTGCAGAGCGTTCCGCCTCGCCTTCCCGCAGGAACAGCGTAGCAGAGAAGCGGATCTCTCTGGGCCGGGGACGGATGAGGTATATTATTATCAATGGGATTATGGATGCAAGCCCCAAAAGGGCCATTGGATTATGAAACGGCATTTGATTAGCCGTTTGGTCAAAGAACTATGAAAAGGTTTGCGCAGGCCATAAATATAATTGATGCCACAAAGCTATATCATATCTTTCCCAAATTGAGGTTCTGGTTATGGTCAGCGCCATGGAGATCTATATGCTTTTGCCCAAGACCAACTGCAAGAAATGCGGGGTTGCCACCTGCATGGCCTTTGCCGTGGGCCTCTTGGGCCGGCAGAAGAAGGTTGACGAGTGCACTCCTTTGATTGAGGAGAAGAAGTACGAGGCCAAGCTGAAAAAGCTTCGAGAGGTGATGGCTCCCATCGAGAAGGCCTCGGAGACCGGCCTGATCATACATCCTGAGAAATGTTTCGGCTGCGGCAACTGCGTTGTCGCCTGCCCGGTCAATGTGGCTGCTGAACCGACGCGCACGGCAGTAGGTCTCGGCCCGGAGGGCGAAAAGGTGATCCTGCGGGTGGAAGACGGTGTGGTAGTGGTCAACAACCTGAAGGAATGCAAGCGCTTTGGGCCGAGCGGGACCCTATGCAATGCCTGTACTGCGACCTGTCCGAGCAAGGCCATAGAGTTCGTTTAGGTGAAAGAGAGAGGGTGAAAAGCAAATGGCAATATGCACGGGATGCTCGCTTCTCTGCGAGGACATTGTGGCGAGCTTTGAGAATGGTTCGCTCAAGCATGCAAAGAACCTCTGCCGCAAGGGGCACGGCCACTTCCAGGCTGCGTTTACAGAGAGGACGCGGCCAATGATCGATGGCGAGCAGGTGACGATCGACAAGGCGGTCGAGAGGGCGGCGGAGATTTTAAAGAGCGCCAAAAGCCCGCTTCTCTATGGCTGGTCGAACTGCACAGAGGAGGCTCAGTCTGAGGGAATAGCGCTGGCTGAGAAGCTTGGCGCGACTGCAGAGGCGACCATTGCCTGCACCACCTCTTTCTGCGAGGGAATTTTGATGGAGAGGGTTCTGTCGGGCAAGATTGAGACCTGCACCCTGGATGATGTGAGGAATTATGCAGACACGAGCATCTTCTGGGGGTCAGATCCATCCAGCAGCCATCCCCGCCATCTCTCCCGCTTCTCTTACTACCCGCGGGGAGAGAAGAGGCAGAGAAGCTATGAGGAGGAGAGGACCTGCATTGCCGTAGACGTGCGAAGGTCTCCCACAGCGCAGCTGTGCAGCAACTACTACTTCCGGCTGCCTCCGGGCGGCGACCTCCCGTTCATGGAGGCCATCCTGGCGGTCCTGGATGGAAAGATTCCCAAGGTCGCTGACAAGAAGAAGATGATTGAGCTGGCGACAGTCCTCAAGAAGACTGAGTGGGGTGCGATCTTTCCCGGTCCGGGCCTGATCTATTCCCTGCAGGATAAGATGGAGCTCTTCGAGCAGCTCCTCGCCAGGCTCAATGAGATCACCCCCTTCAAGGTCGTGCCTATGGTGGCAGACTGCAATGCGCGCGGCTTTAATGAGCTCTTATTCGAGAAGACTGGACACGCCAGCAGCGTCTCCTTCAATGGGGGATCGGCTGCATACGGTCCGGAGCACAGCGTGCTTGCCGCCGCAAAGAAGTGCGATGCGGTGCTGGCAATAGGCTCTGACCCGCTCTCAGAGTTGCCAATCGGCACCGCCCGTGCCCTGGCTCATCAGCCGATCATTGCCATCGATCCCAGGCGCTCTCTGACTACGGATGCGGCAAAGGTGGTCATTCCCTCTGCTCTCATCGGTCTCGAGGCAGGGGGAACGGCGGTTCGCATGGATGGGGTGAAGATTAAGTTTGAGCCCGTGATGAATTCGGAGCTGCTCACCGATGAGCAGATTCTGGCTCGCATTATGGAGGCGGTTTGAAATGGCTGAGGTTGAGGTCGTGGTGGTCGCCGTGCGCGACATTTTCCAGGATGAAGCGGGAAGAAAGAGCCTGTTTTCCGAGGAGTACAAGAGCCTCAGCGCCCTGATCATTCTCGACAAGCAGGACATGGCCGGCCTGGCAGTCAAGGACGGAGATAAGCTGCTGGCAAAGAATGATGCCGGTAGCATAGTAGTAGCCGCCAGGGCCTCGAAGGATGATGCTAAAGAGGCTCATCCTGGCCTGGCCTTCATGTGCAGCAGTCCCTGGTACAACCAACTGGTTTCCGATGATTCCTGCCAGGGAAGCGTCAAGGCAACGCTCGCCCCCACTGCCGAGGCCATTACTGCGATATCCGAGATTCAGGCGCGGATGAAGAGCTGATGAGGGGTAGATGATGATGACGAAGACGATTAAGGACCTTATCTCGATCTCTGATCTTTCCAAAGAGGAGATCTTGCGGTTGCTGGAGAGCGCCGAGGCCTTCAGGGCCAGAAGGGGCGGGCATGGCCAACCTCTGCAGGGCAAGAGCCTGGCCATGATCTTCGAGAAGCCCTCCACCCGAACCCGGGTCTCTTTGGAGGTGGCAGCAGCGGAGCTGGGAGGCCATCCCATTTACCTCTCGGCAGGCGAGCTGCAGCTGGGGCGTGGGGAGACCATTGCAGACACGGCGCGGGTTCTATCCCGCTATGTGCATGGCATCACCGCCCGGGTTTACTCCCATAACACCGTTCTTCAGCTGGCCAGGCATGCCAGCGTTCCGGTGGTCAATGCTCTCTCAGACTGGGAGCATCCTTTACAGATCCTGGCGGACCTGCAGACCATCAAGCAGCGCTTCGGAGAGCTGGAGGGGCTGAGCCTCGCCTGGATAGGGGACGGAAATAACGTCTGCAACTCCCTCATTCTGGCCGCTGCCATTTTAGGAATGCAGATCAGCGTGGCTTCGCCGGAAGGCTACCAGCCGAATGAGAAGATCCTGGCCCAGTCCAGGAAGCTGGGCGGCAGGCCTCTGATCGTCGTCGAGCCTGAGGAGGCAGCAAATGATGTTGATGTTCTGGTCACCGACACCTGGGTCTCCATGGGAGATGAGGCGGAAGAGGCGGAGCGGCTGCGGGTCTTTGGCAAGTATCAGGTGAACGCGGCGCTAATGCACCAGGCGGCACCGCAAGCTATAGCTCTGCATTGTCTGCCTGCCCACCGGGGCCAGGAGATAACGGATGAGGTGATGGACGGGCCGCAGTCAGCGGTCTTTGATGAGGCCGAGAACCGGATGCACACCAGCAAGGCGGTCATGGCCTGGCTGATGGGAGAGAGCTCTCCGGATTGAGGTACTGCGAGGAGCCAGATGAAGGCGAAAAGGGCGGGAAGGTACCGGGATAAGCTGGACCTGATCATTCTCAGGGCCGGGCAGGCGCAGTCCTGGCTGGAGGAGGGGGGTCTGGAGGATTTCCTGGAAGACGACAAGACAAAGCTTGCGACCTACAAAGCCTTCCAGGAGGCATTGGAGGCCAGTATGGATGTGGTGGCCATGATGTGCAAGGACCTGGGGAGCACTCCTCAGGATGACTATGGCAACCTGGATCGGCTTGAGGTGCTGGCAGATGCTTCAAGAGCGGTCTTGAAAGAGGCCAATGGCCTGCGAAATCATCTCGTCCACCGCTATAACAAAAGGGATGATCATATTGCCCGGCAGAGCATGGCGGATCTGCTCCCCGGAATACTGGCATTCACTGAAGAGGTGGCGGCGTGGCTGGAGAAGGCATTGTCCTCGCAGTGAAGGCGGACCTCTCATTTCTCCAGGACCCTCTCTGGCGGGAGCAGGTCCTGGGGGTGCTTCTCTACGGCTCTCAGGCCACGGGGGAGGCGGGGCCGAGAAGCGACATCGACCTGTGCATTGTCGCGCCCAATGTTTCCGATCATTCTCTGCTCTGGAGAAAATTTGTCTCTCACCTCAGGGACAGCCACTATGATGTGCGCATCTTTGAGCTGCTGCCTCTCTTTCTAAAGGCGGCGGTAATTGAGGAGGGAATTGTGGTCTACTGCGAGGATGAGCCTGAGCTTTACGAGTACTTCTATCCATTCCGGCGCGACTGGCAGGATCAGAAGCACCGGCAGGAGATGACAGCGGAGGAGGCAAGGGGGCTCTTCCGGGCCGCCGGGCGGAAGGCCGCAGAGAGGATCGCAAAGTTCTAGTAGAGCATAGCACTTTTATCTGCTGCCGTCCCATTGGCAGGGGCTGTGAGCGCGCGGGGGTTGCCAAGTGGTTAAAGGCGCAGGGCTTAGGACCCTGTCACGAAGGTGTTCGCGGGTTCGACTCCCGTCCCCCGCAT
>MVRL01000162.1 GCA_002067705.1 Methanosaeta sp. PtaU1.Bin112
ACGTGAACCCCGATGATCCCCTTGTCTTTCACAGCATCAGCGACCTGCATGGCCATCTGCATGGCTGTGTAGGGACTGCTCTCGTCTCTGGCTGCCTTTACCACCATGCCGCCCGAGATCTTCGCCAACGTCTCGGATCCGGTCAGATCAGTGATGGTGATAAGGGTATTGTTGAAGGACGAGAAGATATGGGCAATGCCCCATTTTCCATCTGCCATTTAAGCACCCACCTGGGTTGTTCGGTTTGCCCTCTCAGGATGGCCTTCCTTGGCCATGGGGGAACCTGCATAATAATCAATGCTCATTTCTTTGCCCCGCTCAACCAGAAATCCGGGAACGTCAACTCTGCGCCCTGCGACCTGGATATGGCCGTGGACAATGAACTGCCTGGATTGCCTCAAAGAATTGGCAAGCCCCTGGCGGTAGACCTGTGTCTGCAGCCTCCTCTCCAGAACATCGCCCAGCTGCATGGAAAGCACTGAATCGAGATTTCCATCCTCTTTGAGCATCCCCAACCTCTTAAGGCGATTTACAATGGCTTCTGCTTCCTGTGGAGCCTGGCCGACAGCTACTGCAGCGAGCATCTTCCTGCTGATCTGCCTGTATTTCCTGAGAAAAGCCTGTGCCTTCCACAGCTCCCTCTTGTTCCTGAGTCCATAGGCCTTGACGATCTCCACTTCCCCTGCAATGCGCTCCGCCTGCCAGGGAGTGCGGGGCCTCTCGAACATCTTGCGGCTCTTGCCTGGATATCCCATTGTTTACCACCTACTCCTTGGTTGCAGCTGGTGCTGCGGCTGGTGCTCCTTCCTTCTTTCGGCTGACACCCACGATGGCGCCAGTGCGTCCTGTGGATCTGGTCCTCTGGCCACGGACACGCAGTCCTCTCTCGTGCCTGATGCCCTTGTAGCTCCTCATCTTCTTCATGAGGTCCAGGTCCTCTCGCAGTGTCATGTTCAGGTCCATGCCCATGACATGCATATCCGCGCCGGTTTCGATATCGCCGCGTCGGTTGACCATCCAGACCGGCAGGATCTTGGTTGCATCCTCTTCTATGACCTTTCTCAGCTTTTCAATATCCGCATCAGGAAGCAAGCCTAATGTAGCGTATGGATCAACGCCTGCTTTATCGGTAAAGACCCTAGCGCACCTGCGGCCCACGCCTTTAATTCCGGTCAGGGCCATCTGGACCTGCTTCTTTCCTACAAGGTCTGTGTTTAGAATGCGAACTATATACCTGAGGTTATCCTCTGGGGTAGCTTTTTTTGATTTATCGTCAGCCTTCTTAGGCTTCTCTTTTCCAGTAGTTGGTTTAGCCAAGTTTGTCCTCCAGGGAGTTATAATCCACTGGACCAGCCCCGGGTCAGAGCCCGACGCCGCCCGCTCACCTTTGCTATGGGGCGAACTAATCCATTGAACCAAAGTGAAGCTATGCTCCTCATATAAAAGGCTTATGCGGGAGGAAGCTTGATCTTGTTTTCCCTGCACCACTCCCGCAAAGCTTCCTGCTCTCGACGTTTTCTGCTTCCGGGATTTTCGACCTCTCAGATCAATCGTGTATCGATACTGCTCTTCAGGGAAAGAAGATACAGTTGCATCTTTTCATCCCAAACTCTCTCCGCTCCCAGGCCGCATATTTCGAAAAGGACTGCTTCCACAATCAGGTAGACGGAAGCCTTATCTCGAATGCAGCCCATGATGGACTGCCGGCCTCGTCCCATTGCGGAATGGATATGCAGCTTCGGTCCCTCAACAGAAGGGTAAATCGTAGCCATTCCGAAGACCTCCCAGGCGCTATCATATGCTTCAAAATTGGGTGTTGGAGGAACTACCGGCAGCTTTGGACCCGTTACCGCCCGGCCATCACGCAATGCTCCGAGAAAGAGAGCCGCGCAAGACTCGATATTCTTTTGCTTCAGGAACATCTGCAGCGATTCTATCATATCTTCGCCATGATCAATCCTCAGAACGAAGACCCTACCCAAGCTGCCCTCAGAGTATTGCATGATAGGCCATCTTTCTTACCGTTATTATCATTTTCCGTCTCCACCGTTGGCATTACCATCGGTTGGCATTGTTATTTAGACTCATCATAAAATGGAGATACAAAGAGATCGCTTCTATCAGCCATCCAAAGCTTTCTGCAGCCACCGGTCAAGCATCCTGCTCAGATCTCTTCGCAATACAGGCTTGGAAATGAAGTCGTTCATTCCGGCTTGAATACACTTTTCGCGATCCCCCTGCAGAGCCAGAGCAGTCATGGCTATGATAGGGATCCGTGGATTAAGTGCCCTGGATCCAGGCTGGCGGATAGTCCTCGTAGCCTCGTAGCCATCCATCTCAGGCATCTGGCAGTCCATCAGCACCAGGTCGTAGGGAGTGCTCTCCAGCGCTTTCACAGCTTCCTGGCCATTGGTCACAACATCCGATTGCAGACCCAACTTTGCCAGCAACGCCCGAGCTACCTTCTGGTTTACGGGATTGTCCTCCGCCACCAGGATGCGTATCTTGCTATTGGATGATCGGAACAATCCAGGATCCTTAATCCGGTCTATATCTCTTTTGATTGTCCCTTGCTTACCATCCGGCGTAACAGATCGGTGCATCTGTTTTTCAAAGCTGGCCGTAAACCAGAAAGTCGACCCCTTATCCTGCACGCTCTTTACTCCAATCCTGCCGCCCATCAATTCCACAAGCTGTTTTGATATGGCCAGACCCAGGCCGGTTCCGCCGTATTTGCGTGTCGTCGAGCCATCGACTTGAGTAAATGGTGTAAATAGAATATCAAGCCGCTCTGCCGGAATGCCAATGCCAGTATCGCTGACAGAGAAGCGAATTGCAGCACTTGCTTCATCTTCGCTTTCCAGACCGACGCAAATCGCTATCCTGCCTTTCTCAGTGAACTTGATCGCATTGCTTCCCAGGTTAACCAGAATCTGGCGAAGCCTGCCGGGATCGCCTCTCAGCGACGAAGGCACAGTCGGCTCCACAATGCAAATCAGCTCCAGATTCTTCTCATGAGCTCCTATGGCCAGGAGGTTTGTCGTATTCTCCAGCACAGAGCGCAGATCAAATTCCAGAGTCTCCAGTGCCAACTTGTGGGCTTCAATCTTTGAGAAGTCGAGGATGTCGTTGATAAGAGAGAGCAGGATCTCGCCGCTGATACTGGCGATCTTCGCATATTCGAGCTGCTCGGCATTTAAATTCATATCCTGCAGCAATCCGATCATGCCTATGATACCATTCAAAGGAGTACGGATCTCATGACTCATATTGGCCAAAAATTCGCTCTTGGCAGCGCTGGCTCTCCTGGCCAGATCGGCCATCTCGTTGGCTCGGGCAGTCTGCTCATTAAGATACTTGTTGAGCCTGATGGCTTCGTTTAGAGTTTCGATCAATTCTTCATCAGCACGGGCGGTTTGAATAACCTGAGTGACCGTATTGCTCAGGATATGAAGCTGAGCGTCTTCCTCACTAGTGATGGGCTTCTTGCTGAATAGCGCCATTACTCCCAGAACACTGCCATCAGGCAGACGCAGCTGATAGCTGGCAAATGACACCAGACCGCATTGCTTTGCCAATCTGTTAAACTCTTCGTCTGTATTGGCATGCCGACCCGAACTGGCAAGAAGCCGCAGACATCCATCTCTTTCTCGACAGACGTGCGGTCCGGCCGTAGCTGCTGCATGCATGCACCCTGCATCGCACGGATCTCCGGGAGCGACGATCCAAATGCGACATAAGTCTGCCCCAAAGATCTCAACAACGCCATTGGTGATCTTTTTGAGCTTCTGCTCCAGTTTGCCGGGGCTCAGTAACGCCTGCTGAAGCAAGTTCAAACGCTCCAGACGTTCCAGGGAACTTGCCCGGATCAAATCGATCTGCTTGCGTTCTGTAATATCAGCAAGCATGGCAAAAGAGCCGGCGAAGTGGCCGAACTCATCTCTGAGCGGCGTCGCCGAGACAATTGTCCAGCAAGAACCGCCATCCTTGCGGCGAAACCTGCGCTCATATTGCGAGCTTGCGCCAGATGCACGCATCCGCATCTTGGCATTGTGATCGATCAAATCCTCTTCGAAAAGAAATGAATTTATCGGCTGGCCAATCATCTCATCGACATGGTATCCCAGCATATCCGCCAGTTTTTGGTTCGCGAAAGAGTAACGGAACTGATCATCAACGATCATGATTCCCTCGTTGGCGGTCTCAATTATTCGCTTATACCGCGCATCGCTCTCCCTCAGCACCTGCTCTGAATGCTTTTGCTCGCTGATATCACGAATTTGCTCGACAATGAACTCAACCTCACCATCTCTGTTCAATACCGGATTGGATCGACAGTCCAGATAAATGCCGCATTCAGGCAAATATTTTTCTATATGTTCAATCTTCTTTGTCTTGAGCGCCTTTGTGGTCGCACATTTCTCGCAGGGACTGTCTCTTCCGATTAGCTCGTAGCATCGCTTCCCGATAACCTCATTTGGCTCCAGTCTCAGGAAATCATACCCCGCGCGGTTATAGCGCACGATTGTATGATCTGGATTTTGTATGCCGATGATATCAGGTATGGAGTCGAGTGTGGCATTGAGAAGTGCTTCAGATGATGCAATCTTCTCCTCAGCCCTTTTTCGCTCAGTTATATCCTCGCCGCAGGAAAGGGTACCTGCAATATTTCCGTTTTCATCTTTTAATACGGTATTATGCCAGGATACTATTCGTTCCTCGCCATTGCGAATCAGTACTCTACCTTCCACATGCTTGACCGGTTCGACAACTCCGGCCATCAGATGATCAAATATCTGTTCGACTTCAACTCTCACTCGTGCCGGCAAAAAACGCTCAAACCAGTTAGCACCTATGATCTCATCTTCACTGCATCCCAGCAGATGGCAGCCTGCCTGATTGATCAGGCTTACTGTGTGGTCTCTATTTATGGAGATAGTTATGGTTGCCGCAATATCAAGATACAATTTAGCCTGTTCCTTATCTCGCTGCAGCGACGGTTCCGCCTGGGCTCTTTTAGAGATGGACCCATTAACTTTGGTCACAAGATATTCATCCTCATCGCCCATGATCATCACTGACACTTATGTATAGTTCTGATTGATAGATCTGTTGGAAGATTTTTCTCCACTCATGTGAATGGTTTTACAAAAAAGATAAGGCCTACCGCAAACGGAGAGATATGGTAATCAATATAGCAGCCGATATTTTTTCCTCAAAATTAACAATGTAATGCCATAAGATATCATATGCCATTGATACGACCCATACAAGCCTGCTCTCTGCTCTCTATGCTACCTTATACATCTTTCAGACGATATTTTTATATTATTAACGATCTCCCTTATTTTATGCAACAACTTAATCCAGATGTTGTCGGGATTCCGTTTATAATTGATCTGATTTTATCGCGATGTTCAATGGATTCTATAAATAGTAATAGGATCAGTAAGATCAGCAATGCCAGTTAATCCCAGAAGGATAAGAGCCTTGAGAAAAGAAAGCCATTCCAAAGGACCGGTGATCTACTGGATGAGCCGCGACCAGCGGGTCAGGGACAATTGGGCTCTGCTCTTTGCCAGAGAGCTGGCCAGAAAGAATGATACCTGCCTGGCTGTGGCCTTTTGCCTGGTCGCTCAATTCCTGGGTGCGACGAAGATGCAGTATGCCTTTATGCTGCAAGGGCTGAAAGAGGTGGAAAATGATCTTTCAGCCAGAGAGATCCCATTTATCCTTCTGCGAGGCGATCCCAGAGAAGAGATATCCCGTCTGATAGATGAGTGGGATGCTGGCGCGTTGGTTTGCGATTTTTCGCCGCTGAGAGAGAGCAGAGAATGCAAGAGAAGTCTTGCAGAGCAGAGCAAGATCTCCTTTTACGAGGTGGACGCCCACAACATCATTCCCTGCTGGCTGGCTTCTCCGAAGCAGGAATGGGCCGCCTACAGCTTTCGTCCAAAAGTTCACCGTCTTCTCATTGAGTTTCTCGATGAATTTCCTGCTTATCCTGAGAAGATTGCCATAAGCAAGCCAACTGATGATTCTAAGCAGAATTCTCTTGCTGAAAACAGGTCCAATGAAATAGATTGTAGCGAGGCCCTGAGATGGATCGAGGCAGATCTAATGCCGGAGGCAAAATGGATTGTGCCGGGAGAGGCGGCTGCTTTAAGGCAGCTGGACCATTTCCTGAAGCACAAGCTTGCGAGCTACGATAAGGACAGAAATAATCCCAATATCAGCGGCCAGTCTGGCCTATCGGCTTATCTGCACTTCGGACAGATCTCGGCTCAGCGGGTAGCTCTTGAGGTATCAAGAAGCGGCAAGGATGCCGGCGCATTTTTAGAGGAGCTCATAGTGCGAAGGGAATTGTCTGATAATTATTGCTACTATAATCAGTATTACGATGATGTGCGGGGCTTTTCTGGCTGGGCGATCCAGAGCCTCGGCGAGCATAAGAGAGATAGAAGAGAGTACCTGTATACTCTCCCTGAATTAGAGAAAGCTCTTACCCATGACGAACTGTGGAATGCAGCCCAACTGGAGATGCTTCGAACGGGAAAGATGCACGGCTACATGAGAATGTACTGGTCCAAGAAGATTCTGGAATGGACCGCTTCGCCTGAGCAGGCCCAGGCAGCAGCAATTTACCTGAACGATCGCTATGAGCTGGACGGCAGAGATCCAAATGGATATGCGGCAATTGCCTGGTCTCTGGGCGGCCTGCACGATCGAGCCTGGAAAGAAAGAGAGATATTTGGCAAGGTGAGGTATATGAGCTACAATGGCGCAAAGAGAAAATTCGATGTGCAGGCTTACATAGACAAATGGTGCCTGCATACAGAGGCAGAGGAGAGGTCGATCCGCAATGGCCCTTAGGGTTGAGCGCGCTGGAGTCTATCGCGATTGCAGTTGCAGTCGCATTTCTTACCTATGCCAGAAGAAAGAAGGCTCTGGATAGCCAAAAAGAAGACGAATAGCCAAAAAGAAGACGATCTTCAAATTAGAGGGCTGCCCAGATAAAGCAATCATATCCTTTTCAGTGCAGGCTTACCACCCATTGAAATGCACCCTCTCTTCCATGTACCTCTTGGGCTCTGCGGGAGTCTCATTCGGGTAACCCAGTGGCACGAGGGAGATTGGAGTTATCTCCTCTGGCAGGCCCAGAAGCCTGCGAAAAGCCACTATGCGGTCATTTAGAGGGTAAATTCCCACCCAGACAGCCCCCAGCCCCTGGGCATGGGCGGCCAAGAGAATATTTTCCGTTGCCGCCGAGCAGTCCTGTACCCAGAAGTTGGGATACTTTTCCAGAGAGGAGTCTGCGCAGACCAAGATCGCCAGAGGGGCCTGCCGGCACATGGATGCTGTAGCGCAAATGCTTGGCACCTTATCCAGAAGCTCGCGTTCATCCATTACTACGAACTGCCAGGGCTGCTCGTTTCCGGCAGAAGGCGCAAACATTGCGGCCTCCAGGAGGGCTCTGGCCATCTCTCGCGTGACCGGCTTATCTAAAAACCTTCTTATGCTACGGCGAGTCTTTATTGCTTGCAGGGTTTCCATAGATGATACCTTCAATTCTACTAGATATGTATGGCATCGATCTTAAAATCTATGCTTGTCCTCAGAACACTTAGTATGGAAATTTTGTAAGAAGATTCATGACAAAGTGAAACCGCCTTGATCTTTTTAATGAGAAAGCTTTAACAATAGTTATCAGACGGCCACATTCTAAGCTTCGGATAAACTTAAGTAGCATTATGCCTGGATTGATAGCAGATCAACCTTACACTACAGTGAGAATTATGGGGCATGATAGATTTGGCACCTTTTATCGAGATACGGGATCTTACAGTTCGATTTGGTGATGTTGTAGCTCTTCACAATATAAATCTGGTTATAGGTGAGGGCGAATCGGTAGGAATCTTGGGCAGAAGCGGCTGCGGCAAGAGCGTTTTGATGCACGTCTTGCGCGGTGTGGAGTCGTTTCCCGGCATGAGTGGGAACGTGATATTCCATGTGGCCAGGTGCGAGAAATGCCATCGCGTGGAGCTGCCCGGCCATGCCGGAGAAAAATGCAAATGCGGCGGGGTCCTAAAGCCAGTAGATGCTGATTTTGCGACCATGGATATAAACGATCCGCTCAGGCGTGACATTGCAGGCCGAATCGCCATTATGCTACAGAGAACCTTTGCTCTCTATGGGGACGAGCGCGTGATAACAAATGTCATGCGAGCTGTAGAGGAGAGGGGCGAGTCGATGAGCGTTCACCGCGCCGCCGACCTTTTGGATGAGGTAAATCTCTCTCACAGGCTGATGCATGTAGCCAGAGAGCTATCAGGCGGAGAGAAGCAGCGCGTCGTTTTGGCCCGCCAGCTCGCCAAATCTCCTATGATCCTGCTGGCTGACGAGCCGACTGGAACACTCGATCCAGGAACAGCAAAAGTGGTTCATGAATCAATAAAACGGGCTGTTCAGGATTTCAATATGACTCTGATCATCACCAGCCACTGGGAAGATGTGATGATTGAGCTGACCGATAGAGCTATTCTGCTGGATGGGGGAGAGATCAAAGCGGAAGGCAAACCCAAAGATATCGCGGCCACGTTCCTGGCGATGGCCGGAACGCTCGGCAAGCGAGAAGATGTGGAAATGGGTGAGCCGATAATCAAAGCCAACAGCCTGTCCAAAAGATATATCAGCATAGATCGTGGTGTGGTGAAGGCGGTTGACAAAGTCGGCCTGGAGATCAAAGAGGGCGAGATATTTGGCCTGGTTGGCGTTTCCGGTGGCGGCAAAACCACTCTCTCCAAGATGGTGAGCGGAATAATTACACCTACCGATGGCAGCATCTATGTGCGGGTAGGAGACGAGTGGGTGGACATGGCGGTCCTTGGGTCAAACGGTCGCGGACGAGCCACCAAATATATAGGCATTCTTCATCAGGAGTATACTCTCTATCCTTCCCGAAGTGTTATCGAGAACCTGACTGAGGCCATTGGACTCTCCCTGCCGTTTGAGTTGGCGGAGAGAAAAGCCATTCATACCCTGGAGACGGTTGGATTCTCAGAGGAGCAGGCAGAAGCAGTTCTGTCCAAGATGCCGGATGAACTCTCAGAGGGAGAGAGGCATCGCGTGGCCATGGCGCAGGTATTAATAAAAGAGCCGAGAATAGTTATCCTGGATGAGCCCACGGGCACTATGGATGCTATTACCAAAATCGAGGTAACGAGGTCTATCCTTAATGCTCGCCAGGAGCTGGGAGAGACATTCGTCATTGTCAGCCACGACATGGACTTCGTGAGAAACGTCTGCGACCGGGCGATGCTTATGCGCGACGGGCAGTCGATTTTCACCGGTCTTCCCAGCGAGGTTTTAGCCAAGATCACGGAAGAGGAAGAGAAGGAGATGCTGGGGAGTTAATTTGAGAGTCTTCGTTGATGGCAAAGAGATTGAGCTATTGCCTGGGGCGCGACTTGCCGATGCCCTGGGCAAAGCCTGCGCCCATCCTGTTAATGGGGCGATAATAGGAATTGTCAAAGGCCGCGGCGAGAAAAGCCTGGAGACCAATTCCTATTGGCTTAACACCACCAAAGGCAAACTGAGAATTGAGCTAATTGATAGCGATTTGCAAAAGATATGGCATGAGAACATAGAAAAGATCTCAAGGTCTGCAGTTAGATGGGCTTCAGTTGATGGCGTGGCCTTCGGGCCTTTTGCCTCGTCCATCTCTTTTGAGCGCGATGCCCGGGAATACAGCCGATGGGAGGTAGTGATCGGCGCAGCCGGATTTGAGAGAGAAAATACTCAGATCATATTTATAAGGAGAAGGCATACGGCAGCGTACGGCACACCAAAGAGCGGCGGCGTGCTCGCCCACGTTGTGGGAGGAAAGAATACTCTCGATCGGCTGCAATCAGGCGACGAAATACTGGGAATACAGCCTATTGTGGAATGGCAGGATATAACCTCAAAACAGGCTACAACTGATCTGGATCTGCCTCTGGAAGATGGAATGGAGATATTCACCCAAGTTAAGGCGGAGCTGATAGAAGAGTCGCCTGTAGGCGCGGAATTCTTCCTTGCCCTGACCAAAAACGGCACATTCAAGGTGGATTCGATCACAAGTTCCTATGTTTCATCAGATCAGTTGCTCACGGTTCCCATATTATTCGAGCATCGCGAGCCTCGTCTTGAAGGATCGGTGACGGTACGAACGAGCGGTCGAGGTTTGGGCAGGATTTTCATATACAAGCAGGATAGAACCTCTAATCCTGGCCATTCTGTTGTAGCAAGAGTCACATCCGGAATGGATATGATAAAGCTGGCCGAACCAGGTCAGATGATAACTGTCAATGTACTGCCGAAGCGTATCATGCTCATGGGCAGCAGCCTCAAGGAAGCTCTGGCGCAGATGCAGGAGCGAGGGATTGAGACAGAGGTCGAAGGACACAAAGGAGACGATGCTGTGGTGGTAAAGCAGGCGCCAGCTGAGACCATGTCCATTCTCAAGCAAAAAAAAGTGCGCATCACCTCTATGCCTTCCTCTAGACTAGTCTCTATCCAGCTTTACGATAATCTGGCACCCAAGACACTGGACTATTTCCGGCACGTCACTGGGCTTAAGGAGCGACCCGTGGGCCCATTGCCTGTTTATTTTGTCTATGAGAATACCCTATTATTCAAGCCGGAGATCGATGCGGTCAGCATAAAGGAATTGCTTCCTGAAAACAAGCCCTCAGGCTCCGTGCCTGCCGGTTCCATCGCAGTCTCCAACCAGGTTTCCAAGAAGATCGGCCTGGTGGGAATAAAGCTCGCGGAAGACAAACGGTATGGTCCATCCGGTGAGAAGTTCGAAGCCACAAACGTCATTGGACGAGTCCTTGAGCCGGATAAGCTGAAAGACGTATCGGAAGGGGAGACGATTTACATCAAGGAGGTGAGATGATGCTAGTCACCAAATATGTGATAACATCCTCTGAGTCGAATATCCTCCCATCAGACATCGCCATGAAAATTTATGGTTCGAAATACGATGTCACTGTCAAGGAGACCTGCTTTGGTGTTGTAATAAACGGCGAAGAGGATGCAATTAATGCCCTAATAAAAGAGATACGAGCTCTTGATCCTGCCGGCATCTTCATCAAGGACCGCGGATTTCCACCTGGCGATCCCAGGCGCTGCAGGGGTCGCAGAGGTGGGGGAGCAAGACCCGGCTTTTATATGATCGAGGCCGAATCCAAGATGCTGCCCATGATCACCAGGGCAATGGCCTCTGAAGGAGAGGTTTTGGCAATTGCCGAAAAGAAGAAACCTCTGGCCATCAAGAGGCTGGAAGAGATTATACATGAGGATTTATCCTGAGGTAAATCAATGGCAAAAGTTATAGTATATCCTCCTACCAGCATGATACTCTCCGACCTCGTGGAGAGAATGGGCCACAAGGCGCTTGTGGTCCCTCAAGCTGTTCGCAATCTCGTCACGGCAAATGAGATCGACTCGCCACCCTTGAATGTCACCCCCGAAGAGCCAAAGAAGGGACTGCGCTACGCGGCTGTTGATGTTCCCTCCGGTGTGCGCGGCCGTATGTCTCTCATCGGACCGATCATAGAAGAGGCAGAGGCGGCAATCATAGTAGGAGATCCGGGGTGGCTGACCGGCTGTGCAGGCTGCTCTAGAACCAATGAGCTGGTAAGGCTGCTAATCAGAACAAAAGGAATTCCAGTTCTCGACCTATCCTATCCCACTAACGATCCCGAAGCCAGGGCATTTGTTCAGAAGATCAAAACATTCTTGGAGGGCCTGAAATGATCCGCATAGCTCAGCTATCCTGCGGTTCGGAGTACAGCGGCATTCAGCAGGAGATTGAACGCGCTGCGCAAACGGTAGGAGCAAAGATCGTCTATCCCGAGGTATCACTGGATGATATCCTCAACGTGGAGAACACCTTTGGCGTTTCTGTCGCCTCTGGCGACCTCAATCTGGCTATGGCCCGTGCGGTTCGCATCGTGCAAAATCCGGATCTCGCCGACGCCGTAATTGTCATGACCTGTTTTCGCTGTGCGGAGGCAGCCATCATTCGATCGGAGATCAGAAAGTACATTCATCAGCACTCAAAGATCCCAGTCTTGAGCTATTCCTTCACGGAGAGGACGACGGCTGAGACGCTTCTCACCAGAATGGAAGCGCTGGTGACAACCGTCAAGTTCCGGGGCCTCTTGGCCCGAGAGAGACAGAAGGGCCTTACAGCTGGTATAGACTCAGGGTCCACCACTACCAAGTCGGTGGTGATGCGAGACAATGAGGTGATAGGAACCGGCTGGGTGCCTACCAACGAGGTCTTGAAGAGCGCAGAGGATGCGCTGGAAGCTGCCCTGAAGACGGCTGGAGTGGCGAAAGAGGATATCTCTGCCATCGGCGTGACCGGATATGGGCGCTTTTTAGTGGGCAAGCACATCAATGCCAAGCTGATCCAGGAGGAGATCACCGTCAACTCCAAAGGAGCTGTATTTTTGGCCGATGCCCAGAAAGGACCTGCTACAGTTATCGATATCGGCGGAATGGATAATAAAGCCATATCCGTTCAGGACGGAATTCCAGGGGGCTTTACCATGGGCGGAATATGCGCCGGAGCCTCAGGAAGGTTCCTGGAGCTGACTGCAAAGAGGCTGGGGGTCGATATCACAGAACTAGGCAAACTGGCGCTTAAAGGCGACTACAGAAATGTGGCCATGAACAGCTATTGCATAGTCTTCGGTACGCAAAGCCTGGTAAATAGCCTGGCCCTGGGCTGCAAACCGGAAGATGTAGCCATGGCAGCCTGTCATTCGGTGGCGGAGCAGGTTTATGAACAGCAGCTTCAGGAGGTAGAGGTTAAAGAGCCGGTGATCATGGTTGGCGGAACCTCTCTCATTGAAGGTTTGCCCAAAGCTATGGAAGAGCTTCTTCACGTTAAGGTGAGAGTTCCCAAATATGCCCAATACATCGGGGCAGTAGGCGCTGCGCTGCTCGTTTCTGGATTGCTGGAGGATTGAGATGGACCCAATGGAGGTCTTCAAGATTGCCGTCACCGGCGAGGAGGAGTTTGCAGCCAGGAAATATCGCGAACTCATCATGGACATTCTGCAAGACCTCGGCCTCATCCGGTCCATCGGCAGGCTTTACGTTTATGTGGACATAAAAAAACCGTACTTTGCAGTATACGGGCTTCTTCGCTCCGGAATTCCGCCGCTGACCGTTAAAAGTGTGGGCGATGTGCTCCGAGTTTCCGGTGGCTATCAGATCAAGATCAATGATGAGGAGCACATGGCAGACCTGCTCCGGGTTCTCTGGGAGCACTACGGAAGAGAGAGAGTAGAGCAACCGGCAAGGGATATTGTGATCATAGCCTCGGATACCTCGCCATCTGAGCTGATGGTTGCCGATCTGGAGGCAGAGTTCCTCCAGGATCTGACCGATGCTCTGGTAAGGATTACGCCGGAAGGCTTTCGCAATCGGCGCAACATCATAACCAAAGACAGCTTTCTCTTCATAGCCGCTGAGGAGAGTTTAACTGCAGAAATGGTATCTGAGATCAAGGCAAAGATCCGGGAGATGGAAAATGCTTGAGCCTGTGATGTTCACGGGAGGATTGTACAAGCACGATCTTGTAGTGGAGCTTGTAGAAGACCTTGGTGGCTACATTCTGCAAAAGAATGTCACTCAGACTGAGATCATCCTTCTGATATTGGTTCCCTCAGAGGATCTGGCTGCGCTGCAAGGACTGGCCAAGGAACTGAGAGGGGAATTGGTGCGAGCGCCGCTGGCCGGAACTGAGGTTGCGGTGGTAACGCCGACTTTAGCCATCCACCACCTGCCTCATACTGCCTGCGACATAGCTGAGTACCTGCGCCGGCACGGCTCCAAGACCAACATGCTTGGACTGGCAAGAGGCGTCGGTCGCGAGATCGCTCAGATCAATGAGTACGAAACCGCTCTGATAAATGAGCATGATGCTGCCGTATTTATATTCGGCAACTTCCGGGACTGCATCATAAAGAAAGAGAGCCTCTACCGGAACATGAGCGTCCCGGTTGTGGTTACGGGCGGCCCGGAGGTCGATTCCAAAGACCTGCCCTATGCATTTGAGTACGTCTCTTCCATCGGCAGGGTGGCTCACCGGGCCCGGAAGGCTACGGAGATAGGATCTTTAGACAGGATCGTCGAAGCGGTAGGACGAGCTCTCGACAAAACGAGGGCTGCCATCTCCAAGGATCCGCTCACCACATCTCCCCCTCGGATCATGGATGCAGTGCGCGAGCAGGTGCCGGATATCGAGTTCTCCTATTCGCCGCTTCCCATAGCTCTTAATCTGAATGGGATTAGGGTGAAGCTGCCCTACGAGGCTTACAAGGATGCAGTAAAAGCCGTAACCTTCGATGAAGGGGTGAAGCTTGGTGAGATTGCCACCGTCATGCCTTCGCGTATGAAAGACTATATACTTGTAAGAATACTCCCCGCTTCAGAGACCGGGTTTGTTTTTTAAAAGACCAGGGGATGAAAATAGATCATGAGCTTTGAGGACGAGCTGGATGCCATATTGGTCAAGGGGAAGGATAGAGCAGCCAGGGAAATTCTGAAATCAGTTGAGGGAGCTTATGGCGAGATCCCCTACGTATTTCAGTTCATGCAGGACAGCCCAGAGATCCTCATCACCAAAATCCTTCATAACAACGCCATCCAGAGAAGCTCCTCTCTGGATGCAAGGACCATAGAGCTGATCTCGGTTGCCGTCTCGGCTGCCATGAGATGCAGCCATTGTCTGAAGCTGCATATACGCATCGCCTCAAACCTGGGCATTCCCGATGACCAGATTGCTGCCGCCATATTTCTGGCGGGAAACCTGGCATCTGCCAGCGTCCTGGCCACGGCCACCCGTCATTTGGATGAGGAACGGGAGGTCTGCCGGGTCTGCGGCATCGAGAGCGGAACCTGCGAGATCCAGGAAGGAAAGA
>MVRL01000163.1 GCA_002067705.1 Methanosaeta sp. PtaU1.Bin112
GTAGTCCAAAAAAGAGTCGAACCGGAAGGAGGATAGGTCGATACATCCTCCTTTATCGGAGTGCTTTCATGGTAAAAGATAGATTTGGATGCAGCTGATCCTCAGCACATCCACGGTTCGTTGAACAGAATTGATCGTTAAGTCTTACCATCCCCAGCTGTACCAGCGGTATGAAAACGGCCCGTAGAAGTTGGCATTCCACCATGGATCAAAGTAATTATAGTAATAGTAGGAAGGGCTGTACCAGTGATAGGTCACCGGATGCCACGATACAGGGTGATGCGCAAAATGTCCGTCGTGATGCGGTATAGCCGATGCAGTGCTCATGAAACAGAGCAGGCCGAGGGCCAGGATGGCCAATGCCAGTTTGATCTTTCTCATTTTAATCCTCCTATTCAGTTTCCTTCATTGGATACTATACTCTACACGTTTATCAGGCTTTTTTTTATGTAGATCTCGGCTCGATGTCACATGAACATCCATCCGTAATGGTCCCACATGCAGATTAAAATTGCGGTTTTTCTTGGTAGCTTGTAGGTTTAAGCGACATCAAGAGGCTATTTTCCAGGTGCTGATAGATATTTTCAGCATATGCGAGATGATGGTCCGCGAAGTTTCAGGATGATGGATGCTTCGCGTCAGGCTTCCTAGAAACCGGGATGGTGAGATTGCCGTGCCAGGAACCGGGCAAGAACCAGAAGGTAAGCTGCTATCTGAATTAGCTCTAGCCGGAATAGCGGAGGATGAAGAGCTTGCGCTCGCCGCCCAGCCAAATGATGCATCATTAATCCTCTGAGAAAGAGAGAGCTCGACAAGAATAAATAAAACAGAAAAAAGAGATTTAATTTTATTGTCCGTTCAGCCACATGTTGCTCCAGTAGTACCAGTTATCATCAATGCGGGAGCTGGAGTAAATGCCATTGTACTTTCGAAGCTCTTTGTATGTATTGGCCAGCTCCAGTGCTGCTTGAGGATCATTGAACGCATAAGGATTGGCCAATGCAGAATATACAGCGGCATCATCCAGAGCGCCTCTGATTCCTTGAGGCCCGTTCAACCACATATTAGCCCAGTAGGGCCAGTTATCTTCAACGCGAGAGCTGGAGTATATAGCGTTGTGCTTTTGAAGCTCTCTGTATGTATTTGCCCTCTCCAATGACGCTTGAGGATCATTGTATACATAGGGGTTCTGAAGCGCTTTGTATAGGTCTGTCCCGCTCAGGACGTTTTGAGGATTATCTGCCACATCCATACTCTGCATCGCTTTGTACAGGTCAGCTCTTTCCAGAGCAGTCTGAGGAGCGCTGCTCTTGTAAATGCTGCTGTAACTCTCGGCGGCTCCTGTACCGATCAAGCCAGCAATAAGTAAGGCGGAAATGCAAATCATGCAAATCCTAGCGGATAGAACTCCCGATATAGCCTTAGTTGTCATTTTTTTTCACCCGTCCCCTATCATCTATCATATAACTTGATGCCAGCAATTACTCTATCAGGGATATATGAAGGTAAAGATCATATGAACTCTTCAGGTATCTCATATGAAGGATACAATGCCTATTCCATGATTATACATCATCACTGCTTTCGCATCAGGCAATTAGAAATTACTCGCGTCACATCCGCCGTATTGCTGCTCCCGCCCAGGTCCGGCGTCTTCGCTCCGCAGGACAGCGCCTTCTGCACCGCAGCCTCTATCCTGCCTGCCATCTCGGGCTCGCCCAGCCAGCGCATCATCATCGCCGCGCTGCGGATCGCGCCCACCGGGTTGGCGATGCCCTTTCCGGCAATATCCGGGGCGCTTCCGTGAATGGGCTCAAAGAGCGCATGATCGGTGCCGATGTTGGCGCTGGCACACAGGCCCAGACTGCCGATCACTCCTGCCGCCTCATCGCTCAGGATGTCCCCGAAGAGATTGGTGGTGACCAGCACATCAAACCTTCCTGGATTTGTCACCATATTGTAGGCGGCTGCATCCACCAGCATCTCCTCACAGGGCACGGCCCGCCTTGCCGCGACCTCCTGGCAGGTCTTCAGAAAGAGTCGGTCGCTCTTCAGCACATTGGCCTTATGGACAACAGTCAGCTTCCTGCGGCTTGCTGCCAGATCGCAGGCATTCTCTGCAATCCTCTCGCTGCCCCGGCGGGTTATGACCCGCACGGTATGCGCCTGCTCAGCATCCATCTCCTCCTGGCCCGAATAAAGCCCCTCCGTGTTCTCCCGCACAATGATAAAATCGAGTTTTTGCGACTGGAAAGGCCTGATGTTTGCATAAAGATCCAGCTCTTTTCTTATGCGGAGAAGGACGCTCTTGTAGTTGGGGTCGGGCGGGGTGGTGATCGCCCCAAAAAGAATACAATCGCACGCTTTAAGCGCAGCCAGATCCTCCTCGGACATGGCAAGGCCAGTCCTCTTCCAGCGGACCAGGCCAATTTCCACAAACACGGGCTCAAACTCAGCACCTGCGGCCCGCAGCACTGCCAGAGCGCTCTCTACCACCTCCGGGCCAATGCCATCACCTCCGACGACAGCTACCTTCTTAGCTCCTCTACCAGACATCGTACCGCCTCTGCTATCTTTGCCGGACCCTCTCCCCAGTGAACCGATATTCCCTGCTGGCCGTTCTTCTCGGTCAGGCCCTTCATCTCAGAGCGACAGCACCGGGTGATAAAAGGCCGCTGCGGCATCAGGATCCTCTCCGAGCTTTGCAGGGGACAGATATTGATAAACTCGAAATCCTTGCCGGGATTGTTGGCCAGAAAGATCTCCCTGGAAACCGTGCAACCCACAATCCTGGGATGCTCATGCACAATCCTGTCTGTATCCAAGGAGCGCCCCAGCCCTGAGGCCCGGCAGGGGTAGTAGACGGAGCTACTATCAAACCGGCGCAGATCCAGGATGCGGGGCACAAAGCTAACCGTCAGGTCCCCCAGGATGCCGCAGGCCGCCAGGCTGGCGAGAACATGGACCAGCCAGGGTGGATTAGGAGGCGAGACATCCAGAACCTCGATAGAGAGAATGGCAGAAGGGTCCGGGTCCTTGACGAAGGTGATGTGCTCATCCGGACCGGAAAAGACCACAGTGTTCGCTTCACTCTTCTGGCAGACCTCGCCAGCCAGCTCTATAAGATGGGCTCTATTCCTGGTGTCCACAATATCAGGATAAAATAAGATCTCTTGACCGGAAGCGATCAATTCCAGCTCCGTCACCGCTCTCATGAATCCCGAGCCGCGACTCTTTACTTGATAAAGGGCTGGTCCCTCCCGGCTGATGAGATACTTTGTGGCAAAATAGACCGGATCGCCCCGCCGCTCCTGGTCCTTGATCCCTACAAACTTGTACTCATCCGGAAAGATCATGCCAATCCTTTCTGCCGCCTTCGGTGCGCCACCAGTCCACCGTCTTTGAGAATCTCCATGAGAAAATCAGGCAGACGGGATCCCGGATAGATCTTATTTCCCACCTGCACCGTCCCTGCCGCCAGGTCCACGGTCACGCTATCGCCTTTTTCGCAGGAGACGTCGGCTTCAATCAGAGGCAGCCCTACATTGATGGCATTTCGATAGAAGATCCGGGCGAAGGACCGGGCGATAACCACAGCCACACCTGCTCCCTTCAGCGCTCTGGGCGCCTGCTCGCGCGAGGATCCGCTGCCAAAGTTCCTGCCCGCTACAATCACGTCGCCTTTTTGCACCTGGGAGGCAAAGTTGCTGTCCAGGCCTTCCATGGCATGCTCCGCCCAGAGCCTCGCGTCCTTTGTGCGCAGGTACTTGCCGGGTATGATCACATCGGTATCCACATCATCTCCATAGACCCAAGCTCGTCCCATTATCATGAATACTTGTATTGAGCCCTCCCCCATAATACTCTTTGCATCACTTTCGCCCCGCGCGGCCATTCTTTTTCTCTTGGCAATAAATTCAATGATCTGTGCGTGGCAATCTATAGGGCCATATTATTCGTGAATTTTTAGAGCATCATTTGTATCTTGCACATACATTTATTCTCTTAAAAAATGATTTACTGAAATCATTTTGTTCAGAAAAGTATTTATTATTACACGTACTAATTGTCTGTTATGGCAGGAGTATTCGCGCCCCTGGGATGGCCCCTGCAAAGGAGGCCCAGGATAGAGCGACAGGTTCTCTCCAGCAGCAGATTGGACAGCAAGGCCCTGGAGCTACAAACCGCCAAAGAGATCCTTAAAGAAGTCTTCGGCACAACTTCTGCCGAGGTTGAGGAGATGATCCGGCTGCGCCTGGCGGAGCGGGATGCTCTTCCAGAAAATCTGAAATATCTTTAGAGGCTATATGCATTCATGATACTCGGCATATCCGGCAGTCCCAGGAATATGGCTACGGAGCATATCCTCGGCGAGACCCTCAAAATGCTGGAGGAGAGGGGCCTGCAGACGGAGCAATTCACAATTCGAGGCAGGCAGATCAGCCCTTGCAGACACTGTGATTATTGCCTCAAGAACAAGGAGTGCATAATCAAGGATGATATGTATCAGCTCTACCCACTCATCAAGGAAGCGCAGGGTTTTGTTATCGCAACGCCTGTCTATAACGGCAGCCTAAGTGCCCAAACCAAGATCATAATAGACAGAACGCGGGCCACATTGGCTGCTGACCCCAAAACCCTGCGGATGAAGCCCGGCATGGCTATAGCCGTGGGAGGCGATCGCATGGGCGGCCAGGAGCTGGCCTTGCAGCAGATCCATGCATTTTTCATTCTCAATGGCATGATCCCGGTAAGCGGGGGATTTTTTGGTGCCAACCTGGGAGCAACATTCTGGTCTCGCGATACCCGAGAGGGTGCAATAGCTGATGAAGAAGGATTTCGGTCGCTGCGAAAGACCGTCCGGAGGTTCGCGGAGATGGTTGCGCATCTGGGAGACCTGAGCGCACAGGAAAAATAAATATCATGAAAATAAGCAAGTGAGTCTTATGGCAAAGGATGGCAGCAAGAGGAAGATTGCCTGGGGAATCACAGGCAGTGGCGATCGAATTGAAGAGACGGTGCAGGCTATGATAGAATTGCAGAAGCAGTACGATGACGTGGTGGACGTGCGCGTCTTTGTATCCAAAGCAGGCGAGCAGGTTATCAAATATTATAAGCTCTTCAATATTCTGGAGAAACATTTTGACAAGGTATGGGTGGAGATCAATGCCAACTCACCATTTCTGGCTGGCCAATTGCAGGTGAAACGCTACGAGTTTTTATTGCTCGCGCCCGCGACATCAAATACCGTAGCCAAGATCTCATTGGGCCTGGCAGACTCGCTCCTCTCCAATGCAGCCATCATGTCTCAGAAGGCATTCGTCCCCACATACATCATGCCCTGCGATTACAAGCCCGGGATTTTAACCACCATTCTTCCTGACGGCAGCGAGATGCGGCTTCGCATTCGAAAAGAGGATGCTGAGCATGTAGATAGCCTGCGCAAAATGGATGATGTCTTTGTCATTGAGAATCCCTCTGAGATCGCAGGCATCTTCAAGAAGCATTTCTCAGCCTGAGATGCTGCTATTGAGCAATTTCAGGCAGACAATATCATAGCTATCGCCTGAATAAAATTTCTTTACCGTCGCGGTCTCATTTCCGCAGGTTATTGTCTCATTCATTCCCAAGACCATTGATGAAGATTGCCCAGGAGCCGCAGGAATCGATATCCATACCTCCTCCGCCAGGGAATCGATATCTTCAACCTGCAATATGCAGCTTTCCAGAGTGTAGTTCTCATGCGTGGATAGGACTATTTCCTGAGAAAAGGCAGGACCGATCAGGGCAAATAATATGATACACCCAGTGAACCCTAAAAGACCGATCGCCCTAATCATGCAGATACCTCTCATCTCCGTGCAAATGCTTATGCTGGCCGCTTCAGCCTCGAAAGGATTTAGTACTTATGAATCTATCGTCCCTTAATACGCGACGTATAAAAAGTAATACTGGTGTTTCCATGAAAGATGTAGGATTGCTTATACTGGGGCATGGTTCCAGCCTGCCTTACAATAGAGAACTGGTGGAATCGCTTGCCCAGATGGTCAGTAAAACACACTCCGGGCCGGTCAGGACTGCTTATCTCAATATGAACAAGCCAGACATCCCGGAGGGACTCCTCAGCTTTGCAGGAACAAATGTATCAAAGATTGTGGCTCTGCCCCTCTTCCTGGCTCACGGGGTGCATACCCGCCAGGATATTCCCCAGGAGATGGGTATTGATCCGCAGAAGCGCAGAGGCATTTTAAAGATTGGCGGCAAAGAGGTGGAGGTAATTTGCGCTGAGCCTCTGGGCGTGGACGAATGCATCGCAATACTGGCATACAAGCGGGCGACAGAGGCCCTAGAGTAGCCGTACTGGATACCATCCACGGCGCGGCAATAATCGCTCGCCTGATGGCCGAATCAGGCCTGCGGGCGGAAGCGTTCGAAGTATATCACAGCATTCCGAATCTATCGGACTTCGATATGGTTGCGGCCCCCGTTCACCTTCCACCCGGCAATCCCGCCCTATCTCAGGCCAGAAGAGCCCAGAAGAGAATCATCACTCACCACCAGGCGGTAGGTGAATTGCTGGCGGAGGAAGAAGGCTCATCGATGGAGGTCTTCGAGATTACTGGGACGCACAGCAAGACCTCCACCGCGCTCTTGCTGGCCATGATCCTCTCCTGGCAGAAGAAGGTTCTCTCTCATACCACTCGCGGCCTGGAGATCTGGGAGGAGGGCAAAGCCCGCCTTCTGGAAAAGGGACTCTCCATCACTCCTGGAAATGTAATCAGAGCTATGCAAGCTGCGCAGGCCAGTGAGGCAGAGGCTCTGGTCTGCGAGATCTCTCTGGGTGGCACGGGACTCGCCGACTATGGAATCATAACCAGCCTCTCTGGAGACTATCCTATCGCCGGTGCCACGAAATGGGCCAGCACCGCCAAACTGCAGATGCTCTCTCTCGCTAAAAGAGGCGCGAAGATCCTGGCCAATGCCGATGCTCGGCTATCGCCTGAAGTCTCATTTGCCAGAGGGGGACGCATATTTGCCAGGCCGGATGCTCTAATCTTCAGACGGGATGAGGTGCATCTTGATTTAGGCCAGGATCTTGATTTCCAGGGCTATGAGACTGCCATTGCCGCGGCAGCGGCAGCCGCAGAGCAGGCAGGCATTCCAAAGGACACGATCGCTATGGCTCTGTCCGGCTTTGACGGTTTTTCCGGGCGCATGAAGATCAAGCGTCTGCCCAATCAGACTATATATGACAGCTCTAACTCAGGTTTAAAGGTCAGAGATGTGCAAAGGGCGCTCGACCGGGCGTCCGGCAGCAACCTGGTCGCGGTGATAGGGGAGGACAGCCAGACAGTATGCGAGGGCATGAACATCCCCGCTCTTTCAGACCTGCTCAGGCAGAGGAGGAGCGAGATTGCAAAGCTGATACTGGTCGGTGAAAGGCTCGTGCCCCTGGCTACAGAGCTGGGCGCGGCTTTTGCCAGTAATCTGCAGCAAGGGCTGGAAATAGCTCAAAAGGAGAGCCCGAAGAGGCTGCTTTCCTGCGTAAAATGCTTTAGGTGATACAAATGGCAAGCGAAGTGCAAAAGGCAAGCGAAGTGCAGAACTTGATGATACTTCATCCCAGACCAAGCTCAATAGTTGCTGCACTATACACCCTGCGCGACCTCGGCGTCGAGGTGGTGATATTGCATGGCCCGAGCGGTTGTTGCTTCAAGCATGCCCGTCTCCTGGAAGAGGACGGGGTGAGGGTTCTCACCACCGCGCTGGATGAAGCGGGATTTGTATTCGGAGGGCAGCGGCCACTTACCGCTATTTTGAAGAAGGCGAGCGAATTGTTCCATCCCAAGCTCATGGCCATCTCAGGGACATGCAGCAGCATGATCATAGGCGACGATCTGCATCAGGCAGTCCAGGATGCTCAATTGGATATACCTGTACTGGAGGTGGAGGTTCACGCCGGCTACAGGGATAATACCAAAGGCGTCATCCTCACTTTAGAGGCGGCAAAAGAAAAGGGAATCATAGACGAAAAAGAGCTTGCCAGACAGAAGGGCTTGCTCGAAAAAGCCACCCTTGTGGAGAAGCTGCACGGAGCCGCGAGCAGCGAGTACCTGGCTCCGGAGCGGGGAGATCTCAAATATGAAGCAGCGTCCAGGCTTCTGGAGCTGATCCGGCAGGGAAAGAGAGGCCTGAACATCCTCAATGCCAAGAAGGAGACTGGCTACATGTTCGCAGACATTACTGCTGCCGTAGCTGAGGTTGCCGGAGATCAGGTGGATACCCTGGCCAACCTGGATGACCGGGTGGGTCTTCCCAAGGTGAGAATGGACGCAGCCAACATCGCCCGCGACCTCAAGCAAAGAGAGGTGAATTTCCAGATCATCGGCGGACTGGATGAGTATCCGGTGACGGGTGATGCAGTTCAGGAGATGATCGGAGACAAGCATTATGACTTTGCCGTGATCTCAGGAGTTCCTCATGCCCTGCCGATACCCGCTCTGAAGGGCATGGAGATATTCTCAATCACCAATGGGCCTCGCCAGGTCAAGCCTCTGCGCAATTTGGGCCACCAGCATGTCACAGTGGAGCTGGATCTTCATCCCAAGACCATGGGCGTGAAGAGCCTGGTAGAATCGGAGTTTGGAGCCACATTGCGGACGCTGAGCAAAAGCAAAGCTATGGAGTGCTAAAAATGAAAGCTCTGATGCCCGAAATGAACTCTAAATTTTAGTTTTTTTTAGAAGGCTTTGGGCAGTTCTGTGAGCAGGGCATATATGACGAAGCCAAGGGTGCCGATAATGCCTATGCCGGCCATCGAGACCTTGGCGATCATATTGAACTCCTCACGGCTGGGCTTTCGGGCCAGCCTCAAAACCCGCATATACTCATCCACATTTGTGGAAGGCATGGTGACGCCCAGATCGACGTCATCCAGATTCAGCTTATTTTTAATATCCAGTTTGTCCTTGAGATCGAGCTTCTGCCTGGCAGCGCTCTTCTTCTCAGTAACCTCAGTTCCCTCGCTCATTCAGCAGGGGAAAGGAATTAGTGCATAAAAAACCTTTCGATCGTCACTCTTTGCAGACGCATGGTCTTTCCGCTTCCACCTCCAGGCGCATCATCTGCACGTGGGCCTGGCCGTTCCTATCCAATGGATACCTCTCTAGATACCTTCCTGCGATCTCCTTTATGAACTGGCCTTGCAGATGGGCAGGCAGCCTCTGAGTGTAGGGCAGCCAGGTATTGCGGATGATTCCCTCCAGGCCAGCCTGACCCTGATGGATCATATCCTTGGCTTTAAGATCCACTCTTCGGGGGAGAAGGCAGGCCTCCTCCAGCCATGGCCTGTACTCCTCCGGCCCGTAGAAATGATAGGGAAAGGAAAAGCCTGAGAAGTATTTATTCCACGGTGGGCTCATGATGATCTCGCCGGTCAGGTCTAAAATCCGGACGGCGTTTCCTCTTCCACCGCACTGCATGAGAAATTTGCCGCCGGGAGCCAGGCCCCTGCGGATGGATCTGAGAACAGGCAATTGGTCTTCTATCCAGTGCAGACAGGCAAAAGAGACGACCAAATCGAATTGCTCCAGGAAGTGAAGTCGAGACGCATCGCCCACCTGAAAGGAGAGATTGGACTGATCGACATGCCTGCTGACGGCAAAGCTGACCATCTCCGGAGAGAGGTCGATTCCCAGAACGGATCCCCCTGGCACCAGGCCTGCCAGGTGGGCGGTGATCCTTCCGTCTCCGGATCCGATATCCAGGATACGTTCATCGCCCTTGAGCTTCAGTTCCGAGATGAGGGCCATGGCCCAGCTGTATTGGGCTGAGGAACTCTTTTCATAATCTTCCGGATTCCATTTGTGCGTTTCCGTTGCGTTCATGTATTTCCGCGGTTATTCTCCTTCAGGAGCTATCATCCTCTCCTTTGATCTGCACATGCGTCTCTTTCTTGCGGGTGAGGCCTTCCAGAAGCTTGGGAACGGAATCTGCAACGTGTTCTATCAAGGTGTGCTGGGCCTCCTTCAGCCGCTCTACCCGCACGCCGTTCTGGTCCATGATTATGACCGCTATGGGCTTCATGCCCAATGCCCCGCCGCCTCCGCCATTTGGACTATCGGCCTTTCCCGCTCCCGAGCCCGCACCAAAGCCCATCCCCACGCTCATCAGGGGAATGACTGTCTTTCCCTCCACGGTAACCGGATCGCCCACCGCATTCTTGGCGGATAGAGACTTTTGCATCTCTTCGGTTATGGTCTTCAGTATATCGGTCAGTTCCCGCGTCTTCTCACTGCCAGACAATGTTTTCACACTCCCACCAGTAATTGGCCTGTATAGGTCAAAAAGCTTTCTTTTTCTCCTTGAACTTTATGAGAGAGGTAAGAAGGTCGTTATAGGGCGTGATGATGCCGCAATCCCGGGCATAGGCAGAGATGGCCCCGTTCAAAGCATCGATCTCCGTTTGCCGTCCCAATTCGATGTCCTGCAACATGCTGGCGCGATGGCCGACGGTAGGCGGAAGCTGCTTATTCAGCAGATAATGATAATACTCATCTGCATCCCGGTAAGGAGCCTTCACTCCTTTTGCCTTCATCACCAGAAAGATCTCCTCGATTATGATCCGGATGATGCCTCTCGTCTCTTCATTTTCGCCCAGATCTCCGTAGGCGACCTCCAACAATGCGCCCAGGGGATTCAGAGAACAGTTGTAGAGGACTTTGCCCCAGATGGCCGCCCAGATCTCGTCTTTGCTCACGATTCTGCAGGGAATGCCTGACAGGAGCAGATCATCCTTCAATGCCGTCAGGAGCAGCTGGTTTACAGGTAGGAACGGCTCGCCCAGCAGGACATCATCGGCATTGACGGTAACATTCGCGTGGCCAGGCTCAAGGATCTCCGCTCCGAAGATGACCCGTGCCCCTACGGTGCGGCCTTGGCCTGCCAGACTGGCGATGGCCTCCCAGTTGTCCAGGCCGTTTTGCATTGAGACCATGATCCCATCATCTGATAGCAGCTCTTTCGCATCCGTTGCGGCTGCAATTGTATCCTTGGCCTTCACACAGAGGAGAATGATGGAGAACTTTTTCTGTCCCGCTGGGGAGAAGGCAATCCGGGTTGATTTCTGCATCTCTTCCGCCGGTATAAAGCGCTCACCCCAAATGCCGGAGACCTTCAGTCCGTTCTCGGAGAAAGCCCGAAAGTGCGCGCCTCTGCCAATATAGGCGACAGAGCGGCCCAGAGTCTGCAAAAATCCGCCCAACACGCTGCCTATGGCCCCTGCACCGTAGATTAGATAGTCGGGGCTTATGCCGGTTTTCATAAACGGCAAGTGGATTTGGTCCCATAAGAGGGTTTCGAAAAGCATAGATTTAAATATTTTTAGGGAGGGACCTAAGCGAAAAGAGGATCCGGCTAAAAAGACCACAGGTTCCGTCTTGAGTCATATGAGCGCAATATTCGGTGAGAAGCTGACCTTCTCGCAGGAGAAGGGACCAGATGTCAAGCTGGTGGTCAACGGCGACGAATTTTATGCTCAATACGAGACGGAAGATGGCTACTCAGCTATCTATGACCGGGATCTTGGATTATTCTGCTACGCTCTTCTAAAAGATGGAGCCTATTACTCCAGCAAAATCCCCATCAGCAATAGTCCCCCCCTTGATCTGGAAAAACATCTGCAGGAGGCAGGAAGCATTCGTCTGGCCAAAGCAGATCTGAGCGCCAAGAGAAAGGGATGGTAATCTTAATCAAATCTAAATATTTAGAGATGCAACACACTCATCTATTCCAGGACAATCGGGAAGATGAGAGGTAGGTTGCATTGAGCGCAATACTAGGGGAGTCGCTGCTCTTTCCCCAAAGAAACGGGCCGCAGATCAGGCTAAAGGTCTTCGGCGATGAGTTTTACAGCTACCAGGAAAACGACGAAGGCTACTCGGCGATTTATGATGCTGATTTGGGTCTGTACGCCTATGCTCGTCTGCTGGGCGGAATGCTGATCTCAACCGGCGTTCCCCTGAGCGAGCTTGCTCCGGCCGGTGTAAAGAGACATCTCAGGGAATCGCAAGAAACAATAGCCGCCAAATTCGAGCAGAGGTTTGCCAGAAATTCCGCCAGCCGGGATGGAGCCGCTCGCGTTCTTGGCAGAAGCATGGGCCTGCTGGAAGGACGGAAAGTAAATCAGGGAAAGATACTGGGTCTGACTATTCTCGTCCAATTCTCAGATGTCAAGACATCCATAAATCCAGCGGATGTATCCGATATGCTCAATACGCCTGGTTATAATCGCTACGGAAATTTTTGTTCGGTTAGAGACTATTTCCTCAAGATGTCCTCCGGAAAGCTGGACTACTCCAATGTGGTAATTGGCCCCATAACCCTAAGCCACGAGAAGCAGTATTACGTAGAGCATCCGCTGGTCGAGGAGACGCTGCGGGCGGCGGCGAAGAGCGGCATAGACCTGCAGCAGTTCGATAGCAAGAGAGAGGGCTATATCGATGCCATAAACATTCTCTATGCCGGAAAATCGCTATACCAGGGAGATTACATCTGGCCGCACAACGGAATTATCAACATCATGCTGGGCAACATGAGGGCGTACTTCTATATGCTGACTGGCCTGGGAGACGACAGGACGGAGCTGTCCATAGGCACATTCTGCCACGAGAACTCCCATATGCTCTGCCGCCTGCCCGATCTTTACGATTATGGCAAACGCGACGGCGACTTCCAAGGCAGCGCCGGACTTGGCAGCTATTGCCTGATGAGCTACGGAAACCATCTAGATGATGGAAAGACGCCGGCACCGATATGCGCATACCTGAGGAACTTAGCCGGATGGTGCAGTAATATCGTGAACCTGAATGAGGCTGGAGAGTATCAGGCCAATCATGGAGACTATGATACCGTATTGATCTACCGAACAGACAACGAGAATGAGTATTTCATTGTGGAGAACCGCACTGCTCTCGATCTGGATGAGCATCTCCCCTCCAGCGGCCTGGCAGTCTACCACTGCGATATCTTCGGCTCGAATGAGTGGCAAGGCGGAACGCCGTATCACCATTACCAGTGCGGACTGCTCCAGGCGGACGGCCATCTGGACCTGGAGAAGAACAGAAATGAAGGCGACTCATCAGATCTCTTTGGCAGAATCGATGGCCTTGCCCTGTCTCATGACACCCTGCCCTCCTCTTGCCAGTGGGACCTCTCCGAATCGAAGCTGATCATATCCAACATCAGCGAACCTGGCCAGGTAATCAGCTTCCGAACGGGTCCGGTCAAATCCACCAGAGCGGCCCGGGGTGAAGCGGTCTCCGCCGCTCTGATCAATGATAACGACCCGCAGGGCGTCTCCAGCGTCATCACGCTCTCAGAGAAAGGAAAGATCAGTGCCCTACGAGTCTCTCTGGATATCACCCATACCTACATAGGAGATCTGAGGGTAGAACTCATAGCTCCATCAGGCGAGAGAGCTGTTCTGCATGATCGCAAGGGTGGAGGCAATGACAACCTGATCACGACCTTTGATAGCGAGAGCAAGCAGGAGCTGAAAGCCTTCCTGGGCCTGCCCTCCCGAGGAGACTGGACGCTATGGGTTGCCGATCTGGCCAAGATCGACACGGGAAAGCTGAATCGATGGTCCATTGAGCTGGACCTGGAAGCCTCTAGCGGCTCAGCAAGCTATGATGCCGCGCCCAATCTGGAGATACCCGATGGCGATCCGACAGGAATCAGCCATGCCATACTGGTAGAAAGGGAAGGCATGGTCCAGGAGATAAAGGTGAGCGTTGACATCAGCCATAACTATGTGAGCGACCTGAGAGTGGAGCTATTCTCCCCCGGCGGAAAGAGAGCGGTGCTTCACAATGCTACAGGCAGCGGCAAACCGGATATCGTAAGGACGTTTGAGTCTAAGGATTCCCCCGATCTGGCTGGCTTCAAGGGCCAGCTCCTGATGGGCAACTGGATCATGAGGGTGACTGACCTGGAACAAAGAGATGTGGGAAGGCTGAATAAATGGGCAATGGAGCTCTCATTCCTGGAGTAGATTCATGAAAATTCACTATCTTCAGCATGTGCCCTTCGAAGATCTAGCCAATATCGAGAGCTGGGCTAGGTCCCGCGGCCATGATCTCTCCCGAACGCTGCTTTTCTCGGATGAAAAACTGCCGGAGATGGCTCAATTCGACTGGCTGATAATCATGGGCGGTCCCATGAACATTTACGAAGAAGACAGATACCCCTGGCTCGTGAAGGAGAAGGAGTTCATCCGACGCGCCATCGCCAGCGACAAGATGGTTCTGGGCATCTGCCTGGGCGCTCAGCTCATGGCGGATGTGATGGGCAGCGGCATTCGGAGAAACGAGTACAGGGAAATCGGATGGTTTGCTGTGAGCCTCACCGAAGAGGGGATGCGATCCCCCCTCTTCTCAGTCCTACCGGAGAGGTTTGTGGCCCTGCACTGGCATGGCGACACCTTCGGAATCCCTCCGGGAGCAGTGCGAACTGCAGAGAGCCGGGCCTGCGCAAATCAGGCTTTCATCAAGGGAAAGGCAATTGGGCTGCAGTTTCATCTGGAGTCTTGCCGAGACAGCATCGATCGCCTGCTCGAAAACTGCGCCGATGAGCTGACCGATGGGCCGTTTGTGCAAAGCCGGGAGGAGCTGTCCGCTCATCCGGAGCGGCTCACTCAAATCCGGGGTTTGATGGAAAAGCTTCTGGACCGGGTGGAAGAGGTGCTGGGACCCGCGCAGGGTGCATCCTGAGCTTCAGCCAGCAGTCCCGCAACTCTGGCGAGGTCAGGCGATGACTGTTCTGTTTTGTCCTGACCTCACTTTTTCAATCTCCTCTCTCAGTTCAGCGCTCATTTTGGCACCATCGAGCCTGCATCCTGCAATCATTGGGATTTCTATGAGATCATACTTCAATCCTACGAGATTGGCTCCACTCAGATCGACGTTCTGCAGCGCAGTCATGCTCAGGACTGCGTTCCTCAGGTCTGCTCCGGATAGGTTGACATCGCCCAGGAAGCAGGTATCGAATCTGGCATTCCTCAGGTCAGCGCCCCGCAGATCGACCTCGTTGAGAATCATCCAACTGAAGCTTGCCGACCTCAGCACTGCTCTTTGCATAACGGTTCCCCTTAAGTTCATGGACTGCATGTCGCATCCGGACAGGTCTGCTCCGGACAGGTCAGCCTCATCAAGA
Source organism: Methanosaeta sp. PtaU1.Bin112 (assembly GCA_002067705.1). Taxonomy (GTDB): domain Archaea; phylum Halobacteriota; class Methanosarcinia; order Methanotrichales; family Methanotrichaceae; genus Methanothrix. Next base: position 15,214 of record MVRL01000163.1, read on the forward strand.
TCCACCTTGATGATCTGAATTCCTGAAAGATCTGCCTCAGACATATTGGTGTTGCTGAGATCCGCGTTGTCTAATTTTGTGCCTCTGAGGCTGGACCCCTGCAATCTGGCCCTTGGAAGATATGCCCTGGTAAAGTCCGATTCGCTGAGGTCGCAGTGACTGAGGTTAGCTCCAAATAGCTCCGCTCTGGAGAACTGGCAACGCTTGAGTGTGCTTTCTGCCAGGTTTGCCCAATTGAGTCTCGATCCTACAAGGTTAGCTCCGCTAAGCTCAGTCTTTCTCAGAACCGCAAGGCTGAGATCTGCGCTAAGGAGCCTTGCTCCCTGCAGACAGGCACCTGTTAAATTTGACCCGCTGAGCAAGGCACCGGTAAGATCAGCATGCTCCAGATTGGAGTAGGAAAGATCCGCATCCTCCAGATGCGCTCTGGCCAGATTTGAGCCGGTCAGTCTGGCTTCGGAGAGTCTGACGTTATGCATCAAGGCATTTTCCAGATTAGTCCCTGTTAGATTCGTCCTGCAGAGATCGCCGCCCGCCAGAATGGAAGAGGTAAGGATCGATCCGAATAGGTCCGACTGGCTCAGGTTTGCTCCGGTCAGGTTGGCAAAACTTAATCTCGATTTGACCATCCGTGAGCTGGAGAGATCTGCCTCGGAACAGCGCGACTCAGATAAATCTGCTCCGCTGAGATCTGCATGGGATATGGTGGCATTGATCAAGCTCGCTCCCACCAGGCTGGCTCCGGTCATATTGGCGCCGATCAGCAGGGAATTGCGCAAGGTGGAACGATCCATGAGCGCCTTTTTAAAGCTGGCTTGACTCAGGTTTGTGTCGCTCATTTTTACGCCCCCAATGCTGGCTCTATCCAGCTTAATGCGAATCATGGTTGAACTGTCTGCAAAAGACTGATCCATAAAGCAGTTAGAGAGGTCTGCATCGTTCAGATTTGACCTTGTTAAATAGCATCCCGCCAGGAATGCGCCGGTTAGGTTAGCTTGGGTAAGATTTGAGGCAAACATATTACAGACGGGCATATTGGCGCCCCTGAGGTCGGCCTCGGAGAGATCGGATCCATGAAGGTCAGCGCCCACCATAATTGCTCCGCTGAGGTTGGCCTTTGCGAAATTGGCATCAAAGAGGCTGGATTGGTTTAAATAGGATCTACTGAGGTTGCTATCGCGGAGATCTGATCCGTGCAAATCGGAATGATTCAGGTGGGCTGCCGACAGATCCTGGCCGCTCAAATTCCTATCGAGGGGGATAAAATGATCTTTGATTTCGAGGGGATCATCTGCTATGGCGCAAGAAATAATGGCGAGAAGCGCAAATGCCAAACACAACCCAAAAACCGGTCGCTTCACGAAATAATTCATGAAATAATATCTGCATTACTACTATTAATTTTTAATCTGAGAAGATCCATGCCAAATGGACAATGAAAAAACCAGCAGTTAAAAAAGGAGTGGCTATGATTTGGGCAGATCGCCCACAACATTGGGTTCGAGATAATACATCTTATTCAGCTCTTTATCATCCATGCCCGGGAATATTTCCAGTTTTTTTTGCAGAATCTCCTCCTGTTTCTTGCCTACAAAAGATCTGACATCGTCGGGAACCATTTTGCCAAAAGGTGCCAGCATCACTCCACCCTCCGCCAGTCCGTACCCCCATTCTTGGCCGGGTTGAGAATTCCAGGTTCCGTTATGCACGGATTCTGCAATATCGGTCATAATGGGTCCCATGTCCCAGGTCGCGCCAGTCAGGCATACACGAGGAGAGAACCTGCCGGTTTCTGAGCCGGAGGATATGAAGTAAGTGCCCATCTCATCAGCGATCTGGCCAGTAGTATCGGAATTGGATGCATGGGTTATGATATCGCACCCCTTATGTATAAGTGATAGGGCCACAGCCCGTTCTTTTCCCGGATCATACCAGTCTCCTATCCACTCCACATAAACCCGGGCATTGGGATTGGAAGATGCGACTCCCTTGGCAAATGCATTAAGGTAATTTATCACCAGGGATGTGGGAAGGGCTGCGGCAATAGCGATCTTATCTGTCTTGGTCATATTGCCTGCCACTATTCCTGCAAGATACATAGCCTCATACATTCTTTCGTAATAAAATCCTGCGTTAGCAGCCAGTTTTTCTGTCCCCCCGCCCCACATGAAGACGACATCCGGATACTCAGGAGCCACTTCCTTGATTGCATTCATGAAGTCGTAGCTGTGACAGAATATCAGCTTGGAGCCATTTTCGGCACATTCTCTTAATATTCGGGGTGCATTCGGGGCGTCAGCATTCTCTATCTCGGAAAGTTTCACATAAGGAAGTTCCTGGGCCATTTTGATTGCGCCCGCATGGCCTTCGTAAGCCCAGCCATAGGCACCAATAGGGCCAGTTACGATCAGAGTCACATTTAGCTCGGATTTTTCCGAGGAGTTATCAACTGCCGCACTGCAATCTCCTGCAAAGCCAGCTAAGATAATAGCACAAAGAATCATATTCCGCAATGTTGATGCATATCTGTTATTTTGCATTATCATCACCCCTTGAGCAAAGTCCGGTCAGGTCGTATTTCCTGACCGCAATTTTTCCAAATCCATCTCCAAATCGGAGCTGATCTTGGCCCCATCCAGTTTCGACGCCGCAAAAAAACCAAGCGCTATGGAATCATACTTGATTCTCTGCAGATTTGCATCCGTAAAATCAGCGTTTTCGAAGGCAGATGTATCAAATACAGCATCACTCAGATCCGCGCCAGCAAAGTTGGTGTTATTCATATAGGTCTGCGCAAAACGGACCTTCCGGAGGTCGGCGCCGCTGAAATCTGCATCTAAAAAGTTCAGCAAAATTATGTTGGATCCCCTCAAGTTCGCCTTGCTCCAAACAGTATCCTTCAGGGTCATGCCATACAGGTACGATTCTGGGAGGTCCGCACCGGATAAGTCGGCCTCGTTTAGAAATACATTCAATATTCTCGCCCTGCTCATTTGGACTTTTCTCAGATTTGCGCCGGTAAGGTCGGCATAATCCAAAGATATATCCTTCAGAGTGCAACCGGATAGATTTGTTCTCACCAAATATGCTCGGATAAAGTCCGAACCGGTCAAGTCGCAATTGCTGAGGTTGGCTCCAAAGAGTTCTGATCTGGTGAACTGACAATTTGTGAGGCTGCTGTCTGCCAGATCTGCCCAGTTCATTTTCGCACCAATCATGTTGGTGCGGATCAAAAATGCACCATTCATGATGGCCAGGCTAAGATCCGCACCCATAAGCCGGGCACCATTAAGATTGGCGCTTGTCAGATTGCACCCGCTCAACAAGGCGCCGGTAAGATCGGCGTTTTCGAGATCGGAGCAGGATAGGTCGGAATCTTCCAGATGCGCTCTTGGTAGGCTGGCACCGGACAGATCGGCTCCAACAAGCCTGACTCGATGCATAAAGGCATTTTCGAGGTTCGAACCGCCGAGATTTGTTTTTGTGAAATCGGAACCATCCAGACTCGAAAATCCAAGATACGATCCCGAGAGGTTCGCCATGCTGAGGTTCGTATCGGTCAGGTTGGCAAAAGTCAAACGGGAATTGATTAACCGAGAGCCGACGAACTCTGCACCGTGACAACGGCTCTCCGAGATATCTGCCCCAGAGAGGTCTGCATTAGTGATGGTGGCATTGATAAGGTTTGACCCGACCAGGCTTGCTCCAGTCAGATTAGCCCCAGACAATAGGGAATTCTGAAAGGTTGCACGGTTCATGAATGCTTTTACAAAACTTGCATCAGTCAAATTTGCATAGCCAATTTTCACAGCCAACAGGCTGGCGCCATTAAGATTGGAACCAACCAGGGTTGAATTATCCGCCATAGTCTGATCCATATAGGAATCGGATAGATCCGCCCCAGTCAGATTTGAGGCTACCATGTAGCTGATAGGCAAATAGGCACTTCTGAGATCGGAATGGGAGAGATCAGAGCCGTGAAGATCAACGCCCGGCATGAATGCGCCGCTGAGATTGGCTCCGATAAGCAAGGCATTGGAGATGACGGCCTGAACCAAAAAGGACCTGCTCAGGTTCGTTTTGCAGAGATTTGATCCTTGCAACTCGGAATGGTTCAAGTCCCTCCCGGACAAATCCAAACCGCTAAGGTTCCAATCGCTGAAATCGGCACGAGAGTGGAATGGCTGGTTGATTATCATGCTATCTGCAGGCAAGCTGGCGATGGGAATGCCAAAACGATTCAATTCATGGTAATCAAACTCGTAACGATTTAAGTTCTCTCTGATCACAGGAATATTTTCTGCCGGCTCTCCCCCTAAGATGCGAAGAGCAAGCTTCGCCGCCTCGCTTCCCTGAGACGAGCCGGTGAGCACCTTTCCTCCAACAACACCATATCCCATAAAAAAATCCCATAAAGCATAAATTGGAACAGAGCTTGCTTCATGGATGAGGCTTGTTGTATCCTCATAAGTCAATATCTTTCCATTCCGGTCTCGATTGAAGGTCATCTCCAAGATGAGGCTGTCTTCAGGCAGGGAAGAGACACGCTGCGCGAGCTCCTCTGCTGTGATGTTGTCAAGGTACTCAAAGGACACCTTGCCCACTAATTCCGGAATTGCTGCATCCATAATCTTTCGATTAGCCTGGCCGGTTGATGTATTATCATTTACAATGGCAATAAGCTTTGTATGGGGATGCAATTTGAGCATCAATGAAATGGTATCATTGATATCGAATACCTCCATTACGCCCGTAAAATCGTGTTTTCCTCGAAGCATCTCATCTTTAAAGCTGATAACACCGCAGAAGACGACAGGCGTTCCCGGAAAAATCTCATCGCGGTTATTGAGCAAGAATTGGAAGGCGTCGGTATCGGTAGAAATGATCACATCAAAGTGACGGTCTTTATACTTTTTGAGATAAAATGCCTTCAAGTCAGCCAGACGGGTTGCATTTGGATCGATCCTTTTTGTGTCCATGAACTCAACATCGATAACAGCCGAAGGCATATAAATTGCAAATTGATGCTTGATCTCGGAGATGATGCTATCATCCCATTTCATCCCAAGATTATAGGAGGCAAGAATTAGAATATGTTTAGAGGTCTTTTCTTCAGCCGCGAAAGAGCCTGTAACCAGAAAAGCTATGAGAAGAAATATGAAAACGGATTTTATTAAAGCTTGCATAATTTTATCTCCTTACGTATCTATATTTTTTGACCGGTTCATTGCAGAGACGCTACGGTTAAGATCCTTCACGCCCATTCGCGGATCCTCGTTCTGAGTGATCAACTTCATGAGTGACGAGTTATCAGATGCTGTAGACGACAGAGCTGTAATGGATTGGGAGGCAATAATGATAAAGACCGTAATATACAAATTAATATTATCATAAAAATGTGTCTTTTTTATCATTGATTCTCTCCAGGAAACTATCCAACATTATTGTATTCCATATACATATTTAGCCGTGTTGCTCCGGCACAATTAGCTATTTATGCAGAAATCGCCATTTATAAACGATGATCTTCCAGATCCTGGATGCTAACTACACCTATGATTCCGATAGGAGTCCGCTGGTGCAGCTCTTCGGCAGCACGCCCGAAGGGAGAAGCGTTACCTGTCGAGTGGCAGGATTTCGTCCCTATTTTTATGCCGGCGTAGATGAAAAGCTATCGGAAAGCGCCCGGGAAGAACTTTTAGCCCAGGGCCTGGATGTAGAGGTGGTGGAGCGCTTCCTGCCCATCGGCTATCAGACCACTGCTCAGAAGATGCTCAAGATCACCACCCATGACCCAAAAGAGGTGAGAAGCCTCAGGGAAAAGACAAAGGAGATTGCCGGCATCAAAGCGGTCTATGAGACTGATATTCTCTTCAAGAACAGGTTTCTAATTGACTGCTCTCTGGGTGGCATGAGCTGGGTGGATGCGCCCATACCGGAGTGGACCGCGGGAACGCCCGCAGCCGTCGCTTCCCCGGTTGCGGTCGTGCCATTTGGGGCTTTGCATCCGGTCTCGCAAGAGGCCAATGCACCTCTGCGTTTTATGAGCTTTGATATAGAATGCCTTCCCGATCAGGGGGAGATGCCCAAGGCGGAAAAGTCGCCCGTGATTCTCATCAGCATGGCCTTCGAGCCGGAATACCAGGGCAACAGGGATCTGGTGCTGGTTGGAAAGAATATCGACTGCCCCCGCTCAGATACCAGATCCTGTCAGGATGAGAGCGATCTCCTCGCATCGTTTGCCTCAATTGTCCGTGAGTACAATCCGGATATCCTGGCCGGATATAACTCCAATGAGTTCGATTTTCCCTATCTTCAGGAGAGGTATAAACAGAACCGGTTGGAGGCTCGGATGGGCAGGGACGGCAGCTCCTGGTACATAAGAAAGATCGTTAGCAGAACGGACGTATCCATTACCGGTCGAGTGGTGGTGGACCTCTTGCCCATCATCCGCTCCTCCTACAGCCTAAAGCAATACACCCTCAGAAATGCCGCTGCTGAGCTTCTCAATATGGAGAAGTACGATGTGGACCCCAAGGAGATCGAGGCCCTCTGGGCAGAGGGGGGAGATGGTCTGCGGCGCTTTGTCAGCTACTCACGTAGGGATGCCGTTCTCGCCTTGCGAATGCTCCTCGACCTGAGGCTTATGGACAAGTACATCGCCCTATCCCGGGCCAGCGGATCTCTTCTCCAGGACATCGTCAATGGCGGCCAGTCCGGAATGGTGGAGAGCCTGCTCATGCGCCGCTTCCGGGAGCGTGGCCGGGTGGTGCCGCCCAAGCCGGATGCGGATATCTCTGAAGAACGCTACGAGGAGAACGAGGGCCTGAAAGGCGGGGCGGTCCTGGTGCCGGAGAAAGGGCTGGTGGAAGATGTGGTCATCCTGGACTACAAGTCGCTTTATCCTACTATTATGATGGCCCATAATCTCTGCTACACCACCGTGCTCACCCAGGCTTCTGAGTCCGCGAGCGCCTCGGCAAGGGAGGCAGCGGAAGAGATCATAACCGCCCCCTCGGGCGGCAGGTTCGTATCCCCTCAGGTCTCGCCGGGAATAATGCCTGCGGTCTTGCGAGAGCTGCTCGATGAGAGGACTGCGACCAAGAGACTGATGAAGAAGGCGGGGGAGGAAGAGCGGCGCTTTTTGGATGCCAAGCAGTATGCCATGAAGATACTGCTCAACAGCTTTTACGGCTACTCCGGGTATGCCCGCGCCCGGCTCTACAGCCTGGCTCTGGCCAATGCCGTCACCTCATTTGGCAGAGAGAACATCCTTCGCACCAAGAAGATCATCGATGATATTGGATCGGCCTATGTGATCGGGGGAGAGGTAGTCTTCAAGGACGCCCTGCCTTTTGGAAAGGCGGCAGAGAAATGCTATGACCTCTCGGTGGTCTATGGGGACACGGACAGCGTCTTTGTGCGCCTGCTGCCAGCGGGGCGGGCCGCCGGTCCAATCTCCCTGCGGGATGCCGAGCTGATCGGCAGAAAGATCGCCGAGACCGTCACCGCATCTCTTCCCGAGCCGATGGAGCTGGTCTTTGAGGCCTTCGCCAGGCGGGGCATATTCCTGGCCAAGAAGCGTTACGCCCTCTGGGTCTTTGAGCCGATAGGCGACGGCTGGAAGGACAGAATCAAGGTAAGAGGCATGGAGACGGTGCGGCGAGACTGGTGCGGCCTGACCTCCAAAACGCTCAAGACCTGCCTGGAGCTGGTTCTCAAAGAGGGCAAGGTGGAGGAGGCGGTAGAACACGTCCGATCCGTGGTGCTCAGGCTGCAGAATCAGGATCTTTCCCTGGATCCCAACCTGCTGGAAGACCTGATTTTGACGCGCCGCTACACCAAGAGCCCAGGCTCCTACAAGAACAAACAGCCACACATTCAGCTTGTGGAGAAGATCAGAGAGCGAGGCGGCACCGTTCCCGGTGTTGGTGACAGGGTACCTTTTGTCATCGTCCAGGGAAAGAGGGGCAGGAAGAGCAGAGAGCTGTTTGTGAACCGTGCGGAGGACCCTTCTTATGTCCGGGAGAAGAATATGCCTCTGGACACGGAGTACTATGTGGAAAAGCAGATCCTCCCCCCAGTGCTTCGCATCTTCGAGAGCTTTGGGGTAACCAAAGAGCGGCTCTGCTCAAAGAGAGGGCAGAGCAGCCTGTTCAGCTTCAGCGAGGCTCCCAAAGAGCAGAAGCAGAAGTCGCTCTTTGATTTTTAGGGTAGGGTGAAGCACACGGAGCAACCTTCGCGTTCAACCGAATCGATCCACATTCTTCCGCCATGAACCTCAATGATTCTGCGAGAGAGAGAAAGTCCTGCGTGGGAATTTTCTGCCTCATTACCCCGGTAAAATAAACTGAATATATCTTTCTGGGCTTTAGGATCTATGCCTGTCCCGTTATCTCTTACAAAGAAGACGACCTCGTCCTCTTTTTCCAGAGATCCGATCTCGATCTTTAGCGGCCTGACATTGCTTTTATACCGGATGCAATTCTCAATCAGAGTCACAAGGACATCAACAATCCTAGCTCGATCCACATTCACCATCGGAAGATCACTGGCAACGGTGACGACTGCTTTCCCGGCCCTGATCTTGTCGGCCGTCAGACTCAAGGCTTCTTCTACAATCTCTCTATAGGATACCTCTTCTCTCCTGCTGGATAGCTTGCCAATGCTGGAGAGATCTAAAGCTCTGACCAACAGAGATTCCATTCTCTCAACCGCATCACCTATCAGACCCAGATCGATCTCAATTCTCTGCCTGCCGCCGGAAGCGATATCTTTCTTGAGATAGACTAAAAATCCTTTGATTGTAACCAGAGGCAGAATGAGATCATGAGAGATGGCATAAACCAGCTGTTCGATCTCGTCATACCTCTCCTTCAGCTCTACGGTTCTCTCTTGAACCTTCTTCTCCAGATTGTTCTGGGCAGAGATAAGAGCCTCTTCTGATTTTTTGCGCTCGATGGCATAGCTGATAGAACGGCGAAGCAGTCGGTCGTCAACCTCTCCTTTCACCAGGAAGTCGCCAGCTCCCTCCCTGACCGCCCTCACCGCCATTTCTATATCGCATAGGCCGGTCAGAATCAAGATGGGAATTTTTGGCTTATTTTTATGAATATTAATAAATGTATCCAATCCAAAGCTATCGGGCAGATTCAAGTCCAGGAGCACGGCATCCACATCATTTGTGCTCAAGAATTGCAGCCCGGAAGAGAGACTGTTCGCCATTGCTAAATCAAACGATATGGGCGACGATTCCTTTTCTTTATAGCGCGAAGAATCTTTCAAATACTCTTTGATAATCTTTGCATCAATCTCATTATCTTCAATTAAAAGGACTTTAATTATATTCGCATTCACGCATCTCATCTCTACGGAGGTAACTGGCCATGTCCATCCAGAATCACTTCATTAAATCCATTTTTTATCATTTGCTGATTTTGATCAAATGATGCATTCTTGACAATCAAGAGATTCTATGTAACTCTCATTGCATTCTGAGATCTACTGTATATAGTTTTGCATATAAATTGCGGTCATGAATTATGTGATTGCATTTCGCGCATTACAATAACACGCTGTTAATAGTATATATTAAAACTGTTTTATAAGTATATTCGTTTTTATATCACGTTAAGACAGACAACAAATGAAATTAAGCCAAAAAGATTTATACATAGACAGGACAAACTGGAATAAGTTTTGGAGGTATAGTCTTGAAGATATCCGCAGTTTTAGGAATGATATTCTTCCTGGCCGCAGTGTCCTTAGCATCTGCCGACACAGAGAAGATATCCGCAGGACCATTCGAGGTGTCATTTGATCTCAATACCACGGAAAACCATACAGTGGAAGCTCTCGGCCCGGCTGAGACCAATGAGAGCATAGGCTATACGGTGATGATAGACTTTGCCGGCAAGAGCACCGTTGGAATCTACATATCAAAGGCCAATGAGGTGGAAGATGCCTCACTCAATTCCTTGAAAGAAGTGCTTGCGAGCAAACTCACAGATGACCCTGATGCATCCGTGGAGATCGGCACCATTGACGGAAAGGATGGGGTAATCGGCTTTGGACTGCCCATTTACGATGAGAACCTGTTAAAGATCGAGAACGAGACCAGCTTCGAGTATGTCTACTGGCTGGACAGCGAGAAATGTGAATGCGGTCCGGTCTATGTAGGCAAGACCCAGGTTCGAGTGGTCGGCCCCTGGATCTCGGAATGGGATGATGCCATTGCCATAAGCCTTCTGGACAGCCTGAAGATCACCGAGACCGCTTAAGAGCTAAGAGCGGGAGTTGCTTTGGATTTAGCGCGTGTTTTGGCTATGCGGCCCGCAGGGATGGGCCGAAATCTCTTTTTTCCCCTGAAAATCTCTCGTTACGTATCGATTTTCATCTTCTGTGCATGAGTCAACGAATCATGAGGGTTTTAAAAAAAGGTCCCTTCAGGCCTTCTCGACCTCTTCCATAACCCGCCTGTGAACCTCTCCGGCATCGGCTTTGCCGCGCGTCTTCTTCATCACCGCCCCCACGATGAAGTTCAGAGCCCTTTCGCTTCCCGCCCGGTAGTCGGCCACCGCGGCAGCGTTCTCGGTAACGGCTTCTCGCACCGCTTTTTGCACGACGCCGTCCTCTGCCTTGCCCAGGGACAGAGCTTTGATGATCTCTCTGGGATTGCGGCCCTTCTTATCCAGCAGAGCGCGGATGATCTGCACTGCTCCGTCCTCGGTGATGTTCTTGCCATCGAGCAGGGCGACGATCTCGATCATGTGCTCCTTCTCGAAGCTCTCGATCGTCAGATCCCGGTAATTCAGCTCGCCCTTGAGCACATCGGCAATCCAGACCGCGGCCAGTTTTGGCGAAGCCCGCCCGGCGACTGCCTCGTAGAAGTTGGCAACCTTGATCTCCGATGTGAGGGACTTGGCATGATCCTCAGTAAGGCCATACTGAGCCACGAACCGCTCCCTCTTCGCGTCCGGCAGCTCAGGCAGGGTCGCACGGATCTCCGGCACCCAGGAGGCGATGCGCAGGACTGCCAGATCTGCCTCAGGGAAGTAGCGATAATCGTGCGCTCCCACCTTGCTTCTGATGGAGACGGTTATGTTTCTGATCTCATCGAAATGGCGCGTCTCCTGGACCACCTTGATGCTCCTTCTCTGCAGGTTCCTCTGCCTGGTGATCTCATAAGAGAGGGCCTTTTCCACGCCCTTGAATCCGGAGATGTTCTTGACCTCTGTTCTGTCGCCGCCCTTCAGGGAGATGTTGGCATCGACGCGCATAGATCCTTCCAGAGACCCGTCGAAGACATCCAGATACTCGAGGATGCTCTTGAGCTTGTCCAGGAACGCCCGTGCCTCCTTTGGAGATGTCAGATCCGGCTCGGTCACCACCTCAAGCAGAGGCATTCCGCAACGGTTGTAGTCCACCATGGTGTACTTTGCTTTGTCGATGGTTCCGGCATGCACGAGGCGACCCGGGTCCTCCTCCATATGCGCCCGGTTGATGCGGATGCTCCGCTCGATGCCGTCGTCACCCAAAATCCTGATGTGGCCGCTAGTGGCCAGAGGAAAGTCATACTGGCTGATCTGAAATCCCTTGGGCAGGTCGGGATAGTAGTAGTTCTTCCGGTAGAAGAACGTCTCCTCCTCGATCTGGCAATTCAAAGCCAGCCCCACCTTGATGCCGTACTCCACAGCCTTACGGTTGATCACAGGCAGAGAGCCGGGCAGCCCCAGGCAGACCGGGCAGGTATGGCTGTTGGGCGGAGAGTTCTGGTAGGCGGTCGAGCAGCCGCAGAACATCTTGGATTGCAGGCGGTTGAGCTGCACATGAATCTCCAGGCCGATGATGACATCTTCCATCTAGATCACCCCCGGAACGGCCTCATGGAAGGGCGTTGCCTCCTCAAAGGCTGCCGCAGTGCGAAGCACTGCCGCCTCACCGAAGTGCGGCCCCATGAGCTGCAAGCCAATAGGCAGCCGTCCAGCGAAACCGCAGGGAACTGATACCGCCGGGACGCCTGCCAGATTGATGGGAACAGTGAAGACATCGGCCATGTAGAGAGAGAGCGGATCGTTGATGCGCTCTCCGATCTTGAAGGCAGGAATTGGCATGGTGGGGCTGGCCAGAATATCGACCTCCTTGAAAGCACGCAGGAAATCCTCTTTGATCAGAGTTCTCACCTGGAGGGCTTTGAGATAGTATCGCCCGTAATATCCGGCTGAGAGAGCATATGTCCCCAAGATTATGCGCCTCTTGACCTCAGTGCCGAAACCCTGAGCGCGAATGGCTGAGAAGGTGGTATGCCAATCTTTGTCCTCGCCTTCCCGGAGGCCGTAGCGAAGTCCGTCGAACCTGGCCAGATTGGAGGATGCTTCGCTCATGGCTATGACATAGTATGCAGCCAGAGCATATCGGGTGTGGGGCAGGCTGACCTCCTGCCAGCTGGCGCCCAGTGACTGCAGAGTGTCAATTGCCTTCCAGACCGCTTTCTCCACATCATTATTCACGCCCTCTCCGAAATACTCCTTGGGAATGCCGATCTTCAGGCCAGCCACTCCATTTTGCAGGCTGGACAGATAGCTGCAAGTCTGTCCCTGAGCAGATGTGGAATCCCGCTCGTCGTGCCCGGCTATTACCTCCATGAGCAAAGCGGTATCCTCAACCGTATGGGTGAGAGGGCCGATCTGCTCCAGGGAGTTGGCATAGGCCACCAGACCATAGCGCGAGACCAGACCATAGGTGGGCTTGAGTCCCACTATGCCGCAGAATGATGCAGGACAGCGAACCGATCCGCCAGTATCCGAGCCCAGAGCGCAGGGGGCTTCACCGCCAGCGACCACCGCCGCGCTTCCTCCGCTGGAGCCGCCCGGAACGCGAGTATGGTCCCAGGGATTTTTCGTCGGGCCGAAGCAGCTCGTCTCGGTAGACGTGCCCATGGCAAACTCGTCCATGTTGGTCTTGCCCATGACGATAGCTCCCTCCGCCTTGAGTCGCTCAATAACATGGGCATCATAAGGCGGGATATAGCCGCGCAATATCCGAGAGCTACAGTTGGTCTCAATTCCCTTGGTTGATATGCACTCTTTTATGGCGATGGGCACTCCAGCCATAAGCCCCTGGCCAGGCTTTTTGTCGAACTGCTTTGCCTGCTCCAGAGCGCTCTCCTTTGCCAGAGTGGTGAAGGCATTGAGCTGACTCATCTCGATCTTCTCAAAGAGCCGGCAGAGATATTCCTCGCATGATTCGGCTGCGAGCTTAGCCCTTATTTCTGAGAGCATAATTACACAATCCTCGGGCTCTTGAAGTAGCCATTTTCCTTGCGCGGCGCATTCTCGAGCGCTTGCCCCTGGGATAAAGATCCATAGGCCGCATCCTCTCGAAAGATATTAGCCAGATCCACCACGCGGTAGGTGGGCTTTACTCCCTCTGTGTCTACCTCATCCAGCTGATGGAAGTAATCCAGAATGGTATTGAAATGCTCCACCAATCCATCTTTTTCTTCATCCTCGATCTTGATGCTGGCAAGCCAGCTGATGTGTTCTACATCTTCCCTGGTGATCATGTCATCCCACGCATTTATCCATCTGCATGCTCGCATCCTTTATTCAGTACAAGGGGCTAAGGATCATCTTATCAGATATAAAGGCTCTTTTCGGCAAACATCAGGTCCATCTCGGATCGAGCGCCGGGTTTTTTTAGCCGGTGGGTATCTTTGGTATCGTGGTTTCCCATGCGTGCGAGCCGATCTGCTGAATGGATATGCAGCCCTGCAAAGCCAAAAGCCTTAATAATTCTCGCGAAAAAACACGCGAAAGGATTCGGAAAATGATTGTCTTGGTGGGGTGCTCTTTAGAAGATGGAGAAAATACGGCTGATTCTTGGGTTCATATCTTAGGGGAATCATGAAAAAAGATGTCATTGTGATTGGTTCAGGGATCAGTGGCTTATTGTCTGCTCTAGCGCTCTCTAGAGAGGGCAAAAAGGTAACGATTCTGGAGAAAGAGAGTTACATTGGTGGAGTCTGCCGCTCTTATGATGTCAAAGGCTATCGTGTGGATACCGGCCCACACATAATAACCAGGCTGGAAAACGGTCCGCTCAAGGAGCTGATGGACAGGTATTTCAAAACGGTCCCACAGTTTGTGCCATCAGGCAAATATTATGTGAAGATCGGCAGCGAAATAAAGCCATTCCCGTGGAGCATCAACTCCTGGCTGACCTTCGGATTGCTTCCAATGACAGATAGATTGCTCTTGATGAGAGCGCTCTTTAATATCATGTATCTAAAAAACTCTGGCAAGGATTTTTCCGATATCACGCTCTCCCAAATTCTTCCCAACAAAGTCTCCATGACGACGCGAAGGTTTCTGGATTGGCTCTGCTACTTCATGGTGGGAACATCCATAGAAAATGCACCCATCTCACGATTCGTAGACAATAAAACCAACAATCCGAAATCCGTTCCATACATAGGGAAATTGTATGACCTGTTCATAAAGGAAGGTGCAACAGACCAGGGATACCCCAAAGGCGGTCTTCAATCCATTGTGAACTCCATAGTAGAGTCATTTCCCAAAGATAGCGTTGAGATCAAGACCAATGCCGCCGTGAAGAAGATAGAATGTGACGAGAGCGTTCAAGGTGTGATTACCTCGGAAGAAAGCTTTGACTGCAATACAGTTGTCTATTCCGGGTTCTCATCCGATTTGCCCTACCTGATCGATGACCTGCCTGCAGAATATATTAAAAACATAGGGTCCATCAAAAGAGTCAATTCCCTCACCATCTGGCTGGGGCTCACCCGCAAATTCTTCAACAACTACGGCTCGGAGATGTGGGTCGATTCCGATCCATATGCCTGGGTAATCCCGACCTCAAATTACGACCCCTCGCTCGCACCCAAGGGATATCAACTGGTAGGTTTCGCATTCACCTTGCCGGGCATTTATGATGCATCGACGACCCGTGAGAAGGCATATCAAACAATCGTCGACAACATGCCGGATATCGAAAAGCATATTGATATGATCCATTACCAGGAACTGATACCTGAAAAAGCATCATGGGGCATAAATTGCGGTTTTGGTGACATAAGAACACCAATAAAGAACCTGTACTGCGTGGGCACGGATACTACAAAAAGGAGCGCCGGAGTCAATCGATCTGCTTATTCGGTTATGGAGTTTTTGAAGATCATAAAGGCAGAGGGAAATCTATAGTGATTTAACAAAACAGATTTGACATCATTGATACGACTCTCGCGACGAAAGTCGCAAGCATCCATGTTTTTCCAACCAACACCCTTCCTGCCGTTGATGATGCTCGGATTAGCGCGGAATTCGCCCCAGCTCACATTTTTCGCAGACATGATGAAGTATCCAGGCAAATTAGATGTGAATATGATGCAGTTTGTTCATATTCACGAAGATAAGCGGCAATCAAGCAATTCGAACTATCTCTGGCCTTTAACAGCAAAAATGAACAATATGACCTGAACACAAAATCAGCAGTTCGTTCGACTTTAGCAGTTCGTTCGGCTCAGATCTTAAATATCGTTCCATGCAGGGGAAAGCCAGTCAATTACGCAAAGGACCTGATGAGAGGAGATCGAAAACATGAAAGCAATCAGAGAGTACTTGAAGCATAAGCCATGTTTACGGGGTCAGATCCTTGATCGAGGAGAACTGAAGCGCGTGGCGCAGGCCTGTGGACTGAGTCCCCAGCAAGCCAGATCGCAGCTAAGAGAGCTAGGATTTATCTTGACCCGAAACAATCACGGTCTGACGATCTGGAAAAAATTGGAAAGCGCCCCAGGAGACAAAATGGAAAGCATAAGCTTTTGTGATGACAATTACAAAAATGGATACCAACAGCAAGGTACGGCTCCCACAGGATATAAGATTCAAGCTGGATCTGAATTCCGGAGATAAGCTTGCCATCGACCAGCTAGGCGACGGCACCATAATAATAAAGAAGCCGCCAATCAGATTAGGACTAAAAGGTGACAGTCATTTCGAGAATTATCGAGCTGGAAGACATCCAAAAGAAATATCGCATCGGTGAGAGCGAGTTTACCGTTCTCAAGGGCATCGATCTGCAGATAGAAGAGGGCGAGTTCATTGCCCTCATGGGGCCATCAGGCAGCGGAAAATCCACCCTAATGAACATTGTGGGCTGCCTGGACCGACCCTCTAGCGGCCGCTTCCTGCTCCTGGATCAGGACATCAGCCAGACTTCAGATGATGAGCTTGCTCGCATCAGAAGAGTGGAGCTGGGATTCATCTTCCAGACCTTCAATCTCATAGGTAGAATCAGCGTTCTGAAGAACGTTGAGGTTCCCATGATGCTCAGCGGCCTATCTCGAGAGAAACGCAGGGATCGGGCGCTAAGTCTCCTGGAATCGGTGGGCATCTCCCATCGCGCCAATTTCAGCCCGCTGAACATCTCCGGTGGAGAGAGACAGAGGGTGGCCATTGCCCGAGCCCTGGCTAATGATCCCAAGATAATCATCGCCGATGAGCCTACCGGAAACCTGGACCTGAAGAACAGCAACGAAGTTATGAAAATCCTGAGCAATTTGAACAGAGAGGGCAGAACCATAATTATGGTCACCCACAATCCCGAGATAACCGAGAACTGCAGTCGCGTCATCAGGCTTAGAGACGGACGCATTCTGGAGAACGCATCATGAAGAATATAATTTTAAGTTTATTATTTGTCCTGCTCGCCGCAGGCCTGGCATCATCTTATGAGTACCACATGCCTGTGAATATTGAGGCCACACTGACTCCAGCTGTGCTCCTGCCAGGTGACGAGGCCATACTGGCCATACAGATGTCCAATGGAGCTGCCGCCTATGGAGCCGGCAAAGACGCAGGTGCAGGAAGCTCAGCCGCCGGCACCCTGCTATCGACGCCGATCAACAGAACCACTCTGAAGAGCACTGCGGATCTGTTGGTCCTGACGGAAGATAGCCGTGACCTGGGGATGATTGGACCCAATGATAAGATCACCGTCTATTATAAAGTCAAAGCTGCAAACAAAATCAGCAGCGGAACGCATCTGCTCGACTTTCGGGTTTCAGGCGGCTATGATATGACCACCATCAACCGGGAGATTCCACTCAAGGTTGATGATACGGCAGTAAGCATGGCCCGAGCTGAGACCGATGCTTCCAACTTCAACCTCAATGTCGCAAATCCCAGAGAAAACACCCTCAACGCCGTAACCATTGTGCCTTCCGCCAAGGGGATAGTCTTCTCGCCGGATGAATACTACATCGGCACCATGGACCCGGACGAGGTCTTCACCATAAGCTTTGGCATAAAATCAGAAGACGCTGCAAAGCCCTTGAAAGGGCCGATGAACATCAGCTTCATCGCCAAGTTCAAAAACGGCGATAACTGGCATACTTCCCAGCCATATGTCACCACATACACTCCGCCAAAGACTGCAGACAGCCAGAGTAGCTACCTTATCCCTGCAGGAGCTGCAGTGTTGATCTTGCTTGCCCTCGGAGGATATTACTATCGCCGGAGAAAGCAGAACGGCAAGAGCAACGGAGACAATAGCAGATCTCAAAAAGAGAGCCGAGCGTTTTAGGGACGGTGGCTGATGAATCTTCCTGACATCCTGGAGTTTATAGCCGTCGGATTCAAAGCGGACCGCTTCAAGACACTCATGTCCTCCCTGGGAATAATCATTGGAGTCATGGCCATAGTGGTCATGCTCTCGGTTGGCGAGGGGCTCTATTCAGGAGTCTCCTCGCAATTCTCTTCCCTTGATCTGGATATGATCCGCGTCATGCCGGGTAGTGCCCATTTCGGAGGGCCTGGGGCGGGCAATGCCAACAGAAACCCTGCTGAGCCTGCGAAGTTCACAGATAAGGACACCAAGGTACTGGAGAATGTTGTGGGCGTGAAAAACGTCGCTCCGCGAAGCTCTGCCAATGTGGTGGTCGCCTTCCGGAACACCAATGCCTCAGCCAGCCTCACCGGGGTGGACCCGGATAAAGAAGAAGACCTCAAGGAAGAGGTGGAGCAGGGGCGCTTTCTCACCGGCTCAGACTACAAGTCGATCGTGATCGGCTATGGAGTCTCAAACGACCTGTTCCGCATGAGAGTTACGCCGGGAAATAAGATTCGGCTCTACTACGAGGACCGCTACATGGACTTCAAGGTGGTGGGTGTAATGGAGAAGTCGGATGAGACCTCGTTTGGCGCCGGGCCCGGCAGCAGCGCAGACAATGTTATGTACGTCACCCACAAGGCCATGGAGGAGCTGAAGGGCGAGGACAATTACTACTATGGCAACTTCCAGGTGACCGTCTACGACCCGGAGCAGGTGGAGAGCATCATTGAGAAGATCAAGAACGACCTGAAAAGATACCATAAGGATGAGGCATACGACGCAACCACTGCTCGCGATATGCTCTCTTCGCTGATGAGCGTGCTGTCCATGATCAAGTACGCTCTGGCTGGCATCGGAGCCATCTCCCTGCTTGTGGGGGGAATCGGCATCGCCAATGTGATGATGCTCACCGTGAAAGAGAGAATAAGGGAGATAGGCGTCATGAAGGCATTGGGCGCGACCACCAGGGATATCCGCATACAGTACCTGCTGGAGGCGGGAGTGCTGGGTGTGGTCTCCAGCATCATAGGAATTGCCCTGGGGGTGATGGTCTCCTATCTCATCGGGTCGCTGGCCTCATTGCCATCGGCCATAACCTATCAGTCTATCGTGCTCGGCGCGCTCTTCGGGGTGGTCACCACCACCATCGCCGGTGTCTATCCGGCCAACCGGGCCGCTAAGCTTGATCCCATTGAGGCCTTGCGGGCGGAATAAGGAAGTCCTTCCTGCCTCAGGCTAAATAAATTTTTGTCACTTGCGGCCTAAAAGAAGAACAAGTGCCAAGAGAAATGCTTGGAGAGACTCGGAGAAGAGCTAGTGCCATTTCAACTTGATTTTTCTTGGAAATAAGCTTTATATTATTAAACATACTCTTTATTCAGCAAAGGG
>MVRL01000164.1 GCA_002067705.1 Methanosaeta sp. PtaU1.Bin112
GGAGTTCTTCCAGACCAAAAACCAGATCGCGATAATGACCGGCAGCGGAACGCTGGGCATGGATGCGGCCGTAGCCGGCATCATCGGTCATGAGGATAAGATAGTCACCATATCCAACGGCAAATTCGGCGAGCGATTCACTGAGATCGGCGAACGATATGGCAAGTGTGTGCCAGTGAAGTTCGACTGGGGCATGCCATTTGATCTGGATAGGGTCGAGGCCGCCCTGGAAGAGGGAGCCAAAGCGGTGGCCATGGTCCATAATGAGACCTCAGTGGGCCTGACCAACCCCGCGAAAGAGGTGGGAAGGCTGGCGAAGAAGTACGATGCGGCATTCATAGTGGACGGCATATCCTCCATCGGCGGCAATGAGTTCCTCACCGATGAGTGGAACATTGACATCGCCATCACTGGCTCGCAGAAGGCTCTGGCTGTGCCCCCGGGCCTAGCGGTGGTATCCGTCTCCCCCAGAGCAGAGGAGAAGTTCCTTGCCCAGAGCGCAAGCTACTATGCCGACCTGAAGGCCCATCTGAAGAGCGCGAGAAAGAGCCCTGCTCAGACTCCGTTCACACCCGCGGTGCCACTGTTCTTCGCCATGCAGGAGGCCTTGCATATGGCAGCCGAAGAGGGATTTGCCGCCCGGAGAGAGAGAGCAGCAAAGCAGGCGGAATCGGTTCGATCTGCTGCCAAGGCGCTGGGGATAGAGCTCTTCCCCCAGACCAATGAGCACTCTTATTACTCCAATACAGTGACCGCGATGAAGATGCCTGAGGGCGTGAGCGACGACAAGCTGCGCGGCGGCATGAAGAAGAAAGGAGTCATCGTCTCCGGAGGCCAAGAGCAGCTCAAGGGCAAGATCTTCCGCATCGGTACCATGGGAGTCTGCTCCAGCGGCGACCTCTTGAGGACTATTCAGACCCTGGAGCTGATCCTGCTTAAAGAGGGCAATATTCACTCCTGCGGCGCAGGAGTGGAGGCGATGAGCAGGGTGCTGGACGGCTAATCCTTAGAACCTATATTTTTTTGCCTATCAAGAGCCATTCAATTCTTGAAATGAGGCAGATTTTTGCAGGATGTTCCAGCTTCATCCTGAATTAAGAAACGCTGTTGGGCGAGAGCCTATGAAGGCAAATCGAAAACAGAGCATCTATTGTGCAGGCCAAGGGGATCCGGTCAACCAAGATTGGATGATTTCTGAATTCAGGAAAACGGGGGCACTCGGCCCGAAGCATACCCCGTTCTTTGGGCGGGGTGGCCGCGCGCAATCTTATTTTGCTGTATAACTTATCGATGGTTTTATAGTCTTATAGTTCTTATATCTTAATAGGGTAGATTTCATGAGAAAACAGAGCAGTGTCAAAAGAAAGCGCATTGAAAGATTTGATTTTGAGTCTGTTCGAACTATAAGAGATAGGATTGATCAAGATCCCAAGCTGAAAGAGGCTCTGAAGAAGGATTTTAAAGGAACCTTAAGAGCAGAGGGTATAAACGTCGATAAAGAATTTATTGAGAAAGTCGAAAAGGAGTGGCGTTCGCAAATATCTAGGGATATAAGGTCGAAGTTATCTGCCTCTCCTGGAAAATATCCCTTGCTGGAAAGAGTACTGGAAATGAAGCCGATTCGTGTCCATGTTGATGTAGAGAAAAAAGGTCGCAATCTGAAGAAAAAGGAGGTGAGTGTCTAATGCAGACCGGTGGATATGATGTCGTCGTAGAGCTGAACGAGCAGCTCGTCTCAAGCTTCTTGAAGCTGGGACACTGCATGGGAAAGTTCCCGAAATTTGCTGGAACCTATACGCTGCCAATTCCAGATGTCCCATCAAGCCTGGCGGAGTTCATGGATATAGGCTATGAGGTAAGTCTCAATAAAGCTCCAGAGTTCCAGATCCGGAACGACCTGACCTTGGAGATGGGTGTGCGAGGCCAGTGCGAATTTAACGTCCTTGGAGGAATAGAGTTTGAGATGGAGGTAGAATTCTCGGTTTTGCTCGTCCCAAGCTTCAACCAGTCGACACGTCGATTTAAGGTCGATTTTGTTGAAGCCTCCATAGACGACGTTGAGCTGAACGATACATATCATTTGCCTCATAATGTGATCAGCAAACTCAATGAGATCCTTTCTATAGCTATGGCTGAATACCTCACAGAGGACGTAACTAGCATAGAGCTGAGTCCGGTATTATTCTCGACCGAACTGCCTTACATGCCACCAGGTGATGAAAACAAGCTGGCAATTGGGTTGGGCAATGTCAAGATACTCAGCCCTCAGGTAATAGCAGGTGCTGTCAACCTCCTAGGCTACACTGGGGGAAATGTGCTTGATATCATGGATTTCACAGACGGCAACCACATAGGGATCGGGGTTGGAGAATCGGGGATGCATAGAGTATATGACTTCTGGTGGCAGCGAACTGTCCATCCCAAGCTCGTGACCGTCACAGGCAGCAAGGATTTTGATATGCCTAGCTTTGTCGATTGGATAGACGATTTCGTGGACTGGATCGTCGCCATCGGCACATTAGGTCTCGTAGATGTGGAGATTGACCTTCTGAGGGTATGGGCAGAATATGGTGCGACCATTCACTTCAATCAGCTTGCTTTCGATCTCAAACCAAGCAACATCGTAGAGCTCTCAGGCAGCGTCACAATTGACCTGTGGTGTAAGGTTTATGCACAGATTAAAACAACGACTGAGATATTTTGGGGTCTGGTTGAGGTCGATGAGGATATTTCTACGATAAAACCATTTGACTGCAGCATTAGCGGAGTCACAATCAATTTGGAGAACGCCCATGGTCAAGTGGCTCTCAACTCGGATAGACAGCTGACCATTGATCTTCTGGATGCGGATTTTGATATACCTCTCCAATGGGAGATACCCGAGTTTATTCTCGATTGGGTAGTGGACTGGGCGGTGGATCAGGTCATAGATAACCTCCCCCCTGTTGTGCTATTCCCGGCGATAATAGAGCAGAATATCCCAGAATCTACAGTGACTGTAGAAGCGAGCATCAATAAACTGGTTATTGATGAACCAGAAGTCCTGGTTGCTGCAAATATAGCGACCAGCGGCCTGGGGACATATGCTCCCTATATTGGAAACAAAAATCCAGAGAGCATGGAAGTACACACCAGAGACTGCAATTGGGCTCACAGGATTGCCATGCGAAACAGGGTATACTTCTGCGAGATCGATACGGCCATAGCTGCCGGCTTCAATGGTTGTGCATACTGCTTGCAGAAATATAACACAGGATAATACTTTTTCTTTTTTTTAAAAAAAAAGTGGGAATTGCAGGCAGATCAGCTTCAATCTGCTATCACTTAATGTATCACCTGTTCAATCATCTCTTATGCTGCTGATGGGCGCAGACGAGGCAGGAAAAGGGCCTGTTATTGGTTCCATGTTCGTAGCTGGACTGGTGATCGATGAGGAGAGGTTTTTTGACCTTGCCGCCCTGGGGGTGAAGGACTCCAAGATGCTCTCGCCGGCGAAGAGGGAGGCTCTGGCGAGAAAGATCACCTCTATTGCTACCGATCAATACATTCTAGAGGTCAGGGCTGAGGTGATCGACGAACTGCGCCTGGTTATGACCATGAATGATATCATGGTGAGAAGCTTCTCCCAGGTGGTGGGA
>MVRL01000165.1 GCA_002067705.1 Methanosaeta sp. PtaU1.Bin112
GTAACCGTGATGGCGGCTATACTCCTCGCCCTCGTAGCATCCTGCATAGAGATTTCCTGCTCCGGCCAGTACCGCCGCAAGACTATTTCCTCGGGCTCTGGCATCAGCGGCAAAGGCATCAGTGCTATCGCCGTCTGTTCCCGCCGCTATGAAGTCTGCGGAAGCGCTGCTATGCCCACCAATGCCTAATGCGCCGGCTAAGGCTCCCTGAACGCCGATATATTCACCGCCGCTGTAATCGTAACCGTGATGGCGGCTATACTCCTCGCCCTCGTAGCATCCTGCATAGAGATTTCCTGCTCCGGCCAGTACCGCGGCAAGACTATTTCCTCGGGCTCTGGCATCAGCGGCAAAGGCATCAGTGCTATCGCCGTCTGTTCTAGCTCCTATGAAGTCTGCGGATGCCTTGCTATCCTCACCAGCTCCGACTGCTAGCGCCAAAGAACCCTCCGCGCCAATGCCTCTGTACTCTTCCCATAGGAGATTATGCCTGGAGCGATAATAGGAACCTTCTGCGCCGCATCCTATGCTTCCTGCGGCAGCACCAACAAGTGCCAATCCATTGCTCTCGGCTTTTAGGCGATCTCCCATAGCTAAAGTTCTGCTGCCATCGGTAATCGCACCAATCCAGCTTGCTTTGGCCTTGCTGTCGTCACCAATGCCAGCTGCTCCGATGATAGCGCCCTGTAAGTCAAGGCCTTCATAATAAAATGCCATCACGGATCTGTCGAATGGCTGAAAACCGAAAATTCTTTGCAGCTCGAAATTGCCTGCGCCAGCAGCCACAATGGCAGCTTCATCGCCTTTTGCCTTTGCATCAACCTCGAATGCCGAAGTTTCACGACCATCTGTTTGGGCCCGTATATAATCTACAGACGCTCGACTGTTTTCGCCGATTCCCACAGCTCCCGTAATAGCTCCTTGACCATCAAGGCCAATGAAATTCGCGAATTGGTTCCGTGTCCGGAAGCCTTGCAGAGCACCAGCGCCAGCGATAATTCCTGCCGC
The DNA here is from genome assembly GCA_002067705.1 of Methanosaeta sp. PtaU1.Bin112. Lineage (GTDB taxonomy): Archaea > Halobacteriota > Methanosarcinia > Methanotrichales > Methanotrichaceae > Methanothrix. Next base: position 1,009 of record MVRL01000165.1, read on the forward strand.
TTCATCTCCTTGTGCAATAATATGGGAACCATAAGCAACCGGATCTATGGCATCTGAAACCTTGACTACTTCAGCACCCATAAATCCGCTGATGCTTCCCTCATTGCTGGCACCTGCCACGATGAACGCACCCAGATCATCAAAGGAATTGATGTCATGTGAGGTAATAAGCGCGTACCCTATTGCTAGAGGATTAATGCCGTTTGCATGGAAATACTGACAGGAATAGATGCTTCTTCCCAAGCTCAGCGCCTGCACTGTGCCTAATATTCCGTTTTCTACGCCTACATATTGGCCAGTGAACGCCGTGCCGCCCATATAATCCTGGGATCCTATCAGGAAGGACTGAGCCTGAGTGCCTGCGATATTTGCACCCTGGGTAGCACTCAGAGTTGTCGAGGTTAGATGAGCGCTGCTCTGCACCGATCCAGAATCAGCTCTTATGCCTGATGTGGCACTATAGCTATTTGATGAGAATCTCTGCTCTAAATTTTTTTTACCACCGCCAGAGACCTCCCTATAATCATTGACAGTTGTCGGTTGCGGATCTCCGGATACCTCTTCATAAACATAAACTGAGTCATCGACATCATACAGACTGCTAATACTTACATCATTTAATGAATAATCGATTTCTATCCCAGAAACCGATTGAATAAAGAAAAAAATTGCAATTATTAATAACACTAACGCTGACACGCATTTCATGACGACATTATCCCTCCAAATTGTCAGTTGCATTCATGATATATAATCTAGATGGTACATTCATTTGTATAACGGTTTTTATGCAGGGTATTTTCCAGTAAGTTTATGTAGTCAACTACCCGCCAATGAATTGACTGGCATGTGACCCGCCGATGCTGGAGGCGTGTAGCTGCGCAAAAAATCGACTCTGGGGTAACAAGACCAACTTGTACGTGGCACAAATATGACTGAGGCGCTAACCATATTAGCTCTCATAATCCATACTTATCTTCTGGCTATGCTGTGGCAAGCATGACATGCGTTTCTCGCCCTACAATGGTGTGCCTCAGCATAGCCTCAAAATGCAAATTATAATACATTAGCTAATATTATAGATGTATATTTGTGCCTTCTTTTAATAAATACCAGCAAGTAATTGAGCCGGCCAAGAAGCAAATCAAGATCGTTATAGAGACCCGATCCACCGATTCATTTCCGATGCTATTATTGAAAATTAGGTACACCATATAGCCAGAGATCATACAGAGAACAGGTATAGTTACAAACCAACCAGATTTATCGTTTTCGATAATTCCGTTTTGATAAAATTTTTTTATTGAACTGCCTAATATATATGAATACGCACCAAATCCGGAATAGAAAGCACTCCATAATGGAACATTTTGTATTTTTAGATCACCATAGTGATATGTCAAGTATACAAAACACATTGTAAAGATCACGCTGTATATTATTGAATATAGTCCCGAATTTTTAAATGAGTACGAGATCGTTCGAGGAGAATGAATCCTGTATCCGTTGACAGACCACTTATTATTATTTATGGCAGCTATAAGTTCGTGATTGGCTCTATCATAATAAATAAAAGCGTCTTGTTCATTAGATTTATTCAATTCTTTTAAAGCCAAAACATAGAATTCATAACTATCTTTTATGTCTATAGATGATCTGCTCGCATTCTCTAATTTGTTTCCCATGAGACGTAGTCTCTTATTTAGATCTTTTTCAGGCTTTAGTTGAACTGAAGCGCTTTGCATCATTATTAAAATTTAAGTCGAAATCCAATATATATATATCTTTGCAAACAATTGAAAATTTTATTCGACAATGATCTTATTATAGTGGGATGAATTTGGAATGCTATCCGCGCTAATAGGATTTATTGATACGTTTTTTAAAAAAGAATAATCTTATGAGGAGAAATATATATAATTAGCCACAAAGACTTTGATAACAGAAGCAATATCTTGAGAAGATGGCTCTAAGATAGGCCCAAATTCGCGACGTTTTTCACCTTAGGTCGACTTCCTCGGTTGAATAATGGTCATCAGACTAGTGTTCTGTAACATTAATTTTGCAATTTTGAATAATGCCTTTGAAGCTTTACTCTGGCCTTGTCTTTATTAAATCTCCATATAACAGTTACCCCAATTTCATTCCGATCTCGCTCCCAAGAACTAACCTCATCGGACAACTTCTTCATATCTGCAATCCGGCGATCCAAACATTGCTTTGAAAGCGCAGAGAGTTCTATCTCCGCCATATTGAGCCAACTTCGCTTCTTTGGTGTATAATGATACTCGAACCTTTTCGCAAGCTTGAAAGCTTCCTCAGGTGGAAGTGCCTCATAAAATCAACCTACAGTATGTGTATTGAGGTTGTCTTGAACCAATCGAATGGCCTCGGCTTCTGGATACTGATTAGCAAGCATTTTCATAAAATCCGCATAATCAACCATTGTTCGACGCACCTTAACGCGAACAAATCCCTTGCCTTTATGAGGTTCGAAAGCCATAAATATGCAGCAAGTACCATTTCGGACATATTCGTAATGCTCTTTCTTGGGGCTTCCTGGCTTTATAGGAATAGGCACTATCGCATCGCCGATCAACTGGCATGGCCTCTCATCGAAACAGAGAACCGAGTGTTTTGGATCATAAGGCTGCTCATAAATATCCAGGACGTCTTCCATGTGCCAGATGAAATCACTCGTGATCTTTCCTATGCACCAACGAGTCTTTAGCCAAGGTTTAATTTCATTTTTTTCAATTGCCTCTGAACACTCATATGGGAAATAGACTCTACAACCTCCATCTCGACAAGCTTATCCGCCAGGAGCCTGACCGTCCACTTTGATCTGCCATCCGGTGGCTCAGAACAGGCGAGAAGGGTCAGTTGCGCTTCAATCCTTCCGTCTATTTTGGGTGGAGCTCCGCTGCGGGACTTTTCATTTAAGGCAAAATCCAAACCGCCCTCATGATATCTCTTTCTTATTCTGCCTACTGTTGATTTGCTAACCATTAGCGCTTCAGCGATTTCCTTATCCTCCTGTCCTTCATCAGCCAAGAGAAGTATCCTGGCTCGCGTGAGAAACCGTGTTGAGGACTTACCTTTGCGAAGATACTGTCTTAGGTCTTTTCGTTCCCTTTCCGTCAGCTCAACACTGTGCAGTTTTTTTCTTGCCATAATCTTTATCATATGGCAATTTATAAAATTTAAAACTTTCGTTACAGAGCACTAGTTATCAGTTATTGATAAATGAAGTGGCTAAACCTCGATTATTTCAGATCTCATTAATTTCTATGCAGGAAAACTGACTATTTTCGTGAACTATTGATTTAACTCCACATCAATTAGATCACATCTAGTTATCACAATCAACTATATATATTACTAATGACAGCTACTAATTTGTCTATGATAAGAGGCATTGAACTGAATTGAGATCGCTCTATGATAAGTGGTTCTGCTGAATTGAGATAAACGTATATGTTTTAGCTCGCCAATAGTTCATCCTTAGGCGAGCTAATCATATACGAGCTATTAATATCGGAAATCCGCGAGGACTACCTCAAAGGCTTGTATTATTGGGCTACGCATAGAAGGCTCGATCCTGTGATCGAATGCGCTAAAATGATAAAGAATCATTGGAATGTCGTAACTAATTATATTAAAACCAGCATGATTCGTTGACTCATACACAGAAGATGAAAATCGATACGTAACGAGAGATTTTCATGGGAAACAAAGGTCGATAATGGTATCCTATAAGGAACAAATAGTCAGTCTGCAAAGGACAGCGCCAGAGGTTTCAGATCAACAAAAAGATAGGGAGGCTAAAATTAAATTTGCCCACAGGAAACAGCAAGGTGACTTAATAATGATTCAAAGTGCTCCATTAAAACAATAGATCAATCAAACTGCGCTCGGCCACCCCACCCTAAACACCCATGATCCTTAAGGCTCATACGTGGCGGATGAAAAACCTCTCATGCTTTGCTAGCTATGTTTAGTCTGATATGGGCAGTGAAGGCAGTCACCCTTTTAGGACTATGATCCACTTCCCTAAACTAGCCAATAATCCCGCGAATACGGGGCTGCGTCATCGAACGCGTATGGGAAATTGCCCCTTTTGAGGGATAAATCATCTGCCCATATAAGGAGCGACATATATGGGCAAACGAAGAAATAGAGTTTGTGGAGCCGATGTCCATAAAGATCTCATAGTTGCCACGATCCAAAGTGCCGATGGGACAGAATTCCAGGAAAAGTTTGGCACAACTTATTCTGAGCTTGAGAGATTCAGAGACTGGCTTTTAACCAATAATTGTGAGCAAGTAGCCTTCGAAGCCACTGGTGTTTACTGGTTTCCAGTCTACGATGCTCTGAGTCCGTCAATCGATACAATTGTTGCAAATCCCTGGATGATCAAAGGCATCCCAGGGAATAAATCAGATGCTAGCGACTCTAGATGGATTGCAGAGAATTGTTTGGATGGCAAAATTAAGAGGTCAAGAATTTTTTCCAAAGAGGATAGAAACCTCAGAACTATGACCCGTGCCAGATCAGGGTATACAAAGACCCGAACGCAACTTAGGAATAGAATTCATAAGTATCTGGCACTTTGCGGCATAAAACTGAGTTCCTGTATCTCGGATATCTTTGGAAAATCGGGCCGGCATATTCTGGATGGACTGGTCGAAGTGAAGGAAATAGATGAGATCCTGGACAGCATACCTTCAGGAAAGGTGAAGAAAAAGCGAGACCTTATAAAAGCGGCTCTTGGGAATAGTCTTGATGACGTTTCGAGAATGCTTGTTAAGGATACTCTAGAGCTTCTGGATCACCTGGAAAAGAAGATGGAGAAAACAAGCCTGGAGATACTTAGCAGACTTCAGAAAAGAGCTAAAGACCTGGCAATAGTCATGTCGGTTCCAGGAATAGGATTCACATCAGGCTCGATCATCTTGGCAGAGATCGGTGACTATCGCGATTTCCATACCCCTGAACAACTGGCTAAATGGTGTGGTCTGGCTCCGGGACTCAACGAATCTGCAGGTAAGAAGAAACCATGCGGTATTACTAAACAGGGATCTAAGAGTCTAAGAACTGTACTTGTGGAGATAGCTCAAGTTGTTGCCAAGATGGGCAATAACAAGTTTTCAAGGTTCTTCCATAGATTGAGGACCAGAAAGAACTACAATGTAGCAATCACTGCTTCGGCCAGAAAATTAATCACCATAATTTATCATCTGTTGATCAATCAAGAGCTATATCAAGAGAACAACTGCAATACGGCTACATCAAAACCCGTTAAAAAGGATCTCCTCTATCTATCCAAAGAAGAGCGATTAAAGGATGGAGTAGCTGCAATCGTAGATGCCTTTTATCACTTGAAGAATAGATATTCGGAAGGGGTGGATAGGATAGCACCCCCTAGCCATTAATCGGCAAGGTTTAAGGTTTTTCATGGGAAAGGATGGGGAATTCGTTACCCCCCACACCCGGTGCATTAATTCACATTAATGCATACTAATAAAAAAAAGCGAAAGATATGACCGCATGGCTCAACTCAGGATCTTCTCAATCCTCTCCAGAGCCTGTTTGATCCGGGTCTGCGAGGTGGCATAAGATAGCCGGACATAATCCGCGCCACCCGGCCCAAAGGCCGATCCGGGCGTGGCCGCGATGAGGGCATCCTTAAGCAGCTTATCGGTGAAAGCGTCTCCCCCGCCCAATGCGGATACATTCGGAAACAGATAGAAGGCCCCACCGGGCACGTTGCAAGGTATTCCAAGGTCCTTGAGACCCGAGATGAGCATATCGCGACGGATCCTAAACTCTTTTGCCATGTAGGCGACCTCATCCTGAGGCCCTTGCAGGGCAGCGATTCCCGCACTCTGCACAAAGGTGGTAGCCTGAGATACGGAATGAGAGAGAAGCCGGTTGATCCATTTCATGATTTCTTTGGGACCGGCGAGGTATCCAAGTCGCCACCCGGTCATGGCATAAGCCTTAGAGAAGCCGTTGATGGTCACGGTCCTCTCCTCCATTCCCGGCATTGAGCCAATGCTTATGTGCTCGCGATCATAAATTATTTTCTCATAAATCTCATCGGAGATAACGAAGAGATTGTGATCAACTGCCAGATCAGAGATCTCCTTGAGCACATTTTTGCCAAAAACAGATCCGGTGGGATTGGAGGGAGAGTTGATTATTATGAGCTTTGTACGGGAATTGATCTTTTCTGCCAGATCAAGAGGCATAAAATTATCATCAACATCTCCCCAGGCGACAGTCGCCCCAGCAAAAGCCACACATGGCTCGTAGCTCACCCATGACGGTCCGATGAGAACGCACTCATCGCCCTCGGAGAGAAGCGCCTGGATGGCGGCAAATACTGCCATCTTGGCACCGGGAGTGACTGTGATATCATCTGCAGAAACGCGAAGGGAATTCTCCCTGACCAGCTTATCAGCTATAGCTTGGCGAAGCAGGGGAATGCCAACGGTAGGAGCATAGCGAGTCTCACCATTTCTAATCGAGACACATCCCGCCTCAACAATATGTTTAGGCGTATCAAAATCCGGCTCACCGACGCCCATATCGATGACATCAAGGCCACTGGCTGCCAGCTTTTTGGCCGTGGCCGAGATTTTCATGGTGGTAGATTCGTGAATGGAAGCCATTCGCGAGGAGACCATAGACTAAACACCCTCCATCCTCTGCAGAAGCTTGACCGCCGCCTCGACTGCCCTCTTGGCGTAATCCACTCTTTTATGAGCATCAGGCCGGGACATCTTTGGTCCGGTGATGCCGAGGGTTACGGGCTTATCAAATTCAAGTGACAGATCCATCAGCTTCCGAGCCGCCTGGGAAACGACGATCTCATCATGAGCGGTCTCACCCTGAATCACGCAGCCGATTGTCACGACCGCATCAACGTCCTCGCGACCGAGAAGCCTCTTTACAACCAGAGGCATGTCAAAAACGCCCGGAACATAAACGACGCGAGATACCTCTGCTCCCAGGAACTGGGCATGCTCCCTGCCTAAAAGCTCCATCTGATAGGTGATGTCTCTATTGAACTCTGAGACTACGAAACCAAGTCTTGCCATAAGCTGCCAACCCCGTAGAAAGTAGCCTTCATCCTTTTATCCCAGGCTAATAAATCCATCGATTCATTCCATAGCCAACTTGCTTTGCAATCAAAACGCATTTATCCTCAGCAATTGTCCGATGACGAGGGTGCCATATGAGCTTAATTTATCTTAACGGAAAGTTTGTTCCGGCGGAACAGGCTGCAGTTTCGGTCTTTGATCACGGATTTCTATATGGAGATGGAGTCTTCGAGGGAATTAGAGCCTACGGAGGGCGCGTCTTCCGACTCGAAGACCATGTGAGGAGGCTCTTTGACTCGGCAAAGGCCATCTTACTCTGCGTTCCCATGAGCGAGGAGGAGATGTGCGAGGCGATACTGGAGACCTTAAGGAAGAATAATCTGCGTGATGCTTACATCCGGCCCATTGTTACCCGAGGCTATGGCGACCTTGGCCTGGACCCCAATAAGTGCAGCCTGGCATCGGTCATCATCATCGCTGTCGAGTGGGGCGCAATGTACGGAGACCTCTATGAGGTTGGACTTACGGCCATATCCGTCTCCGTGCGCAGAAATGCTCCGGACGCGGTGCCACCCAATATCAAGAGCCTCAATTATCTGAATAATATCCTGGCAAAGATCGAGGCCAACATCAAGGGCGGCAACGAGGCCATAATCCTCGACTCAAATGGATTGCTGTCAGAGGGAAGCGGAGACAATATATTCGTCATCAAAGGTGGAAAGATCCGCACCCCACACACGATAAACAACCTCAAAGGAATAACCAGGGAAGCAGTCATGGAGCTGGCAGCCGCTCGAGGCTATGATCTTATGGAGAGCGATCTGGGACTGTTTGACCTCTACACTGCAGACGAGGTATTTGTTACAGGAACAGCAGCAGAGGTTGCGCCAGTCACCAAGGTGGACGGCAGGACGGTCGGAAACGGCAAGCCGGGTCCGGTCACAAAGGATCTCATGGCGGCCTTCAAGGTGCTTGCCAATACCACAGGCACAGCCATATACAAATAATGCAAACAATAGTGCAATAAGGCTAAAAGTACGAAAAGGGCAAAGGATCGAGGGATTTTTCCCTCACCTCTTCTCAAGCTTCAATCTGCAAGCAATTTTACAGAGACTCTTCTTTTCCTTGGGCCATCCAATTCAAAGAAGAGTATCCTCTGCCACATTCCCATGATCAGTCTCCTCTTCTCAAAGGGAATCAGGAGGCTATTTCCGAGCAGCATGGCCTGCAGATGGGCATGAGCATTGCCGTCCCCCCTATCATGCTGATAGCCTGCACCCCGGGGAGCAATCCTTTGCAGAAGATTTAGGATATCATTTATCAATGCTTCATCAGCTTCATTGATGGCCAATCCAGTGGTAGTATGGAGAGAATAGACGAGCACGACGCCGTTTTCTGCGCGGCTCTCTTCCACTGCCCTTTCAACCTGATCAGTGATATCGATAACATCAACTGATTTGCGGCTTTCAATCTCGATCATAATCATCTACATAGACTATCGCAAAAGACATAGATTTAAGCCAATCGACTCTGAGCATCTTAAGGGAAGGATCCGGGTTCTGTTCATCTTGAGGGGATGGATGACATAAAATTGCTAAGAAATCCCGGACCCGATTGTAGCTTATCGTTGATCATATATAAATTTTACTGTATAAGGTATAGAAAATTTCATTAACAAGATTTTTGTCTCCATACACAGCCATCGGTTTGAAAAATGCAGAAGTTAAAAATATATCATTGCATAAAACACCGGCACCATATTTAGCATATGCTCGATAATCCCACATTATACCGGATGTTCAAACAGACATGCAAATATCACAGAATCATATGTGCTAGATTCTCGGCGGCCTTCAGCAATAAAGCTGTAGAATATCGCGAAATGCAGCCGATCTGCCATATCGCAAACCAAATAAAAGACATCCGCAAATCAGGAATAACGCTGAATGTACAAGCGATCATAATAAGATATAGGATCTATTCATATCGCTTCTCGACAGAAGTCATATAATTACATGACAAAAAGATTTCTCATTAAAAATATATCACAACATTTAACACTATTATTAATTTATATTTTAAGAGCAACAATTTAATAATAAGATCGTCCATTAGCAATCCAGGAGGGAATAAGACTATGCAAGAAACGAGGAAACAAAATATAGATACTCTGATCCTCAAAGATACCACCGCCAATCCGGCGCCTCTCGGCCTGCTTGGCTTCGGACTGACCACAGTGCTGCTGAATATCCACAATGCCGGCTATTACGAGCTGAACTCAATGATCCTGGCAATGGGAATATTCTACGGAGGCCTCGCCCAGATTATTGCAGGAATCATGGAATGGAAGAAGAACAACACCTTCGGGACCACTGCCTTCACATCCTACGGCCTATTCTGGCTCACACTGGTAGGTTTGCTCTTCCTGCCAGAGCTCGGGCTTGCCGAGGCCACATCAAAGCCAGCCTTTGCAGCTTACTTCTTCATGTGGGGCCTCTTCACATTTGTCATGTTCCTGGGAACCCTGCGAGTCAACAGGGCTCTGCAGTTCGTCTTCCTCTCGCTGACCATCCTGTTCTTCCTGCTTGCCGCCAGGGATTATCTGGGAAGCGCCGCAATCGGAACACTGGCCGGATACGAGGGAATCATCTGCGGACTGTCCGCAGTCTACACTGGACTGGCCCAAGTCCTCAACGAAGTATACAAGAAAGTTGTAGCTCCATTGGGTCCGGTTTAAAAGGTGACGAAATTTGGCAAGATCCAGTTTTCCGGGATCTTCCACCCATTTTAATGACCAATCCGATCAAAGCAAAGCTGATGAATGAAAATAAAAAAAGATAGATTGCCGATTTTCTAGCAATCTATGCCGTCGCAGACAGCGCGATCCTTTTCCGGCACTGGATTCTCATGGAACTTGATGGTCTTCTCTGCCTCGAATACTCCGGAGAACATCTCGTGCGCCTTGATGTCCTTGTAGAATATCTTGTGCATGGAAGCATCCGTTCCCCATGTGCCGTTGAAGGAATTCCTGGTCTCAAGACCGATCAAATGGGCCGGATTATTGCCCATGAGTTCGGCAACCCGCGCGGTGTCCCTTCCCGCATCCTTCAGCTTCTTGATGAGCTGCTCAGGAGTTATGGTGTGCGTGGCCTGTGCCATGTACTGGGCATATTCCTGCGGATAGTACAATGCCAGAAGCTGCAGGTAGTCCCGGTTGGCAGGAACTGCCGGCTCCTGAGGATTGTATGGCGTGGTTGAAACGAAGAAGGCGGTCTGGTCCTGTTCCATCTCATAGACTGCAAAATTCTCCTGGACCTTGGCACCTATTCCACCGTAAAACGCCTTGGAATGCATGAACTTGGAGCCCATGAGAGGCGTGTCCTTGCTGGCATAGGTCATCTTTGTGCCCTCATACAAATTGAGCTGGCTCTTATTTCCGCCGTTTGCCGAGGAGATATTTCTCTGCAGCTTATCGGAATTCTGCGAGTAAGCATGCTCCTGATCAAGCTCAAAGTCGCCGTTGCCGGCCATATTGTTGAAGTACTCCAGAGCGATCTTCTTATCGACTATTGATGTGCTCATGTCGATAACTCCGCTCCCGGAGATCTTTTGCGCTTCACAAAACTGTTCGTACTGTACTGGCGGCACCAATGGAGGATTCGCCAATGCGGTACAGCAGCATAGCAATAGAATTAAAGCTGTCGCTATTACTACTCCCTTCATACTGATTCACCCCTATACTCTATCGAGTATACGAAGAATCTCCCTTGAAGGGATATAAACATATCGAAAGAAATTATCATATGAATATTCAAGGGAATGATGGTAATAATAATATTGGAAACGAAACCAGACTCTGTAAAATTATTAGCAACTGTTTCCGCCACAGGACGGAGCGAAATGCAGGCATAATTACAAAATAATTTTGATGTATATTCGCGAAGCTACCGGGATTGACAACAATAATAGTGTGAATAAATTTGATTTTCAAATAAATGATATAAAAATAAAATTTTTGATTACAAATATTTGTGCATAAAAAATAATTGGCAAACCAGCTTTATAAATGCGATTTATGAACTGAATTAACTCGCAACCTGCACTAATTATACCAATAATTTTTTAAAATGTTTTTTACAATATAATTTAATTAGTATACCTAAAATGCATAAGTTTTTAAGTTTACTAATCATATTAGTTACAAAAGAGGTGTTAATATGAATAATAGACTGTCGATATGCATTCTGCTAAGCCTGGCGATACTCGCATCCGGCCTGGCGGAAGCGCAAGGAACATATGGAACGAAGGTGCAGGCAGGAGACCCTGATATAGGACTGCCACTATCGGATTTTGCGCCAATACCCGTTCCAGGTGCAGCCGATCCATTATGGCAGAATAATTTCTGGATATCCTATTGGGACTTAAATGCCAATGGCTTGTACGATGCTCAAGATGTCCCCTATCTCCAATTTGGCAGCTCTAACGTGATTCAAGCACAAAGAATAGTTCGAGCTAACAATATTCGCCTTGCAGCATGGGGAAGCTATCCGGCAGGATCATATGTGAAAGCCAGTGATCCGGATATTGGACAGCAATTAAATACAGTTCCTCCTTTTGCATATGCCTTGCCTTCCGGATTTTTTACAGGATTCTACTATCTGAATGTAGCAGGAACTGCAGGATATGATATGGAGGACCCAGTTTATCTGAAAGTATTATCTAATCCACTTCCCATCCAATTAGGAACTAATGACATAAGGATAACAGGATATGCGAATTATCCAGCTGGATCAAGAGTATCGATTACCGATCCGGATGCCGGAAAAGGACTGTCGTTATTCAAGTTCCCCGCCGGATTCGGAAATGGAGGACCAACTATAACAACAGCAGGGCAAATTGGCACCTTCATGTTCTTTAACGCAAATGGAAATATTGCCACAGTGCCTCCAAATCCCGCGTTTTCCGCAATATTCGATGATGGAGATGTAGTGTATTTCCATGTGGGAGCAGGCGGAGCGGGAGCTGCCGTGGGTCCCAATGATATTCGCATGTTTTAAGCAATATCTTTAATATTTTTTATTGAATTCTACTCGTAATCAGCAGGTTGATATTTCTTAATCTCCATAAAGGTTTTCATGAAGGACGAATCCAATGCAAGCAGAAGCAAGCCAGAAATCCTTCCCCCATCCAACCGCCTCCTCTCCGAAAGGAGCCCCTACCTCCTCCAGCACGCCCACAACCCTGTGGACTGGTACCCCTGGGGCGAGGAGGCCTTTGCCATAGCCCAAAAGGAGGACAGGCCCGTCTTCCTCTCCATCGGCTACTCCACCTGCCACTGGTGCCATGTCATGGCCCATGAGTCCTTCGAGGACGCCGATGTTGCCGCCCTATTAAACCGGGCCTTCATCTGCATAAAGGTTGACCGGGAGGAGAGGCCGGACATCGACCAGATCTACATGGGCTTTGCTCAAGCCATGACCGGCAGGGGCGGCTGGCCTCTTACTATTATCATGACCGCCGATAAGAAGCCCTTCTTTGCCGCCACCTACATTCCTAAAACCGGGCTGCACGGCCAGGCAGGAATGATGCAGATCATACCGAAAGTCCAGGAACTGTGGGAGAAAAACAGAGAGCAGCTTCTGGATTCAGCAGATAAGATCATCGATTTTATCCGGGGGCAGAGCCGGCCACCCGCCGGGGCGGATGCGGCGAGTCTGGACGAGACCGCCCTCGACCGGGGGTACGAGGCCCTCTCCTCAATCTACGATCCCCAGAACGGCGGCTTTGGCACCGCACCCAAGTTTCCCTCGCCGCACAACCTCTTCTTCCTCCTGCGCTACTGGAAAAGAACTGGAGATACTCATGCTCTGCAGATGGTCGAGGAGACGCTTCAGGCCATGCGCCAGGGCGGAATCTACGATCATGTGGGATTCGGATTTCACAGGTACTCCACAGACGCCCGGTGGCTTGTCCCCCACTTCGAGAAGATGCTCTACGACCAGGCCCTGATGGCCATTGCCTACACCGAATGCTTCCAGGCCACAGGAAAAAAGGAGTACGGGAGAACGGCAGGCGAAATCCTGGATTACGTGCTCCGGGACATGACCGCGACCCAGGGAGCCTTCTTCTCGGCAGAGGATGCCGACAGCGAGGGCGAGGAGGGCAAATTCTACCTCTGGACTGCCCAGGAGCTGAAGGAAAGCCTGGACAGCGAGGAGTTCAGGCTCCTGATCCGGATCTTCGATGTCTACGAGAGCGGAAACTTCGAGAAGGAAAGAAACATCCTCCGCTTGAGATCATCGCTGGAGGATGCGGCTGCCGTCCTGAAGATAAGCCTGCCCGATCTTTCCGCCCGGATGGAAAGGCTGAGGAGCAGGCTATTTCTTGCCAGGGAGAAGAGAGTGCATCCTCTGAAGGACGACAAGATTCTCACCGACTGGAATGGATTGATGATCGCCGCCCTGGCGAGAGCTGCCCAGGCCATGCCCGGGGCAAAAGGGGCGGAATACGGGAGAGCAGCAATAAAGGCCGCCGATTTTATCCTGCAGGAGATGATGACCGCCGATGGCCGGCTGCTGCACCGCTACAGAAATGGGGCAGGCATTGCTGGCAATTTGGATGATTACGCCTTCCTGATCTGGGGCTTGCTCGATCTCTACGAGACGGTCTTTGATGCCAGGTATCTGAAGAGTGCTCTAAAGCTAAATGATGCCATGCTGGAGCATTTCTGGGACAGGGATCAGGGCGGCCTGTTCTTTTCTGCTGACGATGCCGAGGGCCTTCTGCTGCGCAAAAAAGAGTATTATGACGGAGCAATTCCATCCGGAAATTCCATCGCCATGCATAACCTTCTGCGGCTTATGCACCTATCCGGAAGGACGGAACTGGAAGAGAAGGCCTGGGAGCTGGCACGCGGCTGGGCCAGGACATCCGGCCAGATCATGGGCGCAAGCATGCTCCTCTGCTCTCTGGACTATGCTCTCGGGCCGGCCTCAGAAGTAGCTCTGCTGGGAAGCATTGAGGACGTGAGGATAGCGGAAATGCTCCGGGCCATGAGATCTCATTTCCTGCCCAACAAATCCACAATGCTGGTGAACGGAGAAGAGATCAGAGAGATTGTGCCGTTCACCCGCAGTCTGCCCCTGGATGGAGAGACTACCGCTGCCTACGTATGCACCGATCATGTCTGCAGCCTTCCGGTGCCAGGACCAAAGGAGTTGATGATGCTTCTCTCCGGCGATTCGCGTAAAACGCACTGAGACCTATTCATCGAGAGGGAAATATAACGATCTTTAACGAGACTGCAATTCCAGCAGATAGCGATAGTCTTGGCAGAGGGGCTAGAGCCAGAGATGATGAGAGCCAGTGGTCGACAACAATAAATACTACCAGCTAGCTGTATGCCAGCAGAGGAGATCCAAATTTCTGAGAAAGAAATGGCATCCGATTCCGATGGGCACCGTAGTCTAAATAAATACCGTAGGGTATCCTACGCAAAAAAAGCAGCAAACAGATCTATTTTCTCACGCGCAGGTTATGCGGTGATGTTTTAATGAACAAACGACGAGAACATGTTCCTAAAAAAGACATCATGTATACTTTAAAGGAAGATGACTCCCAATATATTGTTAATGAGAGTTACTTTTACAAGACGCAGCCGTACTATACCATCGTCAAGAGCGAAAACGATGGCATAAAGACCACGCCCAGCAGCAGCGATGTGCTGGATGCCTATATCGTTCCCATCTGCCTGGAGAAGGCAAAGCTGGCTGGAATACCGGTCTGCGACTGGATCATATCCAACCAGTACGTCTCTCTGCCGGCCATAGTCTACGGTTTGAATTACTTCTCCACACCATCCGACCACTTCCTGATCAGGGAGCTAGAGGAAGCAAAAAGGGTGATCAAGCATGTCACCAATCACGGCAGGTACCCCTTCTGCTACCAGAAGATAGGCGAGACCACAACAGTCGGCAAATGCGTTTCCATCTTCGGCAAGACCATCAATTGCTGTGAGATGGCCAGGTCGCTCGCAGAGAAGATCTATGAGGTCTTCCGGCTGCCTCTCGTGGAAGTTGTGCTGGTCAAGGATGAATCCGGCTGTCGGCTATCTTCCCTGGCTCCGGTCAAATATTCGCATTTATCAAAGGATGAAACGGAAATGTTACAGGACCTTCTGAATAAGAGGGTGAGACGCTTTGAGTAAATTAGGCATCTTCGTCAATAGACAGACCTTAAGTAGCTCTGAACAGCTCACGGCCGTGGTTAAATGCCGGGACGTGGCTGAGAGCCTTGGCCACACAGCTGAGTTCATCTTCCCGGTGGACATCAAAAAGATTCCCAAACTGGACGCGCTCTTCATCCGCGCCAACACCGATCCCATGAACATCACCTATGTGGCGTCCAGAATGGCGGAAATGTACGGAATACCGGTAATAGACGACCCAAGCTCAATCCGGATCTGTGCCGACAAGATCAACATGTACATGCACCTGATGAAGAAGAACATCTCCATGCCCAGAACCAGGTTCCTGAAGAAGAAAGAGCTGGATGAAAGCTCAGCCGCTCAGCTCTTCGAAGAGCTGGGCACGCCACTGGTGCTGAAGGAGCCATCCACATCATTCTCAGTCCGGGTGGAAAAGGTCTCATCCTCTGACGAGCTATTGAAGGTCGCAAAGAGATTCTTCAAGCTCTCAGACTGGATTGTGGTGCAGGAGTACATCGAGAGCAGGTTTGACTGGAGAGTCGGAGTCATAAACGGACAGCTGCTCTATGCCTGCCGCTATATCATCCCCTCAGAGACCTTCAAGATCCAGGCCTCGGTGAACGGACATATCGTCTACTGCGATGTGGAGAGCGTTCCTGCCGATCAGGTTCCCCCGGAGGTCATAAAGCTGGGGCGGGAAGCAGGAAACGCCATTGGCAATGGACTATATGGTGTGGACATCAAAGAAAGCAACGGGAAGCTCTATGTCATTGAGGTCAATGATAATCCCTCTCTGGAAGGAGGGGAGGATGCCCATTATCCGGATATGTTCCATAAGATCATCTCCTACCTGATGACTGGAGACGCATGCAGCTATGCTGGAGATCTCTCAGAGAAGGCATTGGGTCCTCATGGATTCGAAGGCGAGTACGGCCTGGGAGCTGCCGCTGGCATCTGCAGCCAATCCGCCCTGGAAGAAAAGGCGGCATACTCCTACAAGATCGACTTCTAGATAGGGATGATAAATCAATGGAAGATTACCTTTGTGAAGCCTTGAGCCGGGCCTGCAGCAATTGCCATCTGGACGGAGGCTGCTGCTTCGAAGCGCGTCCCCCCCTGAGCCAGGAGAGAATCGACATTCTTATGAAAAATGGCGTCCCTGAGAGTGCTGTAGAGTTTGTCGGATACAAGAGGCTCCGCCTGAAGAAGGATGGATTTTGCGTCCTCTTCCAGGACGGAAGATGCAGCATCCACTCCATCAAGCCCGAGACCTGCGTCGCCGGACCCTTTACCTTTGACATAAAAGATAACGTCCTGCAGATATTCATCAAAAGAGAGAGCATCTGTCCGATGGTCCGATTCCTCAGGGCTGATAAAAAAGCCTACGACGGGCTTTTCGAGACGGCGGTCGAGAAAATCATTCATCTGATCAAGGCCATACCCGCGGCAGAGATGGCAGAGATCCTTAAGATCGAGGAGCCGGAGACGGATCTAGTAGCAGAGATACCGCTCTCCGATAAAAGGCGATGACAAAAGCAATTCACAGGGCTCTGAGCGCTGCATCTCCCGTAGGAACGGAGCACGAGTACTCCATAAATGACAAGAATTGCAGGCCTTTGCCCATCTCCGACCGGATAATCGAGAGAATCGCCGGACGGCTGGATCATGAGGTGCATTTCGGCGGGATACTGGTCTCCAAGGAGCTTCAGAAGCATGCCATTGAGCTGATCCCCAAGAGGCCAGGAAGCCTGAGTTTTTTGGAGAGCAACCTCTACCAGGGCCTCCGCGAGCTTTACCGGGCCACCAATTACGAGTATGGATTTATGGGCCTGGGAATGCATCCGCTCCTCAAACTAAATGAGACAACCTACTGGGATCACGATGAGCAGGAGTACTATCAGGCATACGACCGGCTTTTCAATATCAAGCAGCACGGCTGGCTGAATATCCAGGCTCTGCAGATCAACATCCCTTACTCTGACAATGAGGAGCTGCTCGCCATGCATAGCAAGATCCGCTCGCTTATGCCCTATCTGGTCGCAGTCTCCGCCTCCTCGCCGATGGTAGAGGGAAAGCTCACCACATACATGGATAACCGACTGGTCTATTATCGGGAAAATCAGGCTGCCATCCCCGAGATCTGTCATGACATACTGCCTGAAAAGCTGCATAGCGTGGACGATTATGTGAGGATCAACCGCCAGATCTACAGCGAGCTGAAGAGATGCAATGCTGAGATTCTCTGCCGGGAGTGGGTCAACTCTCGAGGTGTGATCGTCCGCTTCACCAGAAAATGCCTGGAGGTCAAAGCCATCGATGAGCAGGAGTGCCTTCATTCTGACATGGCGTTCTCGGCATTTTTGCTCGCCCTGTTGCGCTCTGAGATCTCGCTGGAAGAGGAGGAGAGCGCTCTTCAAGAGACTCTGGAAGAAGCCATGCGGCACGGAGTTGCCGGAATGCGACCTGAGCTGGAGAAGCTCTTCGCCGCCGCCGAGAAGAGCGCAACTGCTGAAGAGAAGCGGTATCTTCCCCTGATTGCAAAGCGCATTGAGCAGGGAAGCCTCGCAGAGATCATTGTGCAAAAGCTAAAGAGCGAGACTAACGGCAGGATCGAGCCGATAATGCGGCATATGCAATGGTGCCTGAAGGAAAATAGACCGTATTCTGCCGAGCCGGGAAGATGCGGATAGTCTGCAGGATAGAATACAAATTTTTTAACAACACTTTAAAAAAGATGGCGGAAAAAGGAAAATAGGGCTTTTTAGCCCCTATCTCGTCCAGTGCGATCCTGCAAAGCCTCCGGTCTTGGAAACGGCCACCAGTTCGTTGTTGGACACAATCTGAAGGACCAGATTTCCGTTCTGCATTACGCTTCCCTTGGGAACATCGGACCATTCTGCGTTGATCATGTCGCCGCTGATGATTCCGCGCATGACATTGGACCAGCTGGGTGTATTTGGATCCCGCTCGCCATACCACCAGACGGTTGCCCCTAGCTGGCGAACATAGTAAATGCCGCCGTCATCGCATTGCCAGACGCCGGTCAGATCTATCAGAGCCGGTGTGCCGCCGGGTGTCGTTCCGCCTGGACCCATGCTACCTGGGCCAGTGTCACCGGGACCGGTCTCACCTGGACCTGTTGCCCCAGGGCCGCTCTCTCCAGGACCTGGTGTCTCTCCGCCTGGAACGGGCGTTGCACCCCCAGCTGCTGCCTTTTGGAAGGTATAGCTAGCCAGGTAATTGGCTCTGCCGCTATTGTCCAGGAAGCGATCATAGGAGTCCACTTTAAGTCGGTTGCTGGCAGGCTTAATGACCAGAGTGGTCTCAGAGAATGACGTTTTAAAAACTGCAATCAGGGTATCAGCACCGCTGATGAGGTCAGAGGAAACGCCGGGCCCAAAAGCCTGAGCCTGCACAGCTCCCCAATCACAATCAGTGGGATGACATTTTCCCCAGGCATGCACCTTTGCATTGCTGCCCATCACGGAAATGTCCAGATTGGTGATGCCCCTGGTATTGGCATCCACATTTGTCCAGGATCCAGCAAACTGGTTCATGCTGGCAAGACCCCCGGTGGCAGTCAACAGAAGCAACAGGACTGCGGCCAGGCAAGGATAAATCAATCTCATATAACAACCTCTAATGTCTCTTATATCTCATTTCTTCAACTTTTTTTGCGGCCTTTATGCGATTATTTTCCTAATGGGAAGAATTTCCTGCAGTTCGTACTTTTTAATGGGTTGAATCTCGGCGATCGACCCAACAGCGCTTATGGAAGTACTCTTCCCGAAGAGGTCGCTGGACCCATAGTTGCTTCTTCCGCTGCCGTCCGTAAAGCGAGTATAGGACTGCACAGATAGCCGGCTGCCCTGGGGACTGATGAAGAGAGTGGTCTCAGAGAAAGAAGTAACATATGTTGCCATAAGAGCCTGCGCCTGGCTGACCGGATCAGAGGAGACATCGGGTGCGAAGGCGAAGGCATTGACTCCACCCCAGTCGCAATCGGTGGGATGACACTTGCCCCAAGCATGCACATTAGCAGATGCTCCAGAGATGGCAATTCTCAATTTGGTTATTCCTCCCGAATTCGGGTCAACATTGCTCCAATCCCCGGCAAACTGGGCCAGGCTGGCGGAACAGGTGGACAGCGAAATGAGCAATAAAAGAGATGCTGCCACTGTAGATAGAATTAGTTTCATATTCCAACCTCACACCAAAACTCTCGCATTTATGATGCATCCATTTATGGTGTTTTATAAGTATAAATTATTTTGGACTAAAACAAAACTCTCTTCTCCATGATATTTCCGTTAGCTTCAAAATCCTGAGATAGAATATTGAGATAAAATGCAATCTCTTCATTGAAAGAACGCAAATAAATGCCACGTTATAGCCTCAAGACCATTCAATGATTCTACAAAGACTTAATAATGGAATAGACTATACATCTGCATAATAAATGCTGAGTGTGATATTGGATGACGAGAGGTAATGATCTGGCGCTGGGAATGAAGGTGCTAATAGTAGACGATGAGATCGATATGCCCACCGCAGAAGGTAGGGCTGTGCGCGCCCTGGTGGATGAGATTAAAAAGGAAGCTGCCACGGTGATAAAATCATGCTCTGCAGACGATGGCAGGTCGGTAATTCTCTCCGATCCCTCAATCCAATGCATTCTCATGGATTGGAGTCTTTCCGACGATGATCCCACCCATGACAAAGCCAGAGAGCTCCTCAAGCTGATACGCACCAGAAATAGCCTCATGCCTGTCTTTCTCATGTCCGACAGCGAAAAGGCGCCGCTGATCAATGCCGAGGTTATGAGCCTGGTGGACGAGTTGGTCTGGGTCTTGGAAGACACCCCCACGTTCATTGCCGGGCGAGCACTGGCGGCCATGAATCGATATCGTGAGCAGATCGAGCCGCCCTTTACCAAAGCCCTCATGGACTTTGCAAAGGTCTCCGAATACTCCTGGCATACCCCAGGCCATGCGGGCGGAACGGCTTTCCTCAAGTCGCCCGTAGGCAGAGCCTTCTTCCAGTATTTTGGCGAAAACCTTCTTCGGTCCGATCTCTCCATATCTGTGGGAGAGCTTGGCTCTCTCTTGGACCACTCCGGCCCGATCGGCGAGAGTGAAAAATATGCTGCCCAGATCTTTGGAGCGGATCGATCTTACACCGTAACCAACGGCACCTCTGCCTCAAACCGCATTGTTTTCATGGCAAGCGTCACCCGCGGCGATCACGTTCTGGTTGACAGAAACTGCCACAAATCCATTGAGCAGGCATTGATTATGACCGGTGCGATTCCTGCCTATATGAAGACCTCACGAAATTACCTGGGATTGATTGGCCCCATCTATCCTGAGAACATCGGCAAAGAAGCAGTCTTGCAATCTATTCTCGCCCATAACCTGTCTGTTTCACCCGAAAACGATGAAAAAGAGGACCATTCTGATGCTCTTGATACTGCAAGTGCGAAGCACAAGCGGCCTGCACATGCCATTATCACCAACTCCACCTATGACGGCCTCTGCTACAATGTAAAGCGAGTCCTGGAGATATTGGGCGATAGCGTCGATCGCATCCATTTTGATGAGGCATGGTACGGCTATGCCAGATTCAACCCGCTCTATAAAGAACGATACGGCATGTTTGAGAAGAGCAGACATGATGATGGCCCCACGGTATTTACTACTACCTCGACCCATAAGCTGCTCGCTGCCCTCTCCCAGGCATCCTTCATTCATGTCCGCGACGGCAAAAAGGCCATCCCTCACGACCGGTTCAACGAATCGTTTATGATGCATTCCTCTACATCGCCCCAATACGCCATTATTGCCTCAAATGAGGTCTCTGCAGCCATGATGTCCGGAGAGAGCGGACCGGCTCTGACCAGAGAATCGATAGATGAAGCCATTGCATTCCGCCAGAGCATGCGCAAGATATGTAAGGAGGCTCAGGAGAATGGAGAGTGGTTCTTCGACGTCTGGAATGCTGACAAGATCAAAGGGGTGGACTTCGAGAGAGTATCGCCCAAAACGCTGGCCGAGGATCCTGATTGCTGGGTGCTGCATACCAAAGACAGGTGGCATGGCTTTTCCAATATGGAGGAGGGCTACTGTATGCTCGACCCCATCAAGGTCTCTGTGGTAACACCTGGGGTTGAGAGGGACGAAACTCTCAGGAAGGATGGAGAGGTCAGGATACCGGCGATGCTGGTCACATCTTACCTGGACAACCGGGGCATAGTGGTGGAAAAGACGACGGACTTTACAATTCTCTTCCTCTTCTCGATGGGAATCACCAAAGGCAAATGGGGAACTCTGGTCAATGCTCTATTGAGGTTTAGAGATGACTATAACAAGAACACTCTGCTAAAAGAAGTTCTGCCAGACAAGGTGCTGCTGGACCCGGACCACTATCAGAATATGGGACTGATGGATCTGGCAGAGGAGATGTTCATTAAGTTAAAGGAACTGAAGCTGATGGACCTTCAGAAGGAAATTTATGCATCAAAATTGCCCAGGCAGGACAAAACGCCAAACCAGGCTTATCAGAAGTTTGTGCACGGCCGCGCCGAGCTTCTGCCATTGAGGGAGACCGCCAATCGAACCGTAGCTACGGGAATAATCCCCTATCCTCCGGGCATTCCCATGCTGCTCTCGGGAGAGAATATCGGACAGGCCAGCGGCCCCCATCTCAAGTACCTCTGCGCTCTGCAGAAATGGGATATGCATTTCTGGGGCTTTGGCCATGATATTCACGGAGTGGAAATTAAAGATGGGAAGTACTATATCCATTGCCTTAAGGAAATTGTCATGGATGTGTAGAGGTATACGTTATGAAGAAGACCATACTAATTTCGGTATTGCTCTGTTTGGCCTGGATTGGGTCTGTCTGCAGTTCCCAAACAGCCTCGAATGAGAATGGTTCTGCAGAAAACGCGGTGAACGCGACCACAACCTACATCTTTCTCCAGGAGGCAACGAATGGCAGTTTCGAAAAGGATGAATCCGGCAACTATACATTAACTATCAAAGAGGTTGTTCCATACACCGTCTTCTTCTCAGACCGCCCTGCGCGCGATGCTGGCTTTTTAGATATGGATAGGTTTCTCAAAGCATTCGACTTTGATCTCATCAACCCACCGAATGCCCTGGTAATGATCGAGGATGGAAACGAAAGCAGTGATGCGATCATAGTGGAACTAACCTTGCCTAAATACGATATGGCAAACAGAACCCTGACATACACGGCGAAGGTAATCGATGATTACGCATTCGAATCAGAATGGCCAAAGGATCTTCTCTACAGGGCAGATAAAGCGATTCCGGAGCACTTTGGCAAGGTCGCCATTGTCATTGATAATAAAGCCAAGCTCTCCTGCTCCAATTCGGTTGTATTCTGCGGCAATGAAAACAAAATTTGCGGTTCCGTCAGCACGGGTTGCTGTTGGTCATGGTTGGGCGGGCAGTGCGAACCGTGCCATAGCGCCAGCACATACGATGCAGAATGCAAGGCGAAATACGGCAATAATTGCGGGTACACCGGCGAAAATCATTGCTATGCCTAGCAATCTCCTCTTGCTACACAATGAATCCTTGCAGGAGCAGGCATAATCTTTTTTTTGTTAGTTAGATCTGAGGATCACTCATTGCCAGGTTATTGGATAGATTTGATTCCAAAAAATATATCTGTAATAATGAAGAATCTCTCCCCATGACCAATACAAGGAGCTGCAGGAGATCGGATGCGTGCAGTATGTCGACAAGACGGTGCAAGTATTGGCCGGAAGGGAACTGGAATACATCAAGGAGAATCAGACCTGTCAGAGTGCAGGCCGGAAGAAACCAAAGAAGAATTTAAAATGAAGAATTAAAATTGAATAGATGGCAAAAAGGTGAAGGACAATGCCGCATAAGCTCTCTATATTGATCATCTCCGCTAAGAAGGAGGATGGAAAATCGGCCACAATTCTGGCCATGAGCCGACTTGAGGAAGCAATAAAGAGCCTTGGTTACCCGACCGTCCTGGCGAACACGGCAAGCGACGGAAAAGGCCTGGTCAGCTCCTATCACGGGTTTGGGTGCATCATACTGGATGCGGATATTCCGAGCGAAGAAGAGCTGAGACGGCGGGCAGAGCTGCAGGCAGCACTGAGAGCCGGGCAGGCCAACGCCGCCGATGCCGTGAGAGCCGTAAACGCAGTGGACATCATCCAGGCCATCCGGTCGATGGACAAAAAGGTTCCCATATTCCTGACGGCAGACAGGACAGAGCTCAGGGATATTCCTCTGGAGATAATAAGCGAGGTCCATGAGTACATTTATCCTCTCCAGGACACTGCGGACTTCATAGCCGGAAGGGTGGACTTTGCCACGAGGCGCTATTACGAACAGCTGCTTCCCCCATACTTCGGGGAGCTGAAGAAGTTCACTGAAGACGCCGCATACAGCTGGGATGCGCCCGGCCATATGGGAGGGGTGGCCTATCTCAAGCATCCGGTGGGCATGCAGTTTCATCAATTCTTCGGCGAGAACATTATGCGGGCTGACATAGGGATCTCCACCGCCCAGATGGGGGACTGGCTGGAGCACATCGGCCCATCGAATGAGTCGGAGTGCAATGCCGCCCGCATCTTTGGAGCCGACTGGACCTTTTATGTTCTGGGAGGGTCATCGGCCTCAAACCGGATAGTCTGCCAGGGAGCGATAGGCGCTGAGGAGATGGTTGTGGCGGACAGAAACTGCCACAAGTCGCTCAACCACGGCCTGACCCTCAGCCGGGCGAGAGCGGTTTACCTCAAGCCGACCCGCAACAGCTACGGGATGATAGGCCCGATTCAGAGGAAATGCTTTGAGCCGCAGCATATTAAGGAGCTGATCGACAAGAGCGAACTCAAGAAAGGAGCCGTTTCGCCCGATCCAACATACGGAGTGGTTACCAACTGCACCTATGACGGTTTCTGCTATGATGTCAATTCTGTGGTGGACCTGCTCTCCATGAGCGTGGACCGGATTCATTTCGATGAGGCCTGGTATGCTTATGCGAAGTTTCATCCAGTCTATGCTGGCCGGTTTGCCATGGGATTGGACCGGGAGCTGGACAGGACCACCATCTTTGCAGTGCAGTCGACTCACAAGATGCTGCCTGCCTTTTCGATGGCCTCCATGATTCACATCAAAGTCAACAAGGTAAAGCCGAATCTGGAAAAGGACCAGTTTAATGAGGCATTCATGATGCACGGCACCACATCGCCTTTCTATCCCATGATTGCCTCTATTGATGTGGCAACCTCCATGATGGATGACCCTGCCGGTCGCACCATGATGGACGAGACTATTGAAGATGCCATCGGCCTGCGAAAAGCGATCGCCTCTGTTGGCAAGCGCATCAGGGAGAGCGATGAGAAAAATAAATGGTTCTTCGGCTGCTACCAGCCCGACAAAGTTGTCGATCCGAAGAAGCCCAATGAGCCCATCGATTTCGAGGATGCGCCTGACAGCCTGCTGGCCAATGAGCCGTCTTGCTGGACCCTCAAGGAGAGCGACACCTGGCACGGCTTCCAGAGGGAGGACCTGTCCGGGGATAACTACTGCATGCTGGATCCAACGAAGGTTACCATCCTCTGTCCGGGCATAAATGCCAGGGGAGAGATGGATGGCCACTTTGGCATTCCTGGGACTATTCTGACCCACTTCCTGGACTCTCGCAGAATTGAGATCGCCCGGACAGGAGACTACACAGTGCTGGTGCTCTTCTCGGTGGGAACGAGCAAAGGCAAGTGGGGAACCCTTCTGGAGGCGCTGCTCGAGTTCAAGCGCCTTTACGACAGCGGTGCCAGCGTGGCTGAGGTTCTTCCGGAGCTAGCCGAGAAATACCCGGAGGAGTACGGCAGAGACGCCAATGGCCAACCGAAGATCTCCCTGAAAGAGCTCTGCCAGAATATGCACTCCTGGATGAAAGAGAATAATCTGCCCAAGCATCTCAACGATGCCTGCAATGTCATTCCCCCCGCCAGGTACTCATCTGCAGAGACCTACCAGAAGCTGATCCGGGACCAGACTGAGAGGGTCAGGATCTCTGAAATTGCCAGGCAGAAAGATCGGATTGCCGGGCATATGCTCGTGCCCTATCCACCGGGAATACCAATCCTGATGCCGGGAGAGGTCCTGGAAAAAGGCAATCCTCAGATAAAATTCCTGCTGAAGCTGGAGAAGTTCAATGGCAAGTTCCCGGGTTTCGAGAGAGAGATTCACGGCGTAGAGATCGACGAGAATGGCAACTTCTGCATGCGAGTGGTCAAGAGTGACCTGGGCGAGAAGGAAGAAGAGACTGAGGAGATGAGGCTCAAGCAAGGAGAAGCCGCTCCGGCCTTCAAGCCGGCGATCAGGCGGCGCGTCATGTCCAGGGCAGTGAAGAGAGGTCGATCGTAAGGAAGGTGTGCTGGCAGCGGGCTGCCGGAGCGACCTGCTCAAAGCCGATGCCACCGGCAGCACATCTTTTTTTGCAGTAGGATAATGGCTCAGGCTCTTTTCCGTCCCGGCACTTCTTCAATGCAGATGGATAGGTTATCCCGGCCAGCTACAATTCGTACATATCTCAGGAAGCGCAAATGATATAAATATTGAGTCAGGATAGCAGCTTGCTTGATTTGGTAAACAGGCCCCCGATTTATCGGATACATTCGAGCCAGACGGATGAATAGCAGGACGGAGAACGTCCTATTTCACGAGCCTGGGTGGCATCCAGTTTCCTGGGAGGCTCGTGAAATATCAATGCATATCGAAAATGCCCTTGACAGGCAGTCTACACTCTAAACATTTTAGTAAGAGTCAAGGCGGCTCGTGAAAATCGCATTTTTTTCGATATCTGTAAAAGCCGAAAAATCGCCGCCGTCTCCATGACTGAAAAGTCGTGGCTCAATTGAAACTTCAAACATTTCCTTCTCGGGGGCTACTATGATCACCGTCTCCATGACTGAAAAGTCGTGGCCCAATTGAAACCGTCATGCCCGGCCGGGCACCCATGAGGCATGAAAATGTGTCATGGCTTGATGGCATGCCGGAAACATTAATCGCATGCAGGAACGGTTGCACCGATATGCGTGAGGCCCATTTTCATATCAAACTCATTGGAGTAACAAATCTATTCACAAGCTATTTTAAAAAAATGCCGAATCATGGAAACCAAACCGGAAAGCATGCCGCCATCCTTATCAAATGACCAATCCTTTCCAACCTTCACATCGGTCAGGCAGGGAATCACCTTCAATATCTCATTTCCCGCTTCCTCCATCACGCTGCTCAGCAGCCGAGAAGCTTCTTTTTTCCGCTTATCCGGAACCTCCAGGAGAATGCTGTCATGAACCGCATTAATTAGCCGGAAATCGCTGTACTGGGGCGACGCAATCTTTTCGTAGAGCCTTCCCAGAGCAATCTTTTGCAGATCTGCACCCGTCGCCTGCACAGGAGTGTTGATCATGGCATTTCTATGCCTGGGATCAACATGCCTAATTCGACCCAATGCCGATCTGGAAATTTTGTATGCCTGCCCATCGACTTCCACTTCCCTGGCGCCGTCTGTGACCATGCGCTGCCAGCGCTGCAAATCCGGATAGGCATCATAAAAACGGTGCAGGAATTCCCTAGCCTGTTCTTCGCTCAGGCTGGGCAGATTGCTGAGAATCATATTTGCTCCCCCGCCGTAAATCGTGCCGTAATTCAGGGTCTTGGCAATCTGCCTCTCTTCATCCGAGACCTTTTTCTTTTGAAAGATGACCTGGGCTGTCTGGCGGTGAGGATCAAGACCATTCTTGAAGATCCTTTGCATGGCTTTATCGCCGGAGAGAACAGCGATGATCCTCATCTCAATGGCCGAGAAGTCAGCCTCCACAAAGACCATTCCCTTTGAGGCGACAAAGAGCTTTTTGAGTAGCGGGTCTCTTGGAACCTGCTGAATATTGGGCCGGGAACAGGTGATGCGGCCGCTTCTGCCGCCAAGCTGCGTCAGCCTGGGATAGATGCGATTCTCTCTGGCACAGTCTATCCAATTTTTCAGAAAACCGATCTTCTGCCTCAGCTCTCTGTACCTCAGAATCGATTTTACGAAAAGCTCTTTGGGATGCTCGGATAGTATTCTTTCCAGATCAGCAGCCGATGTGCTCTTCAGACCGTACCCACGGCTCTGCAGCAGCCTTTTCACGTGAACAGGATTGCGGGGATTGAATCCTCTGAATTTCGCCCCCTTTGCATGCTGCTCAAGCTCTCTTTCCAGCCGGTCTTTCTCATCTATCAGGCTCTCTAAAAGCCGCCTGCCTCTCTCACCGTCAAAGCCTATGCCGCTATATTCAATCTCCACTAATGCAGGCAGCGCTTGAAACTCAATTCGGGCTATGTCTTCCATGCGGTTCATCCTGATAAGAGACATCTGTTTGGCCTGAATACTCTCCAGGACTGCGCAGACTCTGGAGGCATAATCCATCTCTCTGGCCGAGGGATTGCTGCTTTTGCCTGAAGCTCTGCCCGATGCCTCAGGGCTGTCGCCAAAATGCCACCCCAACAGGTCCCTGCAAATCGATTGCAGAGACGATTCCTTGCTGCAAAGGCCATTGTCGAGAAGCTGTGAGGCCAGCCGGGTATCCCAGAGATTTGTGAGCTGAAGTCTCCTGCCGATCTCATTTCTGATAATTCCGAGATCGAAAAGCAGATCGTGGCCCACAACCCGACAGGATGGGCACTCCAGAAGAGGGACGATCTCTGGGAGCAAATTGGGAGCCAGCAGAGCCTGGCCGTAGTCACCGGCAATGGAGATAAACCTGAGATGAGATGCACAGGGCATAAAACCACCGTCAGTTCTCAAATGCAGAAAGATGGTGGAGGGCTCATTTCTCGGCTCGCAGGACCAGGAAGAGAGAAGCGCTTTGACCACTTTTGCAATACCTCCTCAAACAGATCGTATCTCTGAAAACCTATATATCTTTTTGAGGACAAGAGCGAATCGGGGTTTTCGGTGATGGAGAATTCTGGATCAAAGGCAGATGTACCGGACCTAATCCCGGCTCGCATGCTCAGCGAATTCGCATACTGCCCGCGGCTCTGCTACATTGAGTGGATAGATGGGGAGTTTTCAGACAATGAGGATACTGTGGAGGGCAGATTTGCGCATCGCCGGGTGGACGCAAAGGAAGATGACATTGCCAGAGACGGAATCGAGAACGAGAATGAAAAGGAGAACGAAAAAGAGAATGGAAAAGAGACGGAAACGGGGAGAGAAGCTTTTCACGCCCGAAGCCTGTTTCTCAGCGGCCCGAAGGCTGGCATCACCTGCCGGATAGATCTCCTGGAAGGGGATGGCGAGAGGGTAACGCCCATAGAATACAAGAGGGGAAAAGCGCCCGGCATTCCCGAGGGTGCATACGAGCCGGACCGCGTCCAGCTCTGCGCCCAGGGGCTGGTGCTCAGGGAGAACGGCTTCAGATGCGATGGCGGAATCGTTTACTTTGTCCGCTCGAAGAAACGGGTTGCGGTTGACTTTGATAAAGCTCTGATTCGCAGGACCAACGATCTTATCGCCGATCTGAGGACGGCAGCAGAAAAGCGGGAGATTCCCCAGCCATTGCAGGATAGCCCCAAGTGCAATCGATGCTCGTTAGCGGGCATCTGCCTTCCCGATGAGGTAAATCTGCTCAGAGAGACAGATTCAAATGAAGCTGCTGAGAGAGGATTTCTGGCAAGGATCAGAAAGCTCATCCCGTCTAGGGACGACACCATGCCGGTATACGTCCTGGGGCACGGAAATACGGTTCGCAAAAAGGGCGATCTACTGGAAATATGGTCCCGCGGTGATGATGATGAGAAGACAGGCAAGGAAGGCAAATCAAAGCAGGTCAGGCTGAGAGAGATCTCCCAGGTCAATCTCTTTGGAGGAGTTGATGTCTCTATGCCTGCTCTGGTCGAGCTTATGCAGCGAGGCATTCCGGTCCTGCATTTTACAAGAGGAGGATGGTTTCAGGGATTGAGCTGCGGGCATACCCACAAGAATGTGCAGCTGCGCATGCGGCAGTTCTCCTGGGCCGAGGATAAAAAGAAATCCCTATCCATTGCCCGATCTGTAATCTACGGCAAGATCAGAAACTGCCGGACTCAGGTTCGCAGGAATGACGATAAAACCGAAGAAAAAGCCGACGGCAAATCCGCTAAAGATGCTTTGGACAGGCTGGAGCGGCTTTCCAGGGATGCAAGAAATGCGTCCAGCATCGAAAAGCTACTGGGAATTGAAGGTGCAGCCGCGGAGGTTTACTTTGGCCGTCTGGGCCAGATGCTAAAAGCCGATCAGGGTTTCTCCTTTGAAAACAGGAACCGAAGGCCGCCCAAAGACCCGGTTAACGCAGTTCTCTCTTACCTTTACGCGGTTCTTGCCAAAGACGTTTTCGTCTCTCTTCTCGCGGTGGGATTTGATCCGTATCTCGGTTTCTACCACCGGCCCCGCTATGGCCGCCCGGCATTGGCGCTGGACATGATGGAGGAGTTCCGGCCCACTATTGCTGATGCCACTGCCATCACTCTATTCAATAAAGGCGAGCTATCGGAAAGGGATTTCATCAATACCGGAATAGGAGTATCTCTTACATCCAAAGGAAAGAAAACGGTCATAGCAGGCTACGAAAGACGAATGGAATCGGAGATCACTCATCCGCTATTTGGCTATTCTGTCAGCTACCGGAGGATACTGGAAGTGCAGGCGCGGCTATTGTCCAGAGTCATTTCCGGCGAGATCAAGGAATACCCCGCATTTTACAGGAAGTGATTCAATTTGAGCGGAAGGAACTGCTATGTTGTAAGCTACGACATCATGGACCAGAGACGATTGCAGAAAGTGCACAAGATCATGAAAGGCTTCGGAGAGGCTATCCACTATTCGGTTTTCCGATGCGATCTTACCGGCAAAGGTCGAGTGGAGATGATAGCAGCACTTACAGATCTTATCAAGCACGACCAAGACAGGATCATGATATTGGATCTTGGACCTACGGACGGCAAAGTGGATCAGAGGATAGAATTTCTCGGCGTCCATGCCAAAGATCCGGACTCCCCCCGAAGGGCAGTCATCATTTAAGGACGCAAGGATATTGATGGCGGCTGAAGGCATTCGGCACTTTTTTCGCGTAAACGCAAAGAAAATCAGAAGATATGATAAAGCTTCGATTCAATAGAAGCCAACGCTTTGAAGACAATAGCGATGGGGAAAGTTTAGATAGTAGTAATGCCATCATGTTGTTCGCACAAGATCTGGCGAGCAAACCCCTGCCAAGCAGGGCCGTTCGGGCCAGACGGACGGACTTGATGGGACACAGAATGTCCCAGTTTCGCGCATCGAGGTGGTGTCCAATTTCCCAGGAGATGCGCGAAAGGTCTGTGCATATCGAAAATTGCAGATTACAAACATTAACTTTTTGAAAGTATTCTAATAAGTTAACAACATGCGCGAAAACCGCCTTTTTTTCGATATCAGCGAAGGTCGAAAAATGGCCGCCGTCTCCATGACTGAAAAGTCGTGGCTCAATTGAAACCCAAATTGACCTTAGCATTAGTGTGCCTGGCTACATTGTCTCCATGACTGAAAAGTCGTGGCTCAATTGAAACAGCAGATGCAGCTATTGCATCATTAGGTCCTACTCTGTCTCCATGACTGAAAAGTCGTGGCTCAATTGAAACCAGAACCCCCATCGGAGGGACAGAGCCATTATCTGGTCTCCATGACTGAAAAGTCGTGGCTCAATTGAAACTGACATCTTTGTCGCACAATCCATAATGCTATCTGTGTCTCCATGACTGAAAAGTCGTGGCTCAATTGAAACAGCAAGTAATTCATTCACTTGAGCAACAGGATTCTTTGTCTCCATGACTGAAAAGTCGTGGCTCAATTGAAACCGCACTTTAGATGGAATATCCCATCTTCCCTTTTGATCCGTCTCCATGACTGAAAAGTCGTGGCTCAATTGAAACCACTCCTAGGCTGTCAACGATAAATTCGATATTTTCAGGTCTCCATGACTGAAAAGTCGTGGCTCAATTGAAACTGGAAACGGAAAGCTCTGGAGACCTTCACCAATCCAGTCTCCATGACTGAAAAGTCGTGGCTCAATTGAAACTGTCAGACGGCGATACGTCCAAATAACCACCACAAGCACAAGTCTCCATGACTGAAAAGTCGTGGCTCAATTGAAACGCTGATCAACACTAATGTTGTGTTACTCATTGTGGTCACGTCTCCATGACTGAAAAGTCGTGGCTCAATTGAAACATTACCTTAAAATTTTTACTTCAAGTAAATTTCCTGGTCTCCATGACTGAAAAGTCGTGGCTCAATTGAAACAATTTTTTCGCGCTATTTGCGATGCAAGATTTGCGACGTCTCCATGACTGAAAAGTCGTGGCTCAATTGAAACCTTGATAGGACAATTTTATAAGCCAATCGTAGCCACAGTCTCCATGACTGAAAAGTCGTGGCTCAATTGAAACGATATTGCTTTTTTTCGCTGCTGCTGAGAATTAGCGGTCTCCATGACTGAAAAGTCGTGGCTCAATTGAAACTCATCTACATCACCCTTATCTCACCTTTTTCTTATTGTCTCCATGACTGAAAAGTCGTGGCTCAATTGAAACGCGGCTCAATTAGCTCAATAGTAAGGCACGGCGAAAGGAGGGTGTCTCCATGACTGAAAAGTCGTGGCTCAATTGAAACCGCGTATTTTAGTGGATAAACGACCACATTTTTTTGTCTCCATGACTGAAAAGTCGTGGCTCAATTGAAACTTTATCGATACAGATTTCTCATTATAATCGATTCTTGTCTCCATGACTGAAAAGTCGTGGCTCAATTGAAACTTCTTTTGAATACTCCATTAAATGGCGGGATATTAAGTCTCTATGACTGAAAAGTCGTGGCTCAATTGAAACTTTCTTCCATTTCCTGCAACCGCAGGGACATTTTTGTCTCCATGACTGAAAAGTCGTGGCTCAATTGAAACTTTTTTAAATGAGCTATTCATTCTATTCCTCCTTGTTGTCTCCATGACTGAAAAGTCGTGGCTCAATTGAAACGAGGGTGTAGTAATTGTAGTAATCCTCCGTGCCGTAGGTCTCCATGACTGAAAAGTCGTGGCTCAATTGAAACAACCCTGCGCACTCGCAATCGAAGTACTTGCAGTGCCGTCTCCATGACTGAAAAGTCGTGGCTCAATTGAAACACCGCAAGTTCGCGCAGGCGGTCAAGCTTGGTCATGCTTGTCTCCATGACTGAAAAGTCGTGGCTCAATTGAAACACGATGACAACACAAATTTCAGCTGCTTCGTATAACGTCTCCATGACTGAAAAGTCGTGGCTCAATTGAAACTGTACGGGGTGTACGAAATTGACTCAAGATGCAGGGAGTCTCCATGACTGAAAAGTCGTGGCTCAATTGAAACGGTTCTTGGAAACATTTCTGCTGCGCTCGATTTACCGTCTCCATGACTGAAAAGTCGTGGCTCAATTGAAACTTTCTCTGGATCCTTAACGTCATCGACAACTCTGTCAATGTCTCCATGACTGAAAAGTCGTGGCTCAATTGAAACCACAAGAGCTTGAGACACTGCATGAGCAGATGCCGACAGTCTCCATGACTGAAAAGTCGTGGCTCAATTGAAACCTTTCCCTTTACAGCATTTCACCTGAACTGTCGTTCCGTCTCCATGACTGAAAAGTCGTGGCTCAATTGAAACTTTCTTAATGGATCGAGGTGGTGATCGGCAAACATTTGTCTCCATGACTGAAAAGTCGTGGCTCAATTGAAACGTATTGAGCAAAACAACCATAACAAAAGCACACAAGCTGTCTCCATGACTGAAAAGTCGTGGCTCAATTGAAACTATCTACTGGCTAAACCGTCGTATCGATCCATTGTTACCGTCTCCATGACTGAAAAGTCGTGGCTCAATTGAAACTTTCTAGAATGCTCAATGTCTCGTTCAATGAGCCAAGGTCTCCATGACTGAAAAGTCGTGGCTCAATTGAAACTTTCCGTTAACGCATAGCCAGACTGAGTTGAAGTTGTCTCCATGACTGAAAAGTCGTGGCTCAATTGAAACCCTCTGATGTTTGATGCTTAAGCTCCATTGTTAAATAGTCTCCATGACTGAAAAGTCGTGGCTCAATTGAAACTCGACGAACCTTGCATCCCGCAATTCCGCAAGCTTACCCGGAGTCTCCATGACTGAAAAGTCGTGGCTCAATTGAAACATCTCTCTCACCTTTCCATTTTTTAAACTGTTGTTCTGTCTCCATGACTGAAAAGTCGTGGCTCAATTGAAACGCGGAGAGGATAATGCCAAACCTCTCAATCTTGCGAGGTCTCCATGACTGAAAAGTCGTGGCTCAATTGAAACGCAGCCGTCCGGCCCTAAATAGACCTGAGTAATTTCGTCTCCATGACTGAAAAGTCGTGGCTCAATTGAAACCTTTCGGGAAGTTCCACCATGTATCCTTCCTCTGTTTGTCTCCATGACTGAAAAGTCGTGGCTCAATTGAAACAGGGCCGCGAAGACGTGGGCACCATCTCAGGCACTTGGGTCTCCATGACTGAAAAGTCGTGGCTCAATTGAAACAGGTCGGCAAAGGACAGGTGGCAATGCCGCCAAGCCGTCTCCATGACTGAAAAGTCGTGGCTCAATTGAAACATTACCCGGTCCAGGCCGTCTAAGAGCTGGCTCATGTCTCCATGACTGAAAAGTCGTGGCTCAATTGAAACTTGGCGTGCTGACACTGACCCGATATAGCAGGCGCGGTCTCCATGACTGAAAAGTCGTGGCTCAATTGAAACAGGCCATGTATGCCCGGCGTTTCCGGGCAGCTATCTCGTCTCCATGACTGAAAAGTCGTGGCTCAATTGAAACTGCGAATCCCAAAGCAACTGTTCTTTTTCTTGATGAAGTCTCCATGACTGAAAAGTCGTGGCTTCACATACCAACCAACTATAACCGCCAAGTATCCAAGCCTGCCCCGGC
>MVRL01000166.1 GCA_002067705.1 Methanosaeta sp. PtaU1.Bin112
TTGAAGGACGTCCCTCTGATACCTGCAAAAAGGCGGACAAAGCACATGCTGGGTGATATCTCTGCTGTATTGCTTTAGAAGAAGGTTTGGCCTCGCCTCCGATATATGGGATGGCTGGCCCAATTCGCTGGCATCGATGATAAGCGCAAACGGCAGTTGAAGCTCTTCCGAAAGCGCAAAGCCGTCCAATACGTCATTGAAAGCTGTCTCTACATTTGCTATTTTGTGAGGGATGCCCAGGCCTTTGGCAAATCCCGGAGCATCTGCGATGCTGTCCGATTGTATGCCGTTCTTATCATCCACGACTACGGAGACGAAGCCGGCGACAACTCCGGAGTAGAGAGAATCGCTTACGCTATTTGCCGCCTTGAAAAATCCGTGCGCTTTGTGGCACGTAAAAGCTCTCTTGCCTGCAAGCGCAGCCCCATGGGCGATGGTGTAAGCCACCTCCTCGTGAAAAGAAAAGACCGGCCTCTGTGATTTGAGCGCACAATAATCGCAAAAGATCTCCGTTGCTCCAAGGCCTGGCACGCAGGTTCCCACCTCGGAGCCTGCGGCACTCATGGCAGCGGCTATGGCCTCTTTAGCCTCAACCTTCATATTGATCACAGTCTCTCATCTGCATAAAAAGGTTTAACATCCTTTTTCTTAGGGAAGCTTGACCTTTATGTGGCGTGGTTTTGGCAGATATCGACCTCGTTGGGCCTGAGGCTATCACTGCTCTGGCTCGAATGTGCGATGCTGGCAAGAGCGGTTGAGACTTCTTTAGCCATGGCAGAGCGGCCAAAAGAAGCATATTGTTTGGGAAGGGCTTTCGAGTATCCGGATTTTACCGAATAACGGTGATCATCTTACAAAGTGTCTGGGATGCTATCTGAGAATCCAGTTATCCAGATGGGATAAATTTAACAACTGATGTGGCCTTTCTGCCATTTAGAAAAAATGGGTCGAATTGCTGAGCGAGATTCCGGCGCGGTCATGAATAGATATCTTGAAGCTTCAAGGACGTCGAACTATGGCGCAGATATCCGTCAATAAGGAGGCGGTTGCGGCCTTTTGCCGGAGACATCATATCAGACGACTAGCCCTTTTCGGGTCTGTGCTGCGGGAGGATTTCAATCCAGACAGCGATATCGACTTGCTGGCGGATTTCGAGCCAGGGCATTTGCCTGGCCTCTTTGGTATTGCCCGAATGGAGCGGGAGCTGTCAGCAATCTTCGGCGGTCGAAGGATCGATCTGCTGACCGCCGAAGATTTGAGCCGCTATTTCCGCGATGATGTGCTGAGAGAGGCGGATGTTCAGTATGCGGAAGGATGATCAAATCCGCCTGCGACACATGCTTGATGCGGCGTGTGAAGCAAGGGCATTTGCCAACGGCTGCACCCGCACAAGCCTGGATCTGGATAGGATGCTGGTTCTGTCGCTGGTGAAAGAGATTGAGATCATCGGCGAGGCAGCCAACCAGGGTATCTGAAACCACCAGACAACAAATATCTTCAATTCCATGGGAGGATATCATCGGGATGCGAAATCGTCTGGTCCATGCCTATTTCGATATCAACCTGGAGATTCTCTGGAGAACTGTGCAAGACGACCTTCCCCCACTGATCGCTGCCATTGAAAGATGCATTAAAAAGATAGTCTGCAATGGATATGCGGGCGTGGTGATGCTGAAGGGATGGCTGGTGATCATTGTCTCTCCCGTTTGCCAGGGCCAGAAAGGCCCAGCCATCTATGAAGACAACCTTGTCAGTAGGCATAGCTGTCGTGTTTCTCGGCTAGATCAGGAGGACCTTCGCATATGCCTGTGACCTGAGATAAGACATGAGGCTTATGCTTTCTGGATGCATTTTTCGTCTCAAGTGACCGCAGGAATTCCGCGACCTCCAGCAGATCCGTATCGGCAAGGGATTGACTCTTTTTTATTGTTACGTCTCGGTCTTGCATGAGGGAATCTCCAGAATTTTGTTGTCGATACATTCGCACATTTTAGAGTTAAACGCTTGATGCCTTGTTTCACCTTTTCAGGGAACCCTGGTCTGGCCTTGCTGCTCCAGTTCATCGCATCTCCGCAGCCATCGCCTCCACTCTCTATCATTTCTGGACATGCAGGTGGCGCTGCCCAAGATGGATCGGCTGGCGAAGTGGCAGGTCGTTCCCTACTGTTTTGCAGGGACACCCTCCTGGGAGAGGACCCGGGCGGATCTCTTAATTCAGGATCTACGGGAGAGAGCACTTACCAAGCCTTATATGCGATGCTCTCTTGAATTATGCCCATCCGCCCCTTTTTCTGCGAAGTCGAGAATGAAATCATCTCACCCATCCGCAAAAGATGAGAGCGCCTGGCATACCACCCTGTAAGTCCTGCTGCGGTCTTGCAGCTTTACGCACCCTAGCGTCAGTATGAACGATATTGGCATTTGATATCGGCACCGTGGGGCTATAGCAGCCCAGGCCTTCTGACGTCATCCGGTCCTGTGGTTCAGATCGCCAGGGGTGATGCCCGAGAACAGGCCTCCCAGGTTCTGCCTTTCACGCCTTATGCAACTATTTACATAGTTATTATTGAATTAGTATTAACTAGTAAGATGTTTATATTAGAAAGTCGCCTGTAATAAACGAATTGATCTCGAACTTGAGGTCACTGGAGGGAATGAGATGGGATGGAAGAATCTTGCCCTTGCGGTAGCATGTGCATCGTTGATGGTTGGTTTTGCATTTGCACAGGGGACTGACGTTCCTGGTGACAGCGATGGAGACA
>MVRL01000167.1 GCA_002067705.1 Methanosaeta sp. PtaU1.Bin112
CATCTCCAGGCTGGCAGGATCGACAGATCTATCTTGAACGTCCTTAACCATATTAGTACCTCAGCGTACGATTCATGAGGCGATTAGTCTGCTACTATTTAGTGCTTATTGTTTTATTTTTAATTGAATACCCCGCAGCTTGCAACTTAGAACTAAATACCGGTATACCGAAGAGAGCTTTGCGGGGGGACGGGAAAACCTTAGTTTCACCCCCTAGCACATCATATCCGTATTTGGAGAACAATCTTCACACCCCTCAATCTGCCCATCCTTCAGCGTATACATCTTATGCGCCTTTCTTGCCAGATCCAGGTTATGAGTCACAATGATCAGTGTCATCCCTTGCCGGTTCAGCTCCTCAAAGAGCTTAAAGATCATATGCGATGTTGCTGAGTCCAGATTGCCCGTTGGCTCATCCGCCAGGACGATCTTTGGGTCGTTAATAAGCGCCCGTCCAATTGCCACCCGCTGCATCTCGCCACCGGAGAGCTGTCCCGGCAGATGATTGCCTCGATCGGACAAGCCCACCATCTCCAAGATCCCATCGATGCCTGCTCCTTTTCCGTTCTTATGGCTAAAGAGCAGAGGAAGCTCTATGTTCTCTCGGGCAGTAAGCGTCGGCATGAGGTAGAATTGCTGGAAGACAAAACCAATGTTATCTCGTCTGAGCTTTACTAGGTCATGCTCTCTAAGCCCGCATGTCTCTATGCCGTTAATCCTCAGACTTCCTCTGGTGGGCGTATCCAGGCAGCCCAGGACATTCAAGAGCGCAGTCTTTCCTGAGCCGGAAGGCCCGATTATGGAGGCGAATTCTCCTTTTTTGACAATAAAGTCCACATCTCTAAGGGCATGGATTTCTTCTCTTCCCCTGCGGTAGACTTTGGTCAGCCCTTTTGCTTCAACTATATCGCTCATTCCATTCCACCTCTGATGGCCTCCATTGGGGAAAGACGTGATGATAGAAATGCGGGATAGATTCCGCAGACCAGCCCCATGAACAGGGAGAAGGCAAGAGAGAAGCCAACAAGTTCTGGGCTAAAAGAGATGAGCGAGCCTGCTGGTGAATATGGAAGCATTCCCTTGACAAAGCTCTCGATCAGGCTTGATCCAACAAGTGCGGCCAGAGTTCCAATTATGCCGCCACTGATGGTGATGAATACAGTCTCCACCAGGACCATCTTGCCAATATCAGGGCCCGAGGCCCCTATGGCCTTCATCATGCCAAACTCCCGTGTCCTCTCGTTTACAGACATGAGCAATGTATTGATTATGCCAAAGGCGCTGATGATCAAGGCGATGGCAATGACAGTGAGAAGAAGCGATCTTGCCGATCCTGCCAGGTTCATGATAGTTCCCATGATCTGGGTCATGGTCACTACTTGAATATCAGGAACCTTCTCCATCTCCTCTGACACATCTGAGATTCGGCTTACTTCTCTTACTTTGACGGCAATGGTTGTTATCTTGCCCTCTTTGCCGAAGACTCTCTGTGCTTCCTCTAAGGGGAAAAAGTGGAACTGATCATCCTGGTCGCCAGTTCTTTCCAGTATGCCTACAATTGTAAAATCCTCTTTAGCCGGGCCGACTGGGAGCACTTGGCCTACGCTCAGGTTTTCTTTATCCGCAAGGTCTCTTCCAACTAGCATGACCCTGGTTTCGTTATCTTCAAGGAACCTTCCCTCAACCTTCCACCAAGGCTTGAGCTGGAGCATATCCTCCATTTTGATGCCGTAGATGATGTGGGGTGTGCTCTTGCCAGTTTTCTCATCCTTTTTCATGAACTGGTGCATGAGCATGGGAGTTGCCAGTTCTACATCAGGGATGCGAGTAACATTGTCCAGATCCGTGGCGGAGAGGTATTTTGGGATTACTCCGCCGTGAATGATGAGAGATGCAGCCTCATAGGGACAGCCTTTGGGAACAGCCAGAATATGCACTCCCATGCTGTTTACCTCTTTATTCAGCTCCTTCTCGTATCCAGAATTCAGAGCAAGCAAGCTGAATAGTACGGATATGGCGATGGCCACTCCGATGATGGTTAGGCCAGTTCTGCCCCGACGACGGGTCAGATTCTTTGCCGCCAGGGTAAGGAAATTCATTGATATATCTCTCCGCTGATCTTGACCATCTTGCCGATGATCATGGGATCGCCGTCCTTGATGACCACCTCGCCGTACACCTTTGCATCCTCACCTCTCTTCTGGGGTATGACGAAGTTGCTGGGGAGAATATCAACGTAGATGCTGCCGGTATCGTCGTTTACTATAAACCAGCAACCTGAGGGGCACTCGGTCTCTATTATCCCCTCGATTACAACCATCTTGCCTTCATAACCGATGTTCCGCACTTTTGTCTCGTGATCCCTGAATTTTCCAATTTAAATATCAGAAACATTTTTAAATAAATATCTTCTACGTCCTTTCGAAGGGATGTAGCATGGACGTTGATGTCCAATCATACAATATAGGTCATCTTGGAATTGTAGCTGGAATTTTTGATGACTTGAAAATTGCGGAAGTGATAGATAGGGCTCTACCAAAACAGGGTTCT
>MVRL01000168.1 GCA_002067705.1 Methanosaeta sp. PtaU1.Bin112
GGTCGTGGACGGTCAGGACCGGCTCCTGGCCACGGGGACGGCAGTGCTCGCCCCGGAGGAGATGCTGCAGATCAAGCGCGGCATCGCAGTGGCGGCAAGAAAGGCTGCGGAGCACTGAGCTTGGATCTGTTGATAGCGCTCTTGGCCGTGTCTCTTGACCATCAGTTTTTTTACTGTTTGTGGACCTCTGCAACCTCTGCAATATGTCGTTCTATTCTCTGCCCAGAGCGGATATTCCTCTGAACCTCTCCACCGCCTCGACTATACACTCTCCAACGTAGTCCACATCTTCCTCGGTATTCGACCGGCCCATGGTGATCCTCAGAGAGCCGTGGCAATTTACCGGCGGCAGGCCCAGGGAGAGCAGGACATGGGACGGCTCCAGCTTGTGAGAGGAGCAGGCTGATCCAGTGGATACGGCTATGCCTTTGGAGTCGAGATAGAGGAGCAGCGATTCGCCCTCCACATAGGAAAAGCCGAAGTTCAGGCTGCCCGGAAGCCTTCTCTTCATGGTTCCATTGATCCAGGCATCCTTTACCCTTCCTATGACCAGGGCCGCCAGCCTCTCGCTGAGCCTGCTAAGCCGCTCTCCCTCCTCGGCCATGTTTTGCTCACACAGCTCCGCCGCCTTTGCCAGGCCGGCGATTCCGGCCACATTCTCAGTTCCCGAGCGCAGGCCTCTCTCATGCCCGCCGCCCTGAACTATGCTCTCCAGCTTGCTGCCCTTGCGGACGTAAAGCGCGCCCACCCCTTTGGGCCCGTAGATCTTGTGAGCGGAAAGGGAGAGAAGATCAACGCCAAGGGAATCGACCTTTGTGGCTATCTTGCCCACGCTCTGCACGGCATCGGTATGCAGGTAGATATCCTTCTCTGCGGCGAGCCTTCCGATCTCCTCGATGGGCTCTATTGTTCC
This sequence comes from Methanosaeta sp. PtaU1.Bin112, assembly GCA_002067705.1. Lineage (GTDB taxonomy): Archaea > Halobacteriota > Methanosarcinia > Methanotrichales > Methanotrichaceae > Methanothrix. Next base: position 914 of record MVRL01000168.1, read on the forward strand.
TACCTCGTTGTTGGCATGCATGACGGAGATGAGGATGGTCTCGGGCCTGATGGCCGCCTCAAGAGCAGCGATATCCACCAGTCCCTCTTCAGTGACAGGCAGGTAGGTGACGGAAAAGCCCTCCTTCTCTAAAGCCCGGCAGGTCTCCAGGATGGCGGGATGCTCGATCTTGGTAGTGATAATATGATTGCCCTGCCTCCTATTGCGCCGCACTATGCCCTTAAGGGCCAAATTGTCGGACTCGGTGCCGCCGGAGGTGAAGATGATCTCCTCAGGGCCTGCACCCAGGAGCTTTGCCACCTTCTCTCTGGACTCCTCCAGAGCCTCTTTTGCCTCCCGGCCAAAGCCATGCAGGCTGGAAGCATTGCCGAATCTGTCTGAGAGGTAGGGCAGCATGGCCTGCAAGACCTCCGCCGCCACGGGAGTGGTGGCCGAGTGGTCCATATAAATCCGCTTCATCAAATGAGGAAAAGCGATGCAAAGGTAAATAGATGGCGTAGCTCATGAGCAGATCGATGAGCAGACTGATGAGAGACCGGAGATCATGAGAAACTATAAGTATGCAGCAAAGGAGGAAGAAATATGAATCTCTCCATCCCATTGGATTCCATTCCCCTCCTGATCGCAGCTGCGCTTATCGCGCTCGGCTTTCTGACCTACCTTCTCTCCGCCAGGACCGGCGTGATCCTCATGGGCGCTGGCAGCATTATCATGGGGGCAGTGGTCATATTAGATCTGCCCAATGGAATGGGAGTGCAAGGTCTGGTGCTCTTTGGAATGACTGTGCTGGTGGGCGGCTGGATGATGTATGTAGGCGCAAGAAATGGATAAGACGGTTCATCGAAAAGGCTCCTTATGAATTCTTTATAATAGTATAAATATATCCTACCTTCATAGATTCTATTCTGGTCGGTAACAGACTCAATTGAATTAACCTGAGCGAAAGCTACTTCTTCAATAATTGTGCTAGGGAAAATGTAATGAATTTTCGGAGGAACTAGGGATGAAATCTGAAAAGTCGCGTTATTCCGAGTACAACAAAGGCTATAGATATGATGAGAACGGCTGGATCTACATCCACATCGAGGGAAAGCCGTACGAAAGGGGATTTCAGCATGGGAGACTGGTAGCGCAGGAGCTTGCCGATATCAAGAGAAGCCTGGAGTATCTGACCTACTGGAATACGGGAATGAAATGGCAGTTCTTTGTGGACGCCTCTGAACGGCTCTTCGCTTCCTGGTTAGAGCAGGAGTACATGGATGAGATTTGCGGGATTGCAGACGGCGCGCAGAATGCCGGCGTGGACATATCCTGGCAGGAGGTCTTAGCCTGGAACGGTTACGAAGAGCTCACAGACTACTGGTGGCCGAATGAGAAGTCAGGCAAATATGCCAAACCGGAAAAGAGCAGCAAAGATCACTGCAGCGCCTTTATCGCTACGGGGGAGGCCACCAAAGACGGCAGGATTGTGATGGCTCACAATACCTGGAGCGAATTTGAGACCGGCCAGTTCTCAAATTTGGTACTGGATATAGCTCCATCGCAGGGGCACAGGATATTAATGCAGTCCTCTCCCGGATACATCGACAGCTTTACCGATTTCTTCGTAACCAAAGCCGGGCTGATGGGAACTGAGACCACAATCGGCGGCTTTTCTCTTTACGATCCCAATGAGGCTCCTGAGTTCTACCGGGTCAGGAAAGCCATGCAATACTCCGAAGATCTGACCCAGTTTGTGGAGATCATGAAGAAGAACAACAACGGCGGCTATGCAAACACCTGGCTGCTCGGGGACATACATACCGGAGAGATCATGCGCTACGAGCTGGGCCTTAAGTTTTACAATGTCACCATGACCAGGAATGGAAGCTTCATAGGCTATAATGCTCCCCTGGACCCCAGGATCAGGAACCTTGAATGCTCAAACACCGGCTACGCAGACATCAGAAGGCACCAGGGAGCCCGCCAGGTGAGGCTTGCTGAGCTGATGGCCGAGCATCATGGCCGGCTGGACACGGAAACAGGAAAGGCCATATTGGCTGATCATCATGATGTCTACCTGAACCGGAAGAATCCCTGCTCCCGGACGGTGGACGGTCACTATGAGCTGGACGCAAGGGAGTTCATGTCCCAGCCTGGACGGCCTGTACCCTTCCAGCCCAGGGGAACAGTAGACGGAAAGGTTATGGATAGCGAAATGGCCAAAGACCTTGCCTTCTGGGCCAGATGGGGCAACTCGTCAGGAATGCCTTTTAATGCCGCTGAATTCCTGAAAAAACACATTCAATGGGACCATTTGAATGGCTATCTTAAGGACAGGCCAGGCCAGCCCTGGACGTTGTTCAAAGCTGCTCAGAAAGATATGAATGATCCGAAGAGATAGACAGCTTAAATGATGAGGTGCGAGGTGGCGGAGATGGGGCCGATTGAGTAGAGACGCAAATCTTGCGGGTCTAATCATGCTGGCTGTTCTAGCCGCACTGTCCTTTGCAATTTTCGGCGCGTCATTGCCTTTTGAGACATCGCCGGGAATGGTCATTGGACAAACGCTCAATCAAGCGGCGGCATCTCAGGAGACGGCAATCATGGCCAAATTCAAAGAGGCAACTTCAGCAATTTCGGCAATTGCGGATGGTTCAAGGGATGTGATCGGCCAACAAAGTGTTGACCCTAAGACCAAGGAAATTGTTCAAACACATCTGGACCAGTACTTAAAAGAAATTGAGAAACAGATCCGCGTAAAATCAAGTCCGCTTGTCTTGCTGCACTCTGAGAAGCTGGGCATATCCTATGAGTATCCGCCTGACGGAAGTGAATCGGCATTCCAAATTGCCAGCATTGGAAAGGTCTTCACAGCTACGCTAATCTGTATGCTTGCAGATAGAGGGAAGATCCGCCTTGATGATCCAATTGTCTATTACCTCCCTGAGACCTCATATAAAGGCCTCTTCGTCTTTGAAGGCAAAGACTATGCAAAACAGGTGACCGTAAGGCAGCTTCTTGCCCATACATCAGGAGTTGCAGACTATGCGGAAGACCCGGTCATCAACGGTCCACCATTTTTTGATCTGCTCCTGGAAGATCCAGATACATTCTGGACCCCGGAGATGCTTCTTTCCTTTTCACGGGACAATCAGCATGCAGTCAGCAAGCCTGGTGAGCTCTTCCACTACTCAGACACGGGCTATATTCTGCTGGGAAGAATCATCGAGAACGTAACAGCCAAATCCTTTCATGAAAATCTGCATGATGAGCTGTTCAGGCCTCTGGGGATGAACGACTCATATCTCATGTTTCGTTCCGAGCCGGCTAATCAGCCAAAGAAATCCATCGAGAAGATATGGCTAGGCGATAGAGAGATCAGCAAATTCACCTCTCTCAGCTCAGATTGGGCTGCAGGGGGAATCGTCTCCACCCCGGCAGACCTCCTGAAATTCCACAGGGCGATGCGAGAGGGAAAGCTCATCAGTCCTGCTCTTCTAGGGCAAATGGAGACCTATGACAGACAGTTCCTGCCGGGCATCAATTACGGAATGGGAATGATGCAGATCAGCTTCCCGGACCTGGATCCAATGCTCAGCAGCCTTCCTCCAGTCACCGGCCACCTGGGCATCTGGGCCACCCACATGTTATACGACCGCACAACGGATTCGCATATCATTCTGAATCTCGGGTCGACATCCTGCATGAATAGAAGCTTTGAAGTGCTGATAGAACTAATGAAGACAATCGCAAACACGCAAATATGAGGTAGTGATGGAATTCCGCTAAGAAAAACCTGCAATCAATGCGAGATTTCTATCGACAGCGTCTCCTCTAATTCGCCAGCGTCTTTCCCATAACGGTCTTCATGGCGCCTGTCGCGTCATCCTTTTCCTCATAGAGAATCTTCCAGCCCTTATCCTGGTAGAATCTCAGGGCGCCTTCGTTGGCGCTGAAACAGGCCAGCTTTGCCATCCCGTACTCCGATCTATTTATCTCCGCTATAACGATATCCAACAGCCTGCCACCCAGACCTTTTCTCTGGTGGGCGGGATGAACCCAGATGAGTCCAACAAAATCATTAAATACGGCAGCAATAGCAACGATCTCTCTTTCCTTTTCCGCTACAATCATCTTCTGCCAAGCATTGTTTACATCAAGGATTAGCTGGTCGCCTTCCGTCCAGGGCTTGAGTGCGCCCTCGGACAAGATTGGCCCGTAAACATCGGCAATCGTCTCCTTGAGCATATGGACGATCTTCGGGATATCCTCAGGAGCAGCTTTTCGGAATTCGTAATCGCTCATGATAGCACCCACTATCGTCATTCTCTTTAAGATTATCTCAACTTGTTACGAAGTAATTTTATGAGGTTGGCATCTAAAACAGCGAAAGAGAAAAAAGAAAAATCCTGAATATCAATCGAGGTCGAAGCGATCAAGGTTCATTACCTTGGTCCAGGCTGCCACGAAGTCCTGGATAAACTTATTCTTAGCGTCTGCGCTTGCGTACACCTCCGCTAAAGCCCTGAGCTGGGAATTTGAACCGAAGATGAGATCTACACGAGTTGCGGTCCACTTCAACTCACCCGTCCTGCGATCGCGCCCTTCAAACAGGTCCTTTGAGTCCGATATCGCCTTCCACTCCGTGCCGATATCTAGCAGGTTGACAAAGAAGTCATTCGTCAGAGACTCCGGGTGCTTAGTGAAGACGCCATGCTGAGTTAGTCCGAAGTTTGTGTTTAGAACGCGCATGCCGCCCACAAGAACCGTCATCTCAGGCGCTGTGAGAGTCAACAATTGAGCTCGATCGACGAGCAGCTCCTCAGCCGATACAGAGAACTTGCCTTTGAGGTAGTTTCTGAAACCATCGGCAACAGGTTCGAGCACTGAGAAGGACTGCACATCTGTCTGCTCCTGCGAGGCGTCCATTCGTCCCGGAATGAAAGGAACCGCTACATCGTTGCCGGCATTCCTTGCCGCTTGCTCGATGCCAGCACAGCCTGCAAGGACTATCAGGTCAGCCAGGGAGACTTTCTTGTCGTCTGATTGGGCGCTGTTGAAGGCGCTCTGGATGCCCCCCAGGGTCTTGAGAACTTTCGACATTTGAGCCGGCTGATTGACCTGCCAATCCTTCTGTGGAGCAAGGCGGATTCGTGCCCCGTTGGCGCCACCGCGCTTGTCTGAGCCGCGGAAGGTAGATGCCGATGCCCAGGCAGTCAAAACCAGCTGCGAGACAGATAGCCCCGAAGCCAGGATCTCGGCCTTGAGAGAGGCGATATCCTGTTCATCAATCAACCTGTGATTGACCGCAGGGATGGGATCTTGCCAGATTAGCTCTTCAGCCGGAACCTCCGGACCGAGATAGCGTGACCGTGGACCCATGTCGCGGTGCGTCAGCTTGAACCAGGCTCGTGCGAAGGCATCCGCATACTGTTCCGGATTCTCATAAAAGCGCCTGGAGATCTTTTCGTAGACAGGGTCAAACCGCAGGGAGAGGTCGGTGGTCAGCATTCCCGGGGCGTGACGCTTCGAGGGGTCATGAGCGTCCGGAACCGTGCCGGCAGCTGCGTCGCCTTTCGGCTTCCACTGATATGCACCAGCCGGGCTCTTCGTCAGCTCCCACTCGTTGTTGAACAGTATTCTGAAGAAGTTGTTGCTCCACCTTGTCGGCGTGTTTGTCCAGATAATCTCCAGGCCGCTGCTTATTGTATCGCCGCCTTTGCCGCTGCCAAAGCTGCTCTTCCAGCCGAGACCCTGCTCTTCTATGCCAGCAGCTTCGGGCTCAGGACCGACATGGTTAGCAGGACCAGCGCCGTGGGTTTTGCCGAAGGTGTGGCCGCCGGCTATTAGAGCAACCGTCTCCTCGTCATTCATGGCCATGCGGGCGAAGACCTCGCGGATATCCTTGGCCGCCGCTATTGGATCCGGGTTGCCGTTCGGGCCTTCCGGATTGACGTAGATCAAGCCCATCTGCACGGCTGCGAGCGGATTTTCCAGATCCCTTTCGCCAGAATAGCGTTTATCGCCCAGCCATGTCTCTTCCGATCCCCAATAGACATCCTGATCAGGCTCCCAGACATCCTCACGACCGCCAGCAAAGCCGAAAGTCTTGAATCCCATTGTCTCCAGGGCGACGTTTCCTGCGAGGATCATGAGGTCAGCCCAGGAGATCTTTCGACCATATTTCTGCTTGATCGGCCAGAGCAACCGGCGCGCTTTGTCCAGGTTCACATTATCCGGCCAGCTGTTGAGGGGCGCGAAGCGCTGCTGGCCCCTTCCGCCACCGCCTCGACCATCACCGGTGCGGTAGGTGCCGGCACTATGCCATGCCATTCGAATGAAAAGGGGTCCGTAGTGTCCGAAGTCTGCCGGCCACCAATCATGAGAGTCGGTCATCAGCGCCGCTAGATCTCTCTTCACACCTGCCAAATCGAGGCTCTTGAATTCTTCGGCGTAATTGAAGTCCTCGCCCATCGGGTTGGATTTGGATGAATGCTGGTGCAATATGTTAAGATTAAGCTGATTGGGCCACCAATCTCGGATAGATATGCCTCTGCCGGTTGGTTGCTTGTTTGCCTCTCTCATTACCGGATTCATTCTTTCGTCAGTCATAACATTACCCCATATTTGCTTAAAAATTTGACTAGATTGCTTTCAGGTGAATATCACTCTGCCTTTGATTCGATCCGTTCTTCCCTTTGCCTGCAAAGGTTCTCAGCACCTTGGACATAGAACCAGTAGTGAACGAATATCAGAATACCCCATCCCACAGAGGAATAGTATATTGCCCATGAAGGCTCAATCTTTGTAATGCCCATCATGTTCAATGCCAGCCAAATTATGTTCACTACCAAATAAATAGCTATATGAAGCCTAAAAAGTTTCATTTGGTCTGCAACGGTAGCTTCTCTAAAGAGCCTCTTGTATTCATCCAGAGGTTCAGCCATTGCTCAGTCATCTCTCTGCTTAATTTCAATAGGTGATCTCTTCGATTTTTTCCCCTTTTGGCATTATCGAGTGGTCCGGATTTCCTGATGGATTCATCTCATTTCGCTTTCCATGAGCCTTGAAATATTCCATGTGCTTCTTGGCATTTTCCAGCTTGTCATCATGGACAGTGTGAACAACATAAGCCTCCTTTCTGGCCTCATCGTAATACAGCTCGTGTCCAGACCAGCCATTGGCCTTACGAATAGCCATTCTCTCGTCGAATTTGCGTCTCCAGTCAGGGAAATCTGACACATTATGTCTCACGACACCTATTCTGGTCATTTTTTCACTCCTTTTTTCGCCATAAAATGATGCTACTTTTTTGTTTTATTTCTTAATCATATAGATACGGATATCTATTTAAGGTTGATTATTACATAATAATCTATGCACAGCCTTCAAGACTCTGATTCGTCTATTATCAAAGCCCTTCGCGGAAAAGGTTACAAAGCTACACCACAGAGAATAGCAATTAGCAGATTGATCCTTAACAATCATACTCATCCAACTGCGCAGAGCATCTACGAAGAAGTCAAGAAGGTCTATCCGACAGTCAGCCTTGCGACAATTTATAAGACAGTTCAAGTCTTGAAAGAGACTGGATTGGTCCAGGAGCTAAATCTGCCCAATGATCAAGCCAGATTTGATTCTAATATGCAACTGCATGTGCATATGGTTTGCCTACAATGCAAAAGCGTCAACGACTGTATGGATCCAATGATTTCAAAGATTATTGAACGGATTTCGAATGATGCTGATTTTTCTACAGGAAGATGGAATCTGGACATATTTGGCATTTGCAGCAGCTGCAAGCGAAAAAGATAAAGGTATTCACTCTATCCATCTTTTTCGGGATGAACTATCATCGATTTCTCATATCGCATATCTCAATTTATCTCGTATTTCAATCATAAAGTTCAAATAGTATCACTGCAAATCATAATTAAAAAAATTAGCTAGAAATAAAGTAGTTGGAAATAAAGAAATACAATTGATGCGGGCTTGCAGCAATCATCTGAGGGGATGGATGCCACTTTCCCGAATCGGCAAAAAGGCTTAGGTGAGGGGAGTATTCAAGATGTCAATGTTGATGCCTATCGGCATAATCATGGCGAGCGGAGCAGTAGGCGGAATTGTGAATGCACTGGTAAGCGATAACGGTTTTATCAGGCCCAGCGAGGAGACGACAGGCGAGGTCACCATAATCCGCCCCGGTTTTGCCGGCAACATACTCCTGGGAGCAGTGGCTGCTTTCATCTCCTGGGGGCTTTATGGCGCTTTCAGCAACGCGGTAATCTGGGGCGCGAACAGCGGAATGGGAACGGAGGAGATAACAGTATCTATTGCCTCCATCGCCGGCGCAGTTCTGGTGGGGATCGGAGGCGCCCGCTGGCTGACAAACGAGGTGGACAAGAAGCTCCTTCGAACTGCAGCGGTCACAGCTGCGGCTGCCAACGCATCCTCTGATGATTCCCGAAAGATCGCCAGGGCAACTCCAGCCCAGGCCTTCAATATCGCCAAGAAGATGTACAAGGAGTAAGAGAGCATCAGCCCCAATGGGGCGCTATGATCACCGAAAGCATGCCGGCAATGCCGGCGATGTCTGGAAGCACCTCCTCCTGCTGGAGGCGGCAAATTGGCTCTTAGCCTCCGGCAGCAGTCTGACCTATGCAGAAAGCCATGCAGCCCGGCCCGAATACATCCTGAATGCACCCGGCGAATGGCAGGGAGGAATAGGCAGAATCTGGCCTCTTCTGCCATGCCTTGCCGATTTTTGCTATTTTGATATCCTGAAGATTTTGAATCAAGCCGGTCTTCATCCTGCCATGAACGGGAGGCAGGCTGCCATGTCCGGCTCAGACAAAGCCTCGGAAACGGTGTCAATTCCAGCAATTTATCCAATAATATATCCAGGGTCCGCTCGCCTCATCTATGAGCTGGCGAAAAAAAGGCGATCGAGTCTGCAAGCTGATGTCTGGGACAATGACGCAGCTGTGGCCGACGCCTGGAAGAGCTTCTTTAATTCTTCCTGTCCAGCCTGCTCATCTGATCCGAAAGGAATTGTCTTTCACCGGGGAGACGGATTTGCGGGAGTGATGGCACACCTGGACAGGTCTGCTCCTGGACTTCTGTTCATCGATCCTCCTTACGTCGATCCAGGAGAGATCCCCCTGGCAGAAGAGCTTCTGCAGACCGCCCGAGACCGGGGATGGATTGTGATGTGGTGGTACATGATGGACGTGTTGACCGCGCCGGATAACTTGCAGACCTTTGAATTGCTCTTTTCAGAGACTGGACTGGACTGCGGAAGATGGGCCGGTGCTGTCGTGGCCCTGACAGGCAAAAGAGATGAGCGGCTTGACGGTCTCATCAGCCATCTGCACCGAAGAAGGGAGGCTTTCATCAGAATACTTAAATTGGAATAATCCAAACCTACAAATGATGGAGATAGCGCTGCTCAAAGATATCGTTGTCATATTCGCGCTCTCGGTGGCGGTGCTCCTGATATTTCACAGGCTGCGGGCACCGACAATAGTGGGCTTCCTGCTTACCGGTATACTGGCCGGCCCCAAAGGTTTGGGTCTGATTAGCGCATCGGAGCAGGTGTCCGTTCTTGCGGAGATCGGCGTGGTCCTCCTTCTCTTCTCTGTGGGAATGGAGATATCCCTCAAGGACCTCCTGAAGATCAAGAAATATGTCCTTGCGGGCGGATCGCTCCAGGTTGCTCTCACCATCCTGGCGGTCTACGCAATCTTATCCAGGATGCAGATTCCTTCGGGCGAGGCCCTGATTTTTGGCTTTCTCATCTCTTTGAGCAGCACGGCGATAGTCCTTCGCATCATCCAAAAAAAAGAGCAATTCGATAGCATCTATGGCCGCACGACACTGAGCATACTGATCTTTCAAGATCTTGCCGTCGTTCCCATGATGCTGATTGTGCCGCTCCTTCCCGGCGCAGTCCAGACCACGCAGCAATCACCCTGGCCGATCGTAGCTAAGGTATTGATCCTGATCGTGCTGGTGATAGTGAGCGCCAAGTGGGTCGTGCCCAAAATACTCTATCACATCGCCAAGACGGGAGACAGAGAGCTGTTTCTCCTCAGCATAGTGGCCATCTGTCTGAGCGTCGCCTGGATAAGCTCTCTGGCCGGGCTATCGCTGGGCCTGGGCGCTTTCTTTGCCGGTCTGATAATATCCGAGTCGCCCTACAGCCACCAGGCATTCGGCAACGTCATGCCCCTCAGGGACGCTTTTACCAGCTTCTTCTTCATCTCCATAGGCATGCTCCTTGACCTTGATTATCTGCTGGCAAATCCGATCTACATAATCCTGGCGGGGGCAGCCGTTATGGCCCTCAAGGCGGTGATCGCCGGCCTGTCGGTCTCCCTTCTGGGCCTGCCTCTGCGCATAAGTGTGCTTGTGGGGCTGGCTTTAAGTCAGATAGGCGAATTTTCGTTCATACTGTCTAAAACAGGCTTTGACAGCGGCATCATCTCAACGGATGCATATCAGCTTTTTCTTGATGTCGCTGTGCTTACAATGGGCGCTACATCCATCCTCATGGCAGTATCACCAAGAGTGGCAGACGGCTTTTTAAGGCTTCCCATCCCGCATAGATTGAAAAATGGAAGACTGCCTATCGCAGCGGCAAAAGATCCTCAATGGAAAGATCACCTGGTGATCATCGGCTATGGCATAAATGGCAGAAACGTCGCCCTTTCCGCTCGAATGGAGGGGATAGCCTTTGTCATTGTGGAAATGGACCCAGAGATTGTCGCGGAGGAGGAGAAGAAAGGAGAGCCCATCCACTTCGGAGATGCCTCTCAGGAAGCAGTATTGCGATATGTAGGCATCAGGAGCGCGAGAGTGGCAGCGATCGCCATATCCGATCCGGCAGCGACCCGAAGGATAACGGAGCTGGCAAGAAGGATGAACCCGGATCTGTTCATTATAGTCAGAACTCGTTACCTGGAGGAGATGGCCCCCCTTAAGAAATTGGGGGCGGACGAGGTCATCCCTGAGGAATTCGAGACCTCCATGGAGATATTTGCCAGAGTGCTGGATCGATATGATGTCCCCAGAGAAAAGATCGAGCAGTACATAGATCAGATCAGGCTGGAAGGTTACGAGATGTTTCGCAGCCTCTCCCGGGAGCCATACTGCAATGCCAATTTGAGCATGCAAAGCGATGTTATCCGCTCCTTTAAGGTCCGGGTCGGGTCTCAAGCTGAAGGGAGAATGGTGGCTGAGATAAACGAGGAAGAAAAAGACATCCAACTCTTGGCCATTCATAGAGACCTGCAAACAATAGCCAATCCGGATGGAAAGATGCTGCTGCAAGCAGACGATATTGTAGTTCTGATGGGCCCGGATGAGAAGATGGAGCTGATTGCCCGCAGGTTCTTTATCTCCTGATCATTATCTCGAATTAACCGTTAAGTTTATCCCTTTTCTTGCAGACTTATCCATACAAGGGGATCACTACTGCGCAAAGAACATCGCATCATATTGGTATTGCTGCTCTTTTTGCTGATCTATAGCCTCATTTTTATGGCAGTGATGAGCCTTGAGGGCCAATCCCGGAATGTGGATATTGGTACCGCCATCTACTGGGTAGTGGTGACCATGACCACCCTGGGATATGGAGATATAGTCTTTAAGACCCCAATAGGATACCTATTTACTATCATCGTATCCCTCTCTGGAATTGCTATTCTCTGGGCGGTGGTGGTACCCTTGGGAATAACTCCCAACCTGGAGCTCATAATCCGGGCCGTTCCTTCTTCCGCTCCTCTGAAGATGCGGGGCCATATAATCATCTCCGGATACAATCCCATTGTGGATACACTGGCAGAGAGATTTGCACTGCTGAATATGCCATTCTTGATAATCGAGCGGTCCGAGAGCGTGGCCAGGAGCATCTACAAGGATTATCCTGTCGTATGGGGAGATCCATCCCGGATAGAGGTACAGAAAAGGGCGAGCATCAGCTCAGCCCGTCTCTTCATAGCCAACGAAAGCGACGAGCTGAACGCGGAGGTCATACTGACGCTGCGAGAGATCTCGGATATTGAGATCATTGCTCTGGTAGACGATCTGGCAAGATCCAGATTCCTGAGGTATGCAGGAGCCTCTCGCATAATCTCGCCCAAAAACCTGCTCGGAACGTTCATCGCCCAGATCACCTCTCTGCCCATGAGAAATGTGTTTCCGGGCTCAATCCGGCTATTTGGCGATCTTCTCCTGGTGGAGCTGCCCATCTATCCGGGAGCGGAGCTGATCGGAGAGAAGCTGGAGGAGATCGGCATAAATGGATCAGGTGCAGGCATTGTGGGAATCTGGCAGAGAGGGGTCTTTCATCCCACCCCCGGGCCAGATGAGACCGTGCAATCCAATTCGGTGCTGATGGCAGTGGGAAACGTCGAACAGCTGTCCGCCATCAGAGATCTAACTCTTGGTACTCGCAGAGAGGGGGCCCAATTAATCCTGGGATACGGGGATGTAGGAAGGCAGGTGGCAACTGTGCTGTCAGATTGTGGGACCACTCCAACTATCCTGGACACCCGGGATCTGTCTGAAATCGGCTTTCCTCATATCATTGGAAATGCGACCGCAGAGGCTGACCTCCTGCAAGCAGGAATCAAGGAAGCGGTTGGTGTCTTAATCATGCTCAATCAGGATTCGGATGCCATCTATGCCACTCTTCTTGCCAAGAACCTCAATTCCCAGGCTTTTGTAGTGGTGCGAGCCAATAGCCTGCGGTCTGCCGAGAATATCTATCGGGCAGGGGCCGATTATGTAGCATCGCTACCTATCGCAGCCAGTCACATGCTCGCCAGGATCGTTCAGGGAGATGAAGGGGAGCTGGACCTGCTCTACGAGGACCTGGAACTGAAGATATTTCATGTAAGAAAGAGGTCCAAAATGACAGGAAAAACTCTCGCGGAACTTGATCTGCCGGAGAGGTTCGGCTGTAGGGTTGTGGCTTTAGAGCGGATGGGCCGGGCTACAGCATTGCCGGACAGGGAGACCGTGATAGAAAGCGGCGATACTCTGGCATTGATAGGAAGTCCGAAGGATATTGAGGCCTTCAGCCGAAAATATGATAAAATGAATAGCCTGGAGACTCTAGTGAAAAATCTGACGCGAAAAGGCAAGACAATGACATAGTGATCACACTTGGCGGCCATACAATCCCCAAACCGTAAAGCGTTCCCGATCTTCAGCAGGTTGATCCAGGGAAATACTTATATTTTTTTGATCGCAAAAGGATAATTATGCCATCAATAACCCATCTGACAATTGTCTTTTTCCTGATTGTCTCCCTTGCCCTATCCCAGGAATCGGTCATCACTGTAGGACCGAAAGGCTGCGATTTCTACCGGATCGATGTCGCTATCGATTCAGCCGGTCCAGGTGATACGATCGAGGTGCATAGCGGAGAGTACTATGTCAATTTGAATATAACCACACCCCTTTTGACACTTCAGGGCAAGGACACAGGAAACGGCAGGCCGGTTCTCAGAGCCGGAAGCTCCACAGCCGATATCGAAAATAGAGGCATCGGCATGACCGAGATGACGGTGAAGACGGGTGGCACGGCTATAGCCATCCGGGAATTCGGCTGCAAGGTTGACGGCTTTGACATAACAGGAATCATCCGGCCTATTCCCTATGGTTCAGGCGAGCATAATGACCTCATAGGCGATGCGGGCATCAGAGTCTACTCAGATGGAAATACCATCTCCAACAATACGTTTTTCGGAAATGAGCTGACCGCCATAGGCCTGTGGAATTGCAGCAACAACAGGATCATCAACAACACCATAAAAGACATCCCCTTCGGCTATGCTATAGAGCTGTACAACTCAAACGGAACCGTCATCGAGGGCAACCAGATCCTCCACAACGACTGGGGAATCGAGATGCAAAGAAGTGACTCAAATGTGATTGAAGGCAATGAGATAAGAGATAGCATAAACGATGCCATAAGAGCCATGAAATGCAACTATACCATAATTTCCGGCAACTTCATCACAGGCAGCGGATGGGAGAGCGAGTATGAGGGCAATGGAAAAGGGATATCATTAATGGGATCCATGAGCGCGATCACCCGCAACCTCATAGAGCGGAACAGAGATGACGGCATCCACATCGAGAGCATCTTCTGGAACAACTATCCAGCAGACGTCTCCTATGATAATCTAATTCACAAAAACAAGATCAGGCACAATGGCAAAGATGGCATCTCTCTCTTAAAGAGCTGGGATAATCAGCTATGGAATAACAACATAACTGCAAATCACGGCAATGGCATAGTCTTAACTTTTAGCAACAACAATACGCTAGAGGAAAGCAACACCAGCGAAAATCTGCGCGGCATATTCCTCTACCAATCCAACTATACGAAGATTGCCAATTCCACCATTACAGATGAATCAAGAGGCGGCATAGTTCTCGATCAATACTGCACTGGAAACACTCTGGCCTTAAATATGGTCTCCAATAGCACGGAAGGGATCAACATCTCAGGCGGCTCTTCCGGAAATGCGATATTCGGCAATAATCTCTCCTCAAATGCTCAGCCTGCCTGGGATTTTTCCGGCAACTCCTGGGATAGGGACGGCAGAGGCAACTTCTACGGCCAGAGGAATTGCAGGGACAAAGACAGCGATGGCATCTGCGACCTGCCTTACCTGATTGCAGGAGGAGCCAGCATCGATCGTTATCCTCTGGCAAGCTGGACGAGAATGCATGAATGAAAGGATAGCAGCAGAAATAAAGAGCAAATGGCCCAGCAAGTTCTACGATCAGGAACGCTTCGTCTTCCAGAACATCCGGCCCGGTGACCGTATATTTGTGGGCACAGGATGCGGCGAGCCTCAGTACCTGGTCAGCTCTCTGCTGGATTTCGTTCAGAGACAGCCCAAGGCCTTCATGGATGCCGAGGTGATAAACATAGTCACCCTGGGCGTTGCTGCTTATACTGACGAGAAGTTCAGAGATAACTTCCGGCTCAACTCCTTCTTTATAGGAGACAACACCCGAAAGGCAGTAAACCGGTGCAGCGCCGATTACACGCCGGTCTTCCTCTCCCAGCTGCCGGAGCTAATTCGATCGGAGAGGATAGCTGTCGATGTGGCCCTCATTCAGACCACGCTGCCAGACAAGGACGGCAACATGAACCTGGGGGTGAGCGTGGACATCGTCCGGGCGGCCATCGATAAAGCCAGTATTGTGATTGCTCAGCCCAACTCGTTTATGCCTGCCGTCGATGGAGATGGCTGGATCGGCATGGATGATGTCGACTACATCATAGCCAAGGATGAGCCCCTACTGGAGTATATTGAGGATGTCCCCAGAAAGATTGCTCAGGAGATTGGAAGATATGTATCCACCATTGTGCCAGACGGATCGACCATTCAGGTAGGATATGGCAGCATTCCCAATGCAGTGGTCAGCAGCTTGCAGGGGAAAAAGCATCTTGGAGTGCACACAGAGCTGCTAAATGACGGCATCGCGTCTCTTATTGATAACGAAGTTGTGGACAACAGCCAAAAAAGCATCAATCCCGGCAAGAGCATCGCCACCTTCTGTATGGGTCGCCGCCGAACCTTTGAATTTTTAAGGGATAATAGCCGCATAGAGTTCCGCACAATCGACTACACCAATAATCCACTGATCATTGCTCAGAACAGCAAGATGACGGCCATCAACAGCGCTCTCGAGGTGGATCTCACCGGGCAGGTCTCCGCTGAATCCTTGGGGCATATATTTTATAGCGGCGTGGGAGGCCAGGCGGATTTCATGCGTGGCGCTTCTCTTGCGCCGGGCGGAAAGAGCATCATCGCCCTGCCCTCTACAGCACGAAAATTCGGGCAGGATGTATCTGCAAGAGGACCGGTGGTATCCAGGATAGTGCCGTTTCTCAGCGAGGGGGGGGCAGTCACCTTAACCAGGGGCGATGTTCATTATGTTGTAACTGAATACGGCATCGCCTATCTGCATGGCAAGAGCATTCGGCAGAGGGCTATGGCTCTGATCACCATCGCCCACCCCAACTTCCGTCTGTGGCTGATAGAGGAGGCAAGGAGGCTGCATCTTATCTATCCGGATCAGGCATTCATTCCCGGCATAAAAGGCGAGTATCCTGCCGATCTTGAGGTCATGAAGACGACCAGCAAAGGCCTGAAGCTTCTCTTAAGGCCGGTCAAGATCAGCGACGAGCCGATGCTCAAGGATTTCTTCTATTCGCTCTCAGATGAGAGCATGTACCAGAGATTCATCTCAGCCAGGCGGGATATTCCTCATGAGCTGCTCCAGCAGTTTGCAGTCGTGGATTACTTCCATAAGATGATACTGGTTGCAGTAATTGTCGACGATGGCAAGGAGTCGATCTGCGGGCTGGGCCAGTACGGCCTGAACAGCGACACGTACACCGCAGATGTGGCCCTGGTAGTGAGAGACGATTGCCAGAAGAAGGGGGTAGCAGGCGAGCTGCTCAGCTATCTGACATACCTTGCCAAGAGGCAGGGGATCCTGGGCTTCACTGCCGAGGTTCTGGTCGGCAACGACCCTGTCTTTCGGCTCTTCAGGAAGATGGGATTTGACGTGAGCCGGAAGAGCGCGGAAGGGGTTTATGAGATGCTGGCGATGTTCAGATGAGGGATAAGGGCTTCAGACAAGGGATAAAGAAAGCTTTTGAACACTGCACCGTGACTTGGAGCAATCAGGTGAAGTACTTCGTGCTCTATCACAAATTTACCAATGTCCCTCGGCAGTTCCAGCAGCTCAGGGTTTAGGGTGAGCATAGTCCCAGACTTAACCGATTCAGAAGGTCTTCAGCCAGACCTTCGAAACGTTCCAGAGATTCCTCTGTGGTGATGAGAAAGACGGCATCGGCCCGGTTGGTAAAAGCCGCACCCGGGTGGCTCCATTCGTCGGTCACATGGAAGATGTTATTATCGGGATGATGAAAGTCTATGAGCTGCACGTTTCTCTCCCGGTTCTCCTCGGGCCGCCTGGCGTCTACCACTCCTGGGTTTAGCTTTTGCATCTGGGCTGTCAGGATGTCTGAGAAGTAGAGGCCGGCATCGTCGCCCCGCAGGCGCAGAGCTTCCTGCGGATTCACATATCTCCAGTCGATCTGCCCGGCATAGCGAAGCATGGGATTCTGGACGGAGGAACGCTCACTTAATTTTTTCACTTCTTTTCCGATTGTCAACGATAGCACTTTCTTGAATATGATAATAGTTTAGCTGTTTCCTGGAGATAATGGCAGGTGCTTGATGCCGAGTGCTTGAGCGCCGCCCTCTTTGCCGGAAAAATCCCTGGGTGTCGATCGTCCATCGGCTCCCCCGGCAGGCGGGCCTCGTTTTCCAGGCGGCGATCTTGGATTCGCAGGCTTTTAGGATGATTGTGATATCCTGTTGTTCGGAAAACTGAGGCAACGGAATTGAAAATCCTTTCAATTTGGTGGCATTAATATTCGATTGACTGACACCACGAGATGCAATCGTTCTTAGCCGTTCTTGGATCGGCCTGCGTCACGAACTCGCCCAGGCGGCCGTCAGTGCCGTGGTTCCTTATTGCCTTCCAGCTAAAGCTCTCGACCCACGAATGGCGCAGGCCGCATCCCACAGCCATGTCTCCAGAGCAGTGATATCCAGGTGCTCTTCATTCAAAGAGAGAACAAGAGTATGTTAACTCTTCGCTCGATGCATAGACCTCATTGATCAGGCCCAACGCCAGCTCCTGCGCCCTGTCCACAACCGTTTCCGGAATGTAGGACCTGGGCGTCTGAGACCGGGCCAGGCATATGAATTGCGGCCTGCCAAGGCGCTCCAGGACCTTCCGAACTGCCTCCAGCCTCTTTTTTATTACATCTTCAGGCCGACCTCGGTCGCTGTTTCCATAAAGCCCGTCCAGATCAAATCCCACTGCGGTGGGAAGAATGCTATCCTGCATGTCCCTGCCAAAGTCATTCAGGGTTATCTTTTCGGGAACGGGAATGGTCTTGGCACTGCTTCCCCTGAGTGGGATTGTATTCTCATCCCAGACAATCCATCTGCCTTTTCCTTCACCGGGATTTGCCCTTCTCTCAGCCGTTTTTGGCTCATCAATTATCTCAGAGCCCGAGACTCTTCCATAGGAGTCTATTCGATTGTCTCTGGGGTGAAAATGGTAGAGGGCAGCCAGAGCTCCGTAGTGAAAAGCAGGACAGGAGAAGTTTCCTTCATTGACCTTTTCCCGGCTGTAGTTCTGAAGGCAGGGCATCAATCCAGAAATGAATGAATGCAGATCTCTTCCTTCCCTTGCCGGAAGAGCCGGGCAGCAATGGAACATGTCGTGATGAGCATCTATGCGCACTGCTACCAGCCTGCGCCTGTGCTGCAGAAATTCCCAAAACCAATATGGAATGATATGGTTATGGGGATCGATGATGATTGTCTTAATTCCACCGACGAACAGTTCAATCGGCAAAGAGCGAGATAAATCGGAGAACACTGATTATCCTCCTGGCTGCTGAGCGGATGCAATAAACTCAGCAGCTATGTCGCATGAATAATCGTTATTAAATGCGCATGCTAACTAAATAAATTTATCGCATATGAATCACACGAATCATATGAATCATTTAGAGCTTAATCGGCAAGAAGAAGAACGCCATTGCCAATATGCCGTAGACTGCCAGCAGCATGGCTCCCTCCAGCCAGTTGGACTCTCCATCCAGAGATACGAGAGCTGAGATCATGGACGCTGCGGTGAGAGCGATCAGCTCCAGCAAATTAAACTCCAGCGTCAGAGGACTGCCCAGGAGCAGCGAGACGAAAACCAATACTGGCATCACGAAGAGAGCGATCTGCAGGCTGGAGCCCAGGGAGATTGAGAGGCTGAGGTCCATCTTGTTCTGCCTGGCTGCCTGGACGGCGACCAGGTGCTCAGCTACATTGCCGATTATGGGAACGATTATTATTCCTACGAAAAATGGGGTGAGGCCCAGGGTAGCGGTTACTGCCTCAACCGATGATACCAATAGCTCGCTCATCAGGGCGATGCCGATCATGGACAGGCCCATGATAGATGATGCCTTTCTGGTGCTCCAGGCGTGCACCGGCAAGGCTTCTCTTGCCGTTACAGGGGCGCATCCTTCTGAGGTGCAGCATCTCAGAGTGTAAACGACAAAGAGCATATAGAGAATCAGCATGGTCCCAGCAGAGGTCAGGCTAAGGCCTTCAACCAGCCCGGCGTCTGGAATGTAGAGGCTGAAGAGGGATGGAACGCTCATCGCTATCAGGGCGAGAACGGTCATCGTGGCATCAGTATCCACCTGCCTGCGGTCGAAGAGCTGCCGTCCGTTCTTAATGCCGCCAAAGAACATGGCAAACCCCAGAACCAGGAGAAGATTGCCCAGAATGGAGCCGGTGATGGAAGCCAATACAAGCTGCACCTGCCCGGCACGAATGGCGGCAAGGGTGATAATCAGCTCGGCGGCATTGCCAAAGGTGGCATTGAGAAGCCCGCCTATTCGCGGCCCGGTCTTTTCGGCGACCACTTCTGTCGCCTCCCCCAGAATCTTCGCCAGGGGAATGATCGCCAGTGCTGATGCGGCAAAGACAAAGATCTCATCGATGCCGATAAGATGTAACAGCAGGGCTATCGGCAGAAACAGGAGCAGCGATTGCAGGCCGCGAATTTGAGGGAGCATCATTTTAGCAGATGAAGACTTCGCATTTATCGATGATCGTTGATAGATTTTCCTTATCTGGCACGATGATGATTATGCTCTTTTCCATTGATTGCATGCATGTGTTCCTTTTTCCCTTCTCCATGCACATGCAGATGCTCATGTACTAGCTTTCCGTGCAAATGGGTGTGCTCGTGAACCAGATTGGTGGATAGCAGCAACTCATAGTTGGAGAGAACGCTCTCCGCATCCCGGTCCAGCCTGATGCGATGATCCTCGCCCATGACTATAGACCTATTGCTGATCTGGTCTATAATCTCCAGGTCGTGGGTGGCGGTTATCACCGTCTTGCCGGCATGGGCCAGCTCCTGGAGAAGCTCTATCAGCCACAGCTGCGTTCTGGGGTCAAGACCTGCTGAGGGCTCATCCATCAGGAGAACATCAGGATTATTGGCGAGGACAGAGGCAATGCAGACCTTCTTCTTCTCTCCCCCGGAGAGGGTATGGGGCGATCGATCTCGCAATTTGCCGATCTGCATCATCTCCATGACATCCTCTACTCGGGATTTGACATCATCGATCGGCAGGCGCAGCTGCAGCGGTCCAAAAGCAATCTCTTCGTAGACAGTGGACGAGAAGAGCTGAATATCCGAGTTTTGAAAGACAAATCCCACCTTCGTCCGGAAGAATGTGCGAAATTCGTTATCTTTTATGCCATCAAAGGCTTCTTCGCTTACCAGATTGCCATAGGCATACAATTCTCCCGAGCTGGCATAGACAAGCCCATCCAAAATGGCGAGCAATGTCGATTTGCCGCATCCATTGGAACCGATAATGGATACCTGCTCACCGCGCTTTATCTTCAGGTTAATATCCCTGAGAGCGTCGATCTTTCCCGCATAGGAATAAGAGACATTCCTCAAATCAAATATAGTGTCCATCATTGTCTCGCTGTCTCCATCATTTCGCATGCCTCATTGAGAAAGCCGAAGATGCCATCAATGGTCTTTCCGACGAAAACCTTCTTGCCATATGATGTGGCAGAACAGCTGCAGGAATTGACGCATATCTCTTTCATCTAATCCGGAATTTGCATTATTTCTTCGAGCGGATGAAATCTCCTTAAATTATAAAAGGATATCGGGATGTATAATAATCATGATTGGCATGCATCCCATATCATAAAATATATATCAATAATTAATTTAAATGTAATTGCGCAGCATGCTTAACTATCATCACGATCTTTATTATCAGCATCACCTATATAAAGACTGAATTTAACACCCATATTCAGGTGATCGCATGAGAAAGATGATTTTGCTGATTTCTGCCTTCTGTTTTCTAAATTTATTAGGCATGACGTTGGCCCAAAGCAATGCTGCCAGCGCTAATCAGACCATGACAGTTCTCAAACAGGATAGCGGGACCAATATATCCAAGATGAATCTGACCTTGTATTCAGTTGGTCAGGATTGGGGGATCGATGCCTTTAGTGTTGGTGAAGCGGTAAAATTCACAGCACCAACGCCTGACTGGAAATTGAAGCAGATCCGAGTGCTGGGATGGAACTACTTTAACGAGACTACGCTATCCGTCCCTTCGCCTAGCAACTTCCTCATTGAGGTCAGAGATGAAAAACTCGACCTGCTCTACAGACTTGCTGATACACAGAACGCATACTTCACCCTGGCAGCTCCAGGTCTGATATCCATAGATATTCCCGCTCTTCCTTTGACCGGCGACTTCTACATCATCTTCTACGATCGAAGCACAATGAAGATCGGTGTAGAGCTGGAGAATGGAACAGGAAACTCCTATCAATTCAATAGCATGAATGGCGAGTTGATTCCTGCGGATTTCAATATTGATAATCAGACGGTCAAGGTCAATTGGGTCATCAGAGCAGTAGGTGAGTAGAAGACGGCGATTTCTTTATACTTTTTTTCATTATGGACTTATTCGATGTAGCCGTTATCGGCGCCGGGCCTGCCGGTTCTATGGCCGCCAAGTATTCCGCTAAATCCGGAGCCCGCACGATTCTGCTGGAGGAGCATGCCGGGGCTGGCTGGCCAGTGCAGTGCGCCGGACTCTTGGGCCAGGAGGCTATGGCTGAATCGGAGATCTCCTCGAGATCCATTGTCCTGCAGGCTATGAGAGGTGCGACGGTCTTTTCTCCAGGCTGCCGGCGCCTGGACTTCAAAGCAAAAGCTGCCAAGGCCTGGGTTGTTGATAGGAGGCTCTTTGACCAGGCAATGCTCGCCCAAGCTGTGGCCAAAGGTGCTGAACTTCGCATCCGCTCAAATGTGCGAAAGATAAGGCGAGAAAGAGGGTATAGCATTCTCACGCTCGCCGGAGGCAGAGAGATCAAATCGAAGATTGTGATATCTGCGGAAGGTGTCTCTGCCCGTATCGCCCGGCAGGCAGGCATATCGCGGTCTCAGATGATTCTCTCCGGGGCTCAGGTGCAGGTGCCTTTTGCTGTTGAAGACCCGGAGAAGGTGGAGGTCCATCTGGGAGTGGCTCCTGGGCTCTTCGGCTGGGTTATTCCCCTGGATGAAGGATCATCCCGCATCGGCCTGTGCGCCCGCGATCGGGGATGCGAGCGGCTGCGCTCTTTTTTGAAGACGGACATCATCAAGAAGAGGCTTCGGGGATCGCCTGTAGCTCTGAACGTGGGGGGCCTTCCTCTGGGACCGGCTGCCGTCACCGCAGTCGATGGTCTGCTGGCGGTGGGAGATGCCGCAGGTCAGGTCAAGCCCACCTCAGGGGGCGGAATTTATCCCGGACTGGTGGCGGCAAAGATTGCGGGAGGCGTCGCGGCTGCCGCGGCAATAGAGAGCGAATGCACAGCTTTGCGGCTCATGGAGTACGACCGGCTCTGGAGAGCTGCCTTGGGTCGCGAGCTGGAGATCGGCATGAGAGCAAATCGCATGCTGAGCAGGATGAGCGACGCAGAACTGGATGAGCTGGTGGGCTATCTGGCAGCAAAGCCCAGGCTCATCAAAGCCATAGAAGAGCACGGGGATATCGATCGGCCCAGCCTTCTAATGGCCCGGATGATGCGGCATTTAGACTGGGATGCCATCCGCCTGGCCAGGCTGCTGGGATACGCCTTAAGATAACGATACCCTGCCGGAATCGTGAGTAATTCTTGATAGATTTGTTGCTGCTGCAAAATATAGAGAAAAATATGATCAAGTAAAAACAAAAAATTTTTGTTTGATAATTTTTGTTACTAATATCCGAAAAGATTATAAATCAACATTTTGATAGGCTCTCGGCACCAAGCTACTTGGAGGAATTGATGGATGCCATCGAGAGCATTTTACAGCAGCTTAGCAATTATTTCGTGCATCATAATGATGATTCTTCCCGTTTTAGGGGAGGAGGTTAGCTACCCGCTGAATATGACCGATTCAGCAGGCCGCAATGTGACCATAGTCATGCCGATTGAGCGGGTAATTCCTATCAATACGAATGCCAATGAGGTTGTGACTATGCTCAAAGCGGTCGACAAAGTCGTTGCCGTTGATGTGGATGAAGCGAAAAAGAGCGAAATGCCAAAGGAGATCAAGAAAAAGCCAACTGTCGGCAAGTGGGATAACCCCGATTACGAGATGATCGCCAATATCGCTATGAAGGGCGATACAATTGTGCCAGATATACTTCTAATAACATATCCTGAAGCAGATAAGAAATATGGTGCAGAGCCCGTAGCAAAAGCTCTGGAGGCATTTAAGAATATAACTGTGGTCGGCTTCAAGCTCTCCCGACCGGAGACCATGGAAGAGGAGATCGCAAAGCTAGGAATCCTGCTGGACAGACAAAAAGAAGCGGACGATTATATTGAATGGTACAATGGATACAAGAATAAGATCGAAGATGCCATCCGGGGAAAGACGCCGCCCAAGGTCTATGTGGAGACATGGAATAAAGGAGCAGGCCTGGGTTCGTTGCCTTCTATCGGCAGAGGATCGGCCCTTCACAACCAGACCAAATTTGCCGGTGGAATCAATATCTGTGGCGACATAAAAGAGATGTCTCCCAAAGTTGAATGGGAATGGGTGACTACCCAGAATCCGGATGTCATTGTCAGCCTGCAGTCCATAGATCAGATCGGATGGGAGAAGGGACCCAGCCAGGACAGCATAATGCTGGATAAAGTGAGAAATGAGATACTTAGCCGTCCCGGAGCATCCGCGGTCTCGGCAGTGAAAAAAGGGAGGGTTTATGTGGTCAGCGGAAGCCAGTTCTATGGGCTGGACAGCATCGTGGGCATCGCCTATTTTGCAAAGATGTTCTATCCAGATGTAGACCTGGACCCGCAGCAGATTTACAAGGAATATCTGGAGCGCATGGATGTGAAATATCCGGAAGGAAGGATACTGCTCTACCCAGAGGAGTAGGCTGCTGAAGCTGCGTTCCTGCCTGGGCATCCTGGCCTCATTCTCATGCCTGAAATTGCCTTGCCCAGGAATGCAAATTTTTTATTATAAATGTGATAATCAATTTGAATGCAGGATGCAATTCTTCTTATTGCAGCCGGTTCTGACCTTTGGTTTTGCCACTCTTTGCAGGAGCCCCTTGTCAAGGCCGATCTCCATCCAGGCCCATGCCCAGATTATTGCCTCAAAAGCTCTGATGAGGTCATCCTTTTCCAGGAAAAATTGGCAGTCACGAATGTAAGCGGAGACATTCTCCAGGAAGCTTTCATCCCCGGATATATTCTCGAAAAGGTCCTGCGCCTTTCTCTGCCATTTAACGGTCTCATCACGCAGATCTTTTTCCAATTTTCCTTCCGAGGATCTTCTCGCGCCGCAGACTGCAACAGGCTCCTTTCCCGCTTTAATATTTATTCCCGGACATCCGGTCTCTCGGTTCATATCCGTCTCAATGCCTATTTGCCCAGGCCGTTTTCCGATCTCTTAACACTGGTCACCCGGCTCTCGCTTACCTCGACATCGACCATTGTCTTGATAGAATAACCTTCCGCTTTCAGCCGATCTGCGCCGTCTCCTCGCTTTATTACCACTACCACGTCCTTGACAATGGCACCGGCAACCTTCAGGGACTGGAGCACAGCAAGAAGTGTTCCACCTGTACTGACGACATCATCAACCACAATGACGCGATCGCCTTTATTTATGCCGTTCAAGAATAATTGCGACTTGGAGTAGCCTGTCACCTGGGAGACTTCAATCTCGCCGGGAAGACCGTATTTGCGCTTTCTTATTATCACCAGGGGAACGTCGCAGATAATGGAAAGGCCGATGCCTATGGGAATTCCCATAGCTTCAACGGTAACGATCTTGTCTACCTCCAAATCGGCAATGCGCACGATATGGCCGGTGATCTCCCGGATCAGCTCTGGCCTGACCTCGGGCACCCCGTCAGTGATGGGATGAATGAAGTAGTTGTACTCGCCCCTCTTGAAGATCGGAGCTTCAAGCAAAGATTTTGTCAGCCTTTCCAGCATCGCTAAAGCCTCATGCTTTATATTCTAAAATCAGGGAAATAAAGTTATTGGATGGCCACGCAAGAATGCGATATGTCAGCTATTATTCTATCTTTTCTTTGTGATTATAGATAGTATATCGCAGTCTTGAAGCTCATGCTCCAGCCCAACTGATTGACCGGGAAACTTCGCACTTTCGCCCCACACCAGAGCATATCGGAAGAGATTTACAAAGTCTCGATGAAGATGCTCGCATACCGATCTTACGCTGCTTCCTTCCAGGAGCACCAGCGGCTCTTCCAGATCTGCCTTTCCTCCTTTTGGCTTGAGATAGACGCGAATGAATCCCAGCCTCTCGTAAATGAGATCCTTAAGCTCCTCAAGCCCTTGCGTGGTGGCGCAGGAGATGGGCAGGTAATCTCTTCCCAGATCTTCCTTGATTCTGGTCTCGACATTTCCATATCTCAGGTCGAACTTGTTGATGGCTACAACTGATGGGATGTAAACCCTGTTTCCTGCTAGAAAATCCACCAGGCTGTCGGTATCAATGTCCTCGCGAATGGTTACATTTGCGTTGACAATTCCATAAGCGCGAATGATATCCGCGATCTCAAATTCGGTCATCTGGGTGAGCTTCACCGTGCTGCGTATGATTATTCCGCCTTTCTTATCCGGTGTGATGTGAATATTGGGGGGCTGCTTGTCGAGCCGAATTCCTGCATCATAGAGCTCGCGCTCCAGAATATCCAGCCTGTAGTTGAAGACGTCACCTAATAATAATATTATATCCGCAGCGCGAGCTGCCGTAATTACCTCTCTGCCTCGACCTTTGCCCCTTGCCGCCCCTTTGATGATGCCAGGCATATCAAGTATCTGAATTTCGGCGCCTTTGTATTTCATGACCCCGGGAATGACCTCCAGGGTTGTGAATTGATACGCGGCAACCTCAGATTTGGAGCCAGTCAGGTAATTGAGCAGGCTTGACTTTCCCACCGATGGAAAGCCCACCAAAGCTACAGTGGCATCTCCGGATTTCTTGATATAGTACCTTCTACCTCCACCGCCGCCCTTGATCTTTTGAAGCTCTTGCTGCGCTTTTAGCTTCGCGATCTTGGCCTTGATCTTGCCCAGATGGTGCTCAGTTGCCTTGTTCTTCTGAGTGTTAAAGATCTCCTCTTCCAGTGCTTTGATCTGTTCCTCGATGGTTGCCATTTATTATCCTCATAATCTGCCAAGAACAGCACTCTGCCATCGGCAAGAAGTGCTCTTGGATTCGTAGCTGCAAATGAGGCTTCCCCTTTATAAGGTATGGGTTCATACGCATATGGGCAGGGTAACTAAACCGATATATAAATCCAAATCTGTAATAAAAGCAGTCGGAGCTGCACCGGCTCCCTGGAACCGGTTCCGCTCCGCCTGAAATCCCGAGGTCGAAATTGGGCAAACGAATTGGCTATCCTGAGACCGCAATCCTGTCCATTTGTCCAGGCGATAGCGGCGAGAACCTCTGGAGGTATTCCACAAAAGCATCAATATCGCTAATTACGCAGATCCTATCCACTCCGGCTTTGAGAACTGGGAAGCCATCTCCACCATCAGCCAGAAATCCATTGGCAGCAACGCGATAGCTTCCCTTGGGATCGATGGCTTTTCCATTTATCATGATGGAGCTAATGTTGACCTTCTGGCCGGTGGGTGCGCTCTTATTCCAGGCATAGGAAAAGCCGGAAGAGACCTGAAGGATTCTGTTTCTCCCAACATCTGGATTGTCGAATTGCTCTTCCAGCAGCTCATCTATCTGGCTGCCCGTTAGATTCAGGGCATAAATGCTGTTGTCGAAAGGCTGAACACTGAATGCCTCGCTGTAGGTAACATTGCCTGCACCTTCGCTGCCGCTTTCTTTATAAAACAGATCGGTTCGGATCCCACCCGGATTCATGAAAGCGACTACTGCGCCTTCTTCTTTGGCTGAGTAGAGCTGCGAGTCGGAAACAAGATCGCCCAGCGCGGATTCGCCTGAACTGATCTGATTTCTGGAAATATCACCGGTCACCGAACCGATTATCTCCTGGGCCAATGATTCCTCGATTGCCAAGTACTTTTCTATAATCTCGGAAATATCAGGATCTTTGGGAACGTCGCGGGTGACGGCCACGTTTTTGGCTCTGGCCTGGATAACATCTCCTGTATCTTTGCTGATGACCAGATCGATATCGGTAATGAACTTGCCCTGGCTTTTTGCCTGGGTCACAATGCGCCCGTCAAGATTTGAAACATAGGCCTCATGAGTATGCCCGGTGACGAATACGTCCACCTCTTTGTCGCTGCGTTTGACAATATCGATGATGGGCCCGGAGAGATTGAGGCTCTCGCTGGCAAGGCCATCCTGTTTGCCTCCGTTATGAATCAGTACGACTATGGTCTTGATGCCCATTTCCTTCAGCTTCTTTACGGTGGCATTGATCGAATCTGCCTCATCCAGGAAAGAATAGCCTTTGACCCCAGATGGTGTAACGACGGTGGGAGTGTCTTTTAGGGATACACCGATGAAAGAGATAGGTATTCCTTCTATCTCCCGGGTCATGTAGGGAGCAAAGAGCGTGCTGTTGGTGCTGTTGTTGACCACATTTGCTGTCAGGTAATAGTAGCCCGCCCCCACAAATCGATCCCCATCCTGGCAGCCGTCTATCTGGTGGCAGCAGCCGTACTGCATGCGCTGCAGTTCTGATACCCCTTCATCGAATTCATGGTTGCCTGCAGCAGAATACTCCAGGCCGATCTTGCTCAATACTTCAGCAGTGGCCTCATCGTGAAAGAGGGCCGAGACCAGGGGGCTGGCTCCGATGCAGTCTCCTGCCGAGACGATCACTGTATTGGGGTTGGTGGCTTTTAGGCCCTTGATCAGAGTAGCCAGATATGCTGCTCCTCCAAGCTCCGCTTTAAATGGATCACTGCTGGCGTTGTAGTACAGAATCTCGCTGCCGGAAGGCGGCTCTAACTGGCCGTGAAAATCATTAAAGGCCAGAATCTGAAGCTCGACTGTCTCTTCTGTTGAATTGATGGGCATGCAGTGAGCCGGAAAGGCGCCTAATAAGATCGAGATGATTGTCAGCATATAGAATCCGACCAGTGTGTTTTCCTGGAAATTGCGGACCGCTTTAAAAATTGATAAATTTATCAAATTCATGCCTCCGAAGCATCAATCTTATTGAATTTAATTGCAAATAAATCTTGCTAAAGCATACCGCAGGGTATATTTCGTTTGATGCCAATTCCCCTTTTGCAAGCTAAATTGCAGAGGGCCATGAGATATGGGTGTATCAGCCACAAGAGTTGTCTTATTGTGCATTTTTTTGTTCCTGGGAATGGTATTGCCGGGACTGGTAATGCAGCCGGAAGCATCTTTGCAGGCATGGGATGTATCTGAAAACGATTTTCCCATCAACTCCAGCTCGGCAGAGAAGCTGACCTTCCTTTTAAATTACGCCATACTGGCTCCTTCCGTCTATAACAGCCAGCCCTGGCTGTTCAATGTATCAGAAGGCGAGATCCAGGTGTACGCAGATAAAGCCAGGTGGCTTAAGGTCGCTGATGTCGATCGACGGGAGCAGCATATAAGCCTCGGCTGTGCCCTGGAAAATCTGTTGATCGCGGCAGAGCATTTCGGCTACAACTGCAGCGTCTCCTATTTCCCCGGCCCGGAGAGCCTTGTGGCCACTGTCTCATTGCAGCCTAACTCGACATCTCCCTCTGATTCCAGGCTCTTTGATGCCATAACTTCACGCCAGACGAGCCGCACTCCCTACGAGCCGAGGGCCATCTCCAAAGCCGATCTGGATGCAATTATTAGCCTGTGCTCTGATCCGGATGTGGGGATCTTCATTACCGATGATCCTGCACTCAAGAGAAGCTTTTTGGACCTCACGATCACTGCAGATGAGATACTCTATTCCAATGTCAATTACAAGAGCGAGCTGGGCCACTGGCTGAGCAGGGGCGTCATGGGTCCAAGAGGCTTAGAAGCCAAGATAGCCCAGATGAAGGTAGTCTTCCTGGATGTGGGGCCAGAGCAGATAAAAGAGGATGAGGATCTCATCAACAGCACGCCCTACCTTGGTTTCATCAGCACCGCAAATAACGATAGCCTCTCGTCCGTCAAGGCGGGACGGATACTGGAGCGTTTCTGGCTCAGCGCTACCGCTCTGGGGATATCCATGCAGCCTATGAGCCAGGCACTGGGGACGGCGCAGACTAAGGAGAATCTGAGCGGACTATTGCCATCCCAATCATCAATGAGAGAGGTGCAGCAGATCTTCCGGCTGGGATATGGCAAGCCCGCTGCTGAGCATTCGACAAGAATGCCTCTAGCAGATGTGCTGATCGCGGAGCAATAGCTGATGAAATAATTGAAGAGATGAAAACAGAAAGAGTCAACGACCGGAAGGAAAAGATATAACGGAAAATGGTGGAGGCTTTCAGGCCATCTAAAAGCCGCCGCTGATTATCATCTCTTTTTTCCTTGCTTTATATCTTATGAATACCCCGCAGCCTGCTGCGGGGTGCGCTGTTTGACTCGCTTTTTAAACCCGTTTCTCCCTTGTATTTCCATCAATTGCCGATCCCTGAATAGTCTTGCAGCTTCTTTAGTATCTTCTCCTCCTGATCCAGAGTATTGTCGCCGATGGCCTGCGACTCGCTGGCAAAGTAGTCTGCAAACTGTCCGAACAGCTGCGGATAAGGCTCTGAGACAGTGAGAGGCATCGACTGCCGCTCCCATTCGCCCAGCTCTATCGGTATGACAATTCCGTTGGTGAGTGTGACCGAGGGCACAATCTTCCAGCCTTTATCAGCCGCAGTTCTCTCATCTATTATCCAGTTCTTGAGCAGATCCGCGTATCGAGAGAGAAGCACAGCCTTTCTAATGCCGCTGTTCTGGTAGAAATCCGCCTCTTGCCCGGACATCATCACCTCGGCTTCGTCGCTATCCTTCACTCCGTTTCGATCCTCATAGCTTACGGAGAGGCGCATGCTGCCCTGATTGGAGAGCTTCTTCAGCTTGACCAGGATCACTCCGCCCTTAACCTGGCCTTCCTCAGCCTTTGAGGGAAAGAGGGTATTGACCTTCATCAGCTCTCCTGTGGCCTGGTCTGCTTCCGGTGAGCCGTAGACCTTTTCAATCTCGTAGCCCGGTGAATCAAGCTTGAGGCGCAGGTCGAAGACCAGCGGCGTGACCATGAAATCGAATTCATCGTCCATGCGAGTGCGGAATTCCTTTGCCGAATGGACAGAATAGTAGTTACTGCCCTTGATCTTGCTTATGCTCTCTATGAGCTCTGTATTGAAGTCCACTCCAATGCCGATGAATGTGGTGTAGATTCCCTGATCGGCGTTATCCTCCAGCATGCGGTATAGGCCAAGGTCACCGGTCTCTCCTATATTGGGCATGGCATCGGTGAGGAAGATAATCCTGTTTTCATACTCAGATTTATCCGCCTGCAGGAAGCGGTCGAAGAGAGTGGTTCCCTTCTCCATTCCCGCCTCCATGTTGGTTCCGTATGTCTCCCTGATCTGGAGGATTTGACTCTTGAGGCGGTCCAGATTCTTGTCTGCAACGCTTGTAAGCGGATCGACGAGGAATGCATCATCGCTGAATATCACCATACCGAAGCGATCGTCCGGCTTGAGGTGATCTAAAAGGGCTACCACCGACTCATCGGCAATCTCCATCTTGGTCTTGCTTGTGGTCGAATCATCATCTTTCTGCTCTACCTTATTGCCGAAACGGTCGTAGTAGTACTCATCGAAGGGACTGCCCATAGAGCCTGAGAAGTCCAGCACCACCACAAGGTTCAGCTTCTTTCTCTGGAAATCAGTCATTCCTGAGTTCAGTCCCACAGAGAGATAATACTGCGGCTGCATTGAGAATGGATCTTTACTGACCGCGTAGCTGTAGGACGGGCAGAAGAGCTTCTTGCACTCCTTTGCCTCTCCGGTGTAGAAGTAATAATCATAGAAAAGACCCTCGTAGGTCACATCGCTGGGCAGGGGCAAGTAATCCTGTAGAATATTCTCCCGGAAGTTATTGATGTCCTTGGCTCCGCCCGCAGAAAATCCGATGCTGGGACTGGGAGCGGCTGCCATTGCAGGAGCTGCAGCATAGGCCATTTGCGGCGCGCTGCTGATGGCCTTGGAGAGCATGCCTCCGCTTCCGCTCGCTCCTGTTGCCATAGGCGCAGTTTCCATGGCCACCTCTTCTTCACTGACTGTGATCTTCACGGAGTTGCTCTTGGCGCTCCCTACGGTAAACCACAGTTCATATTCACCCTGCAGACCAGCCTGCTGCCATGCCGTGTAGCTCTTGCCCTTTTCCACTGCGCCGCTGAGAACCTGAACAGCAGAGCCGGTGGGGTAGAGGCAGAAGAGCCGCATCTCACCGCTTTCCGGGGCTGCCAGCCGCAGCTCTACCCAGGCACCGGATGGGACATCCTGAGCAGTGCGCGACTGCTGGCCATTGGAATTGACTATCAACAGGCTGCTCTTATCCGGCATAGAGCCTGAGGCCGCATTTTCCACCAGCCGGGCAGAGTCTTCCGGAGTCTCATAAACATACCAGCCAGCTTCCTGATCGGTTGCAGAAGAAGACTGATCCGAAGCCAGCCCGGGACACAGGCAGATAAAAATAATTGCTGCCAGTGGTAACATAATCCGATTGATCATCATAACCCACTCCATCCAGAACAATATCCTGACAATGAAAACCATTATGCATTTTTTCTATTTAAGGTCACCTTTGTCTGCCCTCATCTTTGCACGAAAGTTTGATTTCCCATAAGATTAATGAGAAAAGCGATGTTTGCCCATTCCGACCTTAACCTGCCGGCGGGCCTCGAAGGCCTGGCTGATCTGGCTCTTGATCTGCGATGGACAGTTCGGCAGACCACAGACAAGATCTGGGAGCTGCTCGATGCTGAAGCCTGGGAGAAGACTAAGAACCCTTACCTGATCTTGCAGAATGTCTCTTCCGCCCGGCTTGAGCAGGCTGCCAGAGATGAGGAGCTGGTCAGGGAGATCTCATCCTGGCAGGAAAAGAGGGCCAGGTTCCTGCAGATGCCGCCGTCGGGGTGGTTATATGGGCCATCCTGCGTGGCCTACTTCAGCATGGAGTTCGGTCTGTCTGAGGCTCTCCCCATTTATTCCGGGGGTCTGGGGATGCTGGCGGGAGATTTTCTCAAGACCGCCAGCGATCTGGCTGTTCCAGTCATAGGAATTGGTCTGCTCTATCAACAGGGATACTTCCGCCAGCTCCTGGCCCCGGACGGCTCTCAGGTGGAAGCCTTTCCTTACAACGATCCGGATACCATGCCGCTGGTTCCTGCCAGGGATCGGGACGGATCAAGGCTGAGAGTCAAGATCAGCCTTCCGGGAAGGGATCTAATCCTGCGCGTCTGGCAGGCCAATGTCTGCCGGGTGAATCTCTATCTGCTGGATTCAAACGATCCCATGAACAGTCCCTGGGATAGGGCGATAACTGCCAACCTCTATGCCCCCGGACAGGAGCGGCGTCTGATCCAGGAGATTGTGCTGGGCATCGGCGGCTGGCATGTTCTGGAGAAGTTGGGAATTCAGCCGGAGGTCTGCCATTTAAATGAAGGGCATGCCGCCTTCGTGGTCCTGGCCAGGGCGCAGAGCTTCATGAAGAAGACCGGCTGCCCTCTGGCTGCGGCACTCTGGGCCACCAGGGCGGGAAATGTCTTTACCACCCACACTCCGGTTGAGGCGGGCTTTGATCGTTTCGATCGGGTTCTGGTCGACAAGTATGCTAAATTCTATGCGGATCTCATGGGCCTTTCCCGTCTTGATCTGATGGCCCTGGGCGCTCACCGGCCTGAAGATGAAAGCGCTCCGTTCAACATGGCTCACCTGGCGCTGATGGGGTGCAGTCACGTCAATGGTGTATCCCGGCTGCACAGCCGGACAAGCCGCAGGATCTTTCAGCCTCACTTTCCCCGCTGGCCTGAGATCGAGGTGCCCGTGGGATATGTGACCAATGGGGTTCACATCCCAACCTGGGATTCGCCAGCCGCTCAAAAGATCTGGTCGGAGACCTGTCCGGGCGACTGCCTGTTGGAGGATATTGACTACCTGAAGGGCGGCATATCCAAATCGAGCGACCTGGAAATCTGGTGCTTTAGGGCTGAGGCCAGGAAAGATCTGATTGACTATGTAAGGCGCCGTCATGCCAGGCAGCTTCAGGAGCGCGGAGCCGACCTGGGGGAGATTGAGTCAGACAGGCATGTTCTTGACTACAATGTTCTCACCCTGGGCTTTGCCCGGAGGGCTACCGCTTACAAGCGAACCGATCTGCTTCTCAGAAATCCCGAGAGGCTGATTGCCATTCTCACCAGCCGCAGTCATCCCGTCCAGCTGGTGATGGCTGCCAAGGCCCATCCTTCAGACGAGCGGGGAAAGGAGATGGTAAAGAAGATGGTCAGCTTCGCAGCCAGGCCGGAGGTATCTGATCGGGTGGTATTTCTGGAGGACTACGACATCGATCTGGCCCAGCACCTTCTGCCGGGAGTGGATGTCTGGATCAACACCCCTCTGCGGCCAAACGAAGCCTGCGGGACGAGCGGAATGAAGGTCCTGGCCAACGGCGGGCTCAATCTCTCCAATCTGGACGGCTGGTGGGATGAGGCATATGAGCCGGAGGTAGGCTGGGCGCTGGGAGACCGGATGGAGCACAATGAGTCGAGCGGGGATGAAGCAGATGCCGAGCAGCTCTACCGCCTCCTGGAGGAGAAGATTGTGCCCCTCTTCTATGAGCGGGATATAGAAGGCATACCAAGAGGATGGGTGGCGAAGGTGAAGGCCAGCATGGCCCGGCTCACGCCCAGGTTTAACAGCGCCAGGATGATGAGGGAATACGCAGAAAAGATCTACCGGCCGGCGACAGCGGCCTACAGGAATCGAATTGCAGACGGAGCAAAGCTGGCAGTGGAGCTGGCCGGATGGCAGAGGCGGATCAGTGAGTGCTGGAGGGAATTGCGATTCGGCAGGCTCAGTGTAAGCCGGGATGGCGAATTCTGGAGCTTTTCTGTGGAGGTTTATCTCGGCCAGCTTCCCGCCCAGGATGTTCAAGTGCAGCTTTATGCCGATCCCCTGCCTGAGAAAGTTGAAGAGAGGGGATCGGAGGCTGGCCGGGAAGAGGAGAGCCAGGTGAGTGGGGGATTGAAGGAAGGAGGATCGAAAGATCAGAATGGGCCTGAGAGGATCTTCATGGCTCAGCATGAACCGCTTGCGGGAGCTATAAATGGATTTATCTACAGCGCAAGGACGCCGGCGAAAAGGGCAGCGGAGGACTACACTCCCCGGATTGTGCCTTACCATGAACATGCTTTCATCCCCCTGGAAGAGGCGCATATTCTGTGGATGAGATGATTGAGGATTCCCATAAACCACCGTCTCCAAAAAGTATCGGAAAGATAGGCACTAGTCTGCTATATGTAGCAGGAGGCGGATATCTGCAAGGCTGCGCATGATATCTCATCCATCGTATCAGCTTTAAAACCTACCTAAGGTCTTTTGCGTAGCCTGATTGATGAATTCATTTTTTCTGGTTAAATATAGGCTATTTTGCGGAAAAATAGGACGACTTCCCGATCTCAAAATTATTCAACACATGAGCTTAATGCCAATCCTTAAGCTTTATTTCAATCTCAAGCTCATCATCTTCTAATTCGACTTCAAGCTTGATCGGGGGTGCAGGATTGACCGAGAGAGAGACGCTACCATAGGCGACCTCAACCTTACCCCCAGATTCTATCTCCTGAGCGAGATCTCTGAGAAAAGAGGCTATCTCGGAATTGGTCAAAGAGAATTTTTGTTGAAACTCCTCAATTCCCTTGCCAGAGCAGAATTTCAATGATATTTTTCCCGGTTCGCCTGTAATTTTAGCCATAGGGATCGCATGATATATTTGCGCTTTTTCCATAAAGAGTTTTTCTAAAAACAGACGAGCGCGTGCATGCCATCGACCCTGAGGGCGATTGGGCTGCTTCAAGACAAATTTGCTCTTTTCTGTCCTCAAGTCCCTTTTGCAGTTGGATGCGCGGATTATCATGGTGGGGCAGCCGAGCACCTGAAAGCCACGCCTGAGCTGTTTGAGGATCTGGAAAGCCGGATAGCGCATCTGGAGAAATCTGTAAGAACACTCTGAGGAAAGGTTAATCTCATCTCCCATCCTACCGTCGAGCGTGAAGTGCGATGTTCTGGTGGTAGGCTCTTCGCCCGCAGGTCTGATGGCTGCCATCTCCGCTGCGAAAGGCGGAGCAGAGACGATAATGGTGGACAGGGATCTGGCAGGGCTCGATCACACCGCAAACACCCTCTTTGAGGGAATGGCTTCCGCCTCTGGCGTTAAAGTTGAGGACTGCTACCTGAAAAAAGAGCTGGATGGAATGAGCATCCTCTCTCCTTCCGGCCAGAGCGCCTGTATTCCCGCTAAGGGCTATTTCATCGACCGTAAGCGATTCGATGAGCACTACCTGAGCCTTGCCCAGAGCAGCGGGGTGGCCCTGCTGGCTGCAGCGGCAGGAAAATCCCGGACCGAGGACGGCAGCAGAATTGTGTCCCTGAATGAAAAAATGGATGCAAGTGCGGATGAGATAGAAGCCAGGATAGTGGTAGATGCATCCGGGATCTCCTCTGGCCTTTCCAGGCAGGCAGGCCTCGTGACGATGCGTCATCCAGAGGATATCGCCTGGGCAATGGAAGCAGATATTGAGCATCCTGGCCTGGGTGAGGAGATGTTCTTTCAGTATTGGATCGGCAGCATGGCACCGGGCTGGAAGGCAACCTTCTCTCCAGCAGGGGGCGATCGTGCCACTCTGGGGGTCTTTGTGCGTGGCCACGGCGGAAATGTCCAGCCGTATTTCCGCAATTTCCTGAAGCTCTTCAAGGCCTACAAAGCCTCTCAGTACAGGGATATTGAAAAATTGAAGATTCTATCGGTGCGCAGAGGCGGAGATCCGATCTGCGTTCTGCCGGGAGAGATTGTCGCCGACTCCCTTATGGTCACAGGAGGAGCAGCCGGGCAGAGCGGCTTGGCCTACGGCATGCGAGCCGGCACGATCTGCGGAAGCGTGGCTGCAGAGGCGGTCCTGGCCGGGGATGTGTCCCGCCGAGCTCTCTGCCGGTATGAGCAGCTATGGAAGAGGGAGTTCTACTGGCAGTACCGCATGGGCAGAGCCTCTCTGCAGACGCTCTCTAAGATGACGGATTCTGAGATCGATAGGCTTGTTCGAGGTCTATCCGGAAAGAGGCTGATCTCAGAAGGCTCATTTGCAAAGAAGGCAGCCTATGCCGCGGGCATGGTTCTTCTCACCAGGCCCAGGACAGCGCTTGATCTGGCGGTAAATCTGATGCGCGGCTAGGCGCTCGCTTTCCTTATCGCCACCGAGCGATAAAATCTTCCGGACGGCGCGATCCGTCTTCTCGGACAACTCGCGCATTAGGAATGTCGCCCTCCTGGCTTCCTGGCCTGCCACTGGATCGCTTCAGTCGCTTTAATGAAGAAATCTTTTCTGAGAGGCGGATGGGCGGGATCCTATGAGATAGCGGCAGATTCGAGTAATCCTGGTAAAATTTAATGCAGCATAATTGCCTTTCATTTAATAAAAATATAATAACTCGGCTTATTCATTTATGCGGAAGAGCCTATTGATGACAGTTCTTCCGTTTTCTCCATCTGCTATATAAATTAATTCAATCTCATCATCTGAAATGATCGTACCGAAGTCATACCCATCAATCAATTCGGCTATATAGAGCGTTTTGTTATCCAATCCGATTGCTCCGGCAAGACTCTCTACAATCTCCTTCCCATTCGACGGATATGTCACATATCCTGCAAATAGCCGATCCTTCTGCTCGGTGATAAACAGATGGGTACTCTCGTTTTCCGATAGTCTGTAACCTCCATTTTCTGCAATATAGGCATTCTGAGAGCCTGTCCAGTTCCCGACTAAATCAGGAACCTGTGCGGTGCAAATTCCTGCGGTCGTCAGGATCAATATTGCTAGCCAAATACTTTTCATAATTATGATAGATCCTGATCATACTTTATATTTCTTCGCCAATATCATTACCCTTGTCTGTTCATCAAATCTTCTTTCCTCGGAGTGCACCACCACTCCCGAATGCTCCTTCTGCATCATGGAGTAGCTCCGGCAGGATTCCCACCATCTCCCTTACCTCCGGCCTTCTGCTGCGGCTGCGAAGACGGCCTTCCCGCACAGTTACCGATATCCTCGGGCGCTGGCAGGCCCTGCAGCAGGCGCACCGGGCCGACCAGATGCAGGATGATTATCCACTGCCGGTTTCTGGGCATTTTCAGAAAATAGTTGATTGGGCAGCCCAAAGGCCAGCGGTGGGAGATCTCGCCCTCCTTCAGCCGCATCTCGAAATTGATTTG
This sequence comes from Methanosaeta sp. PtaU1.Bin112, assembly GCA_002067705.1. GTDB lineage: Archaea > Halobacteriota > Methanosarcinia > Methanotrichales > Methanotrichaceae > Methanothrix. Next base: position 38,504 of record MVRL01000168.1, read on the forward strand.
CGATCAAAATCAAAGATAGCTGTTAAATCCCATCGAGTAGCAGAATAAATCCTTGCGAATATCTAAAAGCTAAACCACAAACCAGGAAGAGGTGATTTCCATTTCCTCTTACCACACCTTCAGATCTATCCCCTCGATTCTCACCATCTCACCCTCGGAGTGCACCACCACTCCCGAATGCACCTTTTGCATCATGCAGTGGCCTGGTAGAAACCTGACGGTTTCACCTACCTCCGGTAGTTTTCCCTGGACTATTCCTTCAAATCCACCCACCATACACAGTCCAATGTCCATATAATCAAACTCCTTTTCCGGATCCAGTCTATGGCAAGGTCCTATTATATGTACGGTTATAAGACCATTATCCTCAGATAAAATTCTGGCGAAGTGTATGATGGGGCATCCCAGAGGTCTGTACTTAATGATGTCTCCTTCCTTTAATTCAGTTCTGCTGAAGGGATAAAGCACTTCCCGGCATGAATCCTCCCCTGGAAGAGGGTTTAAAATAATATCAGCCTCATAACCATCCAGAAGACCTATAAATTTCTCTTCCTCAGGAATTATTTTTTCCTCTCTGAGTATCCCTTCCAGTTCGGTTCTATTTTCGTCAAATATCTCCTGTAATAAAAATCTGCATCTTTCAAGCTGAGTTCTGTTCTTGATTAGTGCTCCTGCAAATTCATCACAACGAGCATAGCCACATATTCCACAGTTAAACCCAGGGAGTAAATTTTGGATTCGTGAGGACTGATCCAAATTGATTGAACTCCCTTTTTTATCATTCATTCCGATACATCCTGAATTTTAATTATGAATAAGTTTTATTAGTTAATATTAATTTTAATTGAATTTATTTTTATTCTCCTTCATAACTCTGGAATCCATCGATGCGTCTGAGTATTCCCCGGTGATATTTCTTGTTCACCTTGGTTTCACCCACGCAAAGAGTGCATACAGCCAGAGGAGCTGAATGCCTCAGTTTCTCCTGATCAAGTGCGACTTCTTTAGATTTAAGCATCTCCTCCGCCAGCTCAACACATCCCTGACCACTCAAACCATTTGCTTCTATAATTTTACAGTTAGGATTAACTTCCAGAATCCTCTCCCTGAATATCTCCCTTTCAGCCTGAGAAATCATATCACCCTTGGTTATAACCGCAATATCCGCAGTACTTAAAAAGGGCCCCACCTTTAAGGGTGTGTTAGGTCCGCTGGTGGCGTCTATAACACAAACCCCCAGGGAATTCATGGTGAACGGGGCACAACGATGGCATAGACCAGCAGTCTCCACCACCAGAAAATCGGAGTTGTTTTCCTCAGCCCAGCTGATCATGTCTTCAATATTATAGATAGCGTAGTGATCAGGGCACATGTCCATGGAAAGACCAATTTTTATGGGTACTCCAATTTTAGCAAATTTTTTATCATCATCGGTATAAAGACAGTCTATTTTAACCACCGATGACTTCAAATCCCTCTCATTTAGACTGCGGAGGGCGTGTGTCAGCACCGCCGTTTTTCCAGATCCTGGGGTTCCGGCTACAATTACCATTCTCATGTTTATCACATATTAAATATTAATTAATAAAACCTCACCATTCTATTATTTTAAATTTTTTAAATTCGATTTTTATTTTGGATATTAATAAGGACTAACTCATTAAAGAATTTTTCTTGTAAAAGTCGTACATATATTTTCAATGAAAAGAAATTTAATTTATATTAATCATTTAATAAAATGATTATAAATTTATTGATTAATATAATGAAATCAGAACCCACTTTAACTAATTTTTATTAAATGCTGCATTTGATGAAATAACTTTAAATTTACTATAGTAATTCAAATACAAACTTATCCTTTAATTATCAATTACTTGGAGGTCATAATTCATGAATATTTCTTCCCCCCAAAAAAAGACCATTAAAAAGGTAGCTAAACCATCATTAAACGAAGAGGAACCAGGAATTAATGTTGAAAGGTATCAGGAAGCTGAAAACTTTATTGGGGAAATAGTAAATGCTATCCATAAAACTATCCCCCCAAAACAGATTAAAACCCATGGTGAGCCTTTAGATAATATAATACGAGGGACTATGTATGCAGTTGCCTCCGGAGATCCAGCAATTACCAAAACAGCTGAAATCATAAGTTTTGAATGCGAAAAATGCGGTTGGTGTTGTGAAAATGCGAGAAATATTAATGTTCATGTAAAAGAGAGAGAAAAGATTATTAAAAAATTAGGGTCTAAAGAAAAGAAAAACTTTAAAAAGCCCAAATATAAG